>CANRDC010000070.1 GCA_947629245.1 uncultured Oscillospiraceae bacterium | reverse complement strand
ACGGGGATGTCCTCGCCCAGGCGCATGATGGCGCCCTTGCCGTAATTCTTCTCGATCTGGGCCAGCGCCGTCTCCAGCGCCTTCTTCTTGTCCGCCGCCTGCCCCACCGGGGTCACGGGAGGCGCCGCTTTTTTCGCTGCCATATCTCTCTCCTTTCTCTCCGCCGGGCGGAGAGCGTCAAAATTACCGTTTCAGCCGGGCGGCCATGACCCTATCCGTGCCACCCGTATCCTTCAGCGCGTAGATGCTGGTGAAGCCCGCGTCCTCCAGCAGCTTCCGGACCGCCGGGGCCTGTCCCTCTCCGATCTCCAGCATAATGGCCCCGTTGTCCTTTAAAACGGACTTCCAAAGCCGGATCACCGGCCGGATGATGTCCAGCCCGTCCTCGCCGCCGTCCAGTGCCTCGATGGGCTCATAGTCCTTTACCGAGCTGTCCAGCGTCGCCAGCTCCGCCGTGGGGATATAGGGCGCGTTGCAGGTGATGAGGTCGAAGGAGCCCAGCAGCATGGGAGGATTTTCCGTCACGTCCGCCTGCACGCAGATGACCCGAATGTCCAGGCCGTTTTTCTCGATGTTCCGGCGGCACAGGGACAGTGCCCTGGGGCTGTTGTCCACCATGACCACCTTCGCGCCGGGCATGTGCACGCCCATGGCCACGCCCACGCAGCCGGACCCGGCGCACAGGTCCAGGATACGGGGGGTGCCGTTGCGGCCCTCGAACAGGGCGATGGCGGCCTTGACCAGCACCTCCGTGTCGTTCCGGGGGATCAGGGCGTCCCGTGTGATCTCCAGGGGCACGCCGTAAAATTCCCAGGTGCCGGTGATATAGGGCACGGGCTCGCCCTGGATGCGCCGGTCCACCATCTGCCGGACCGTCACGGCAAACTCGTCCGAGGCGTACAGGTTCAGGTCCTGCATCAGCTTCTCCACGGACTTGCCCGCCGCCTGGGCCACGATGAGCCGGGCCTCCAGGCCGTAGGCCTCCACGTCCGCGTCCTTCAGCTGCCGCCGCGCCTCGATGTAGATGTCACTGTATGTCTTTGCCATAGCGTATCCCACTCTTTATCATTGAGGGATCGTGACAACCCCTCCGCCTCGCTGTCGCTCGGCACCTCCCCTTGCACAGGGGAGGCTTTTTAAATCCCTTCCTTATTGGCTCCCTTGTGCAAAGGGAGCTGGCTCCGGCGTTAGCCGGAGACTGAGGGATTGTTACAACCCCTCCACCGCACTTCGTGCGGTCCCCCTCCCCTTACACAGGGGAGGCTTTTGACGATGTGTTACCACGCGTCCGCGCCTTTTTTGTCCGGGATGACCAGCTTCAGGGAGGCGATGGCCACCTCCATCATGCTGTCGTCCGGCTCCTGGGTGGTCAGGTGCTGGAGCATCCGGCCGGGCCAGGAGAGCACCTTGGCGATGGGCAGCTCGTCGTGTCGGCCGATCCAGCGGTTCAGCTCGTAGCTGAGACTCACCACTACCGGCAGCAGGGCGATCTTCACCAGCGCCCGGAGGAACACGTTGTCCACATGCAGGAACGCGTTGGCCACGATGAACACGAAAATGCTCAATATGACCACCACCAGCAGGAAGCTGGTGCCGCAGCGGGGGTGGAAGCGGCTCTCCGTGCGCACATTGTCCACGGTCAGGTCCTTGCCGTGCTCGTAGCAGTAGATGGTCTTGTGCTCCGCGCCGTGATAGCCCCACATGCGCTTCATCTCCTTCATCCGGGAGACGGCGGCCATATAGCCCAGGAAGATGGCCAGCTTCAAAACGCCCTCCAGCAGGGTCCGCAGGCCGTCGTGGCCGTGGCGCAGGGCGGGGACCAGCCCCACCAGGAAGGTGGGCAGCAGGATGAAAAGTCCCACCGCCAGGGCGATGCCTAGGACCACCGCCGCGCCGATGATGATCTTCTCGGCCTTTTCGGAGCTGAAATGGGCCTCGACCCACTTGTCCAGCTTGCCGGGCTCCTCCTGCTCCTCGTCGGGGAGGAACTGGGCGGAGTAGGTCACGGCCTTCATGCCCTTGCCCATGCTCTCCAGGAAGCTCACGATCCCCCGGATCAGGGGCCAGCCGAAAAACGGCCACCGCTCCCGGAGAGGGTGCAGCTGCTCCACCTTCGTCACCAATTCTCCCTCGGGAGAGCGGATGACGATGGCCTGCTTGTCCACGCCCCGCATGAGGATGCCTTCGATGAGCGCCTGCCCGCCGATGGATGTGCGGAAGGCGCAGCTGGGTTTGCTTTGGTCCTGCTTTGCCATAGACTTGCCTTTCCAATAATTGCTATATAGTGAGATCTTCCTCGTTCATGACCGGCAGCATGACGGTCACGACGAGGCCCGTGCGGCCGTCGGCGGCGTTGGCGAGCTCCAGCTTGCCCTTGTGGCGGGTGACGATCTCGTCGCACACCGAAAGGCCGATGCCGCTGCCGCGCTCTTTGCCGCTGCCCTTGTAAAACTTCTTCTTCACGAAGGGGAGCTCCTCCGGAGGGATGCCGGGGCCGAAGTCCCGGAAGCGGATGATGACCCAGCCGCCCGCGGCGCCGATGGTCACCTGGATGCGCCCGGCGGCCCGGCCGTACTTGGCGGCGTTGTCCATGATGTTCAAAAACACCTGCTTGAGCCGCTCCGCGTCCCCCAGGATGAAGGGGATATCCTCCGTGGGCGGGGTGTATTCCACGGTCATGTTCTCCTGCTTGAGAAGCTCGCCGTAGGTATAGATGGCCTCCTCCAGTTCCCCGGCCACGTCCACGGTCTCCACGTTCAGGTTGAATCGGCCGTCCTGGATGCGGGTGAACTCCAAAAGCTCCTCTACCATCTTCGTCAGCCGCCCGGACTCCTTGGAGATGATGGCGATGCCCCGCTGGGAGTCGCCGGAAATGGTGTCGTCATAGGCCAGGGTCTCCGCCCAGCCGGTGATGGCGGTCAGGGGGGTGCGCAGCTCGTGGGAGACGGTGGAGATGAACTGGGTCTGCACCCGCTCCGACTCGCCGATCTTGGCGCTCATCTCGTTGATGGCGTCGGTCAGGTCCCCGATCTCGTCGTCGTATTTTTTCTGGGCCTGGATGCCGTAGCTGCCCTCGGAGATCCGGTGGGCCAGGGCGGTGAGCTCCACCAGCGGCTCCGTGACGGAGCGGATGAAGTAGAGGTTGGACAGCACCACCGCCAATATCACCAGCAGCCCCACGCCCGCCGCTACGGCGGACATGACCGTGATCTGCCGGGTGACCAGCCGCAGGCTCGTCACGTACCGCATGACGCCGATCACCGTCCCCTCCTGATCGAGCAGGGGGGCGCTGACGGCCATGATGCGCTCGCCGGTGCCGTTGCGCCGTCCGTTCCAGGCGTCCAGCTCCCGGTCCTCCAGGGCCGTGCGGATGTCCGGCGTGTCCGGCTGGGTGCCCGCGGAGATGCCGTAGCTGGACACCTCCACCACGCCATGGGCGTTGATGAACTGCAGCTCCAGAAAATCCTTGTCCTCAAAGCTCTCCGTATACCGGTAGGCGCTCTGGTAATACTGGCTGTAGGTCCGGGACAGGTAGCCGGTGAAGAAGTTGGCGGCGGACTGGGCCTTGGTGCTCAGACCGGTGCGCACGGCGCTGTAGTAGTAGCTGCGCACGCCCAGGGAGAACACGACGGTGAACAGCACCACCACCGCCACGGTGAGCAGGATGCCGGACCGGAGCCAGCGGCTTTTCAGCCCCCGCAGATGCGCTTTTCCCAGGATCTTGCCCATTCGCTGCCAAACCTCGTAGAGTTCGCGCCCGCAGGCGCGAATGAATTGGATCGTTTTTTCCGGCGGCGTGTACGTCGGAAAAAACTCTTCTCAGCCCACAAACGTGCGCGCCCATGGGGTCCCCACAAAGCCTGCTTTGTGGGGAGATGAGGGACCGCGAACTATTCGAGTTTTGCCGCTGGCGGCAAAAGGAGACCTAGTTTGCGAGTCCCGACGAGCGCTGCAGCAGGCCGAAGCCTTCTCGTTTGAATGCACCGCATTCAAACGACTTTTAAAATCCCCACTTGTATCCATAGCCCCACACCGTTGTAATGTAGGTGGGGATGGTGCTGTTGTCCTCGATCTTGATGCGAAGCCGCCGGATGTTCACGTCCACGATCTTCAGCTCTCCGAAGTAGTCCCGGCCCCAGACGGCGTTGAGGATATCCTCCCGGCTGAGAGCCCGGCCGGGGTTGTCCATAAAAAGCTTCATGATGGAGTATTCGATCTGGGTGAGCTTGATGCGCTCGCCGTTTTTCTCCAGCGTCCGGTTGCGGGTGTTCAGCCGGAAGGGGCCGTGGTGCAGCTCGCCGCTGTCGGACTGGGCGTCCTCGGCGCCGGTGCGCCGGAACAGCGCGTCGATGCGGGCGGTCAGCTCCGCCGGGGAGAAGGGCTTCGTCACATAGTCGTCCGCGCCGGTCATCAGGCCCGTCACCTTGTCCATCTCCTGGGCCTTGGCGGTGAGCATGATGATGCCGATCTTCGAGTCGGAGGCCCGGATGCGGCGGCAGACCTCGAAGCCGTCAATGTCCGGGAGCATCACGTCCAGCAGCGCCACTTTGATATCCGGGTTCTGCCGGAGCTGCTCCAGAGCCTGCTCGCCGGTCTCCGCCTCGATGGGCTCATAGCCCGAGCGCTTGAGATTGATCACCACAAAGCTGCGGATGCTGGATTCATCCTCCAAAACCAATACCTTTTTCACGCTTGATGCCTCCTTGTTACAGGTCTCCCGATTGCCACTCGGCGTATATTAAATGGAAGTTGTCTATGATATCCTGCTGGGTCAGCGCGTCTGTGAGGAGCTGGGCGGCGTACACGGCCCGGTCCTCCTGCAGCAGGACGAACAGGCCCTCCGATTCGGCCCGCTCCAGCCGGTTGCCGCCGGTGAGGGTATAGATGATGAGCACGTTGCCCTGGGGCGTGGAGCCGTCGCCCATGACGGTGAACATGACGGAGCTCTCCCCGTCGGCGTCGCGCCGCTCCATGCGCACGTCCCCGGTCAGCGGGCCGGTCAGGACCAGATACCAGCCGTCGTCCGTGTTGTAATAGGTGGACACGGAGGGGATCATGGCGCCGGAGGGGCTCAGGTTGTACCAGGTCAGCATATCCCCGCCGCTGCCCACGGGCACCTCGGGGGCCTGGTCGCCGTCCATGTCGGCGGAGAAGATGCCGTCGGGCCGGAGGGTGTTGCTGCGGCCCAGAGGCGTCATGGTGATGTTGCCCAGCTGGCCGCCCGGGGCGGTGAACACGTCCGTGACAAGTCCCTCCCGGCCCAGCTCGCTCTCCACGAACACGGCGGGGGTGCCGTCGGACAGCACGCCCGCGGACGCCCGGCGCACGCCGGTGATCCGGTCGGAGAGAGGCGCGGTGGCGGACGCCACGGGCCCGTCCCCGGTCAGGGTATACATGGCCATGGTGCTGCGGTCGTCCGCGATGCGGATGTCCAGCAGGTCGTCCACGCCGTCGCCGTCCAGGTCGCACACGAGAAAGTCGGTGCAGTCCACGCTGAGCAGCTCCTGCTGGTCGTTCCGGTCCCCGCCGCCCAGGGAGTGGACGGTCAGCAGCCGGATATCCCCGCCGCCCTGCCAGGCGATGATCAGCTCCGCCGCGCCGTCCCCGTTCAGGTCCGCGTAGTCCACGCTGGCCACGGCGGAGCCGTACCCGGTGATGATGACGTAGGGATAGAAATCGCTTTCCTCGTTCTGGCGGTACACGCACACCGTAGGGGTGCGGGCGGCGTCCACCAGGAAGGCCAGCGCCTCCGCCACGCCGTCCCCGTCCAGATCACGGAGCTGGATGGACTGGCGGTTGCTGCCGCCGGTGGGGGCGGCGTATGCGCTGCCCTCCTCGATGCGCCGACCGATCAGCTCCTGGAGCTGGACGTATTCCTCCGACATCTGAGGCAGGGAATAAAGCTCGTCGACGCTGGTCATGCAGCCGGTGCAGGAGACGGCGATGATAACGCTCAGCAGCAGCGCTATATAACACCTGCCATGCCGTTTCATACCATCACCCCGCCTGTAACTTTTTTTCCTATCCTTCACATTATATCACAATAGTTACGGAATTCCTAGAGAAAAGTTACAAAAGAAATGAGAACTTTTTTGTCTTTCGTCGAAAACTTCCCGGCAGAAAGACGGAAGTTGTCCGCCTGGGCGGATAAACTCTTGCAGTTGGAGGAAAAGGGGACTATAATATCTAAAATATCTGCCGCGGAAAAACCGCGGCCCAAGAGCAAAGCAGGAGGCGGAATTTCCATGGAGATCAAGATCACAAAAACGACGACGCCCAGACCCAGGCCCGACGAGAACAACATCCCCTTCGGGACGTTCTTTTCCGACCACATGTTCCTGATGAACTATGAGACGGGGAAGGGCTGGTTCGATCCCCGCATCGTGCCCTACGGGCCCCTGGCGCTGGAGCCGTCCTGCATGACGCTGCACTATGCCCAGGAGGTGTTCGAGGGGCTGAAGGCGTACCGCACGGCGGACGGACACATCCAGCTGTTCCGGCCCACAGAGAACATCGCCCGCATGGCCCGGTCCTGCGAGAAGCTGTGCATCCCCGAGGTCCCGGCGGACATATATCTGGACGGACTGAAGACCCTGGTGGCCCTGGACGCGGACTGGGTCCCCTCCGCGCCGGACACCAGCCTGTACATCCGGCCCTTCGTGTTCGCCACGGACGATCATCTGGGCGTACACGCGTCCCATACCTATCTTTTCTGCATCATCACCTGCCCGGTGGGCAGCTACTATCCCGAGGGCCTGGACCCGGTACACATCGCCATCGAGAGCCGGGAGGTCCGGGCGGTCCGGGGCGGCACGGGCTTCACCAAGTGCGGCGGCAACTACGCCGCCAGTCTGCACGCCAGCGAGCTGGCGGAGAAAAAGGGCTTCTCCCAGGTGCTGTGGCTGGACGGCGTGGAGCAGAAGTACATCGAGGAAGTGGGCTCCATGAACGTGATGTTCAAGCTGGGCGGCAAGATCGTGACGCCCTCTCTGGCCGGCGGCTCCGTGCTGCCCGGCATCACCCGCAAGACGGCTCTGCAGCTTCTGCGGGAGTGGGGCTATGAGGTCCAGGAGCGGAACATCTCCGTAGACGAGCTGATCGCGGCGGCGGAGGACGGCTCCCTGGAGGAGGCCTGGGGCACCGGCACGGCGGCGGTCATCTCCCCGGTGGGCGAGATCTTTTACAAAGACAGGAAATATACCATCAACCAGTTCCAGATCGGCCCGGTGACCCATAAGCTCTACGAGACCATCACCGGCATCCAGTGGGGCAGGATCGAAGATACCCATAACTGGACCGTAAAAGTCGTTTGAAAGCCGGAGGCTTTCAAACGAGAAGGCTGCGGCCCGCTGCAGCGCAAAGCGCCTCCGCTTTGCAGCGTAGGCGTTCACGTTTGCGGGCCGAGAAGAATGATTTCCGACGTACACGCCGCCGGAAATCATGATCCAACCTTATTTGCGCCTGCGGGCGCAAACTCTGCGAGGCATTTGGAGGTATAACATGACCATCTTACTGACCGGCGCGGCCGGATACATCGGCTCCCACACCGCCGTCGCCCTGGCCCAGGCCGGGTACGACGTGGCCATCGTGGACGACTTTTCCAACTCCAGCCCCGAGGCGGTGAAGCGCTGCGAGGAGCTGACCGGCAAAAAAATGCCGCTGTATGAGGCGGACGTGGCCGACAAGGCCGTCATGACGGACATCTTCGCCCAGGTAAAGCCCGAGGCGGTCATCCACTTCGCCGGATTCAAAGCGGTGGGGGAGAGCGTGGCCAAGCCCCTCAAATACTACCGCAACAATCTGGACACCACCCTGACGCTCCTGGAGTGCATGGCCGAGGCGGGCTGCAAGCGGTTCATCTTCTCCTCCTCCGCCACGGTCTACGGGGCCAAGGCGGCCGTGCCCTATACCGAGCAGAGCGAGACCGGCGGCTGTACCAACCCCTACGGGTGGACCAAGTTCATGATCGAGCAGATCGCCGCGGGCGCGGCCAAGGCCGACCCGGACATGAGCGTGGTGCTGCTGCGGTACTTCAACCCCGTGGGCGCGCACCCCAGCGGCCGCATCGGGGAGAATCCCTCCGGCATCCCCAACAACCTCATGCCCTACATCACCCAGGTGGCCGTGGGGCGGCTGCCCCATCTGAACGTGTTCGGCAACGACTACGACACCCCCGACGGCACCGGCGTGCGGGACTACATCCACGTGGTGGACCTGGCCGAGGGCCATGTGAAGGCCCTGGAGTACGCCCTTGCCCACACGGGCACGGAGGTCTTTAACCTGGGCACGGGCCACGGCGTGAGCGTGCTGGAGCTGGTCCGCGCCTTTGAGAAGGCCACGGGCGTGAAGATCCCCTATGAGATCGCGCCCCGGCGGCCCGGCGACCTGGCCAGCGTGTACGCCGACTGCTCCAAGGCGGAGCGGGTGCTGGGCTGGAAGGCGGTCAGGACCGTGGAGGATATGTGCGCCGACTCCTGGCGCTGGCAGAGCAATAACCCCAACGGGTACTGATACCGGCGGCGGAGGCCGCGGTCACAGCGTAACAAATGTACATTCGGTCGAAAAGCGCCCTCCCAGGGAGGGCGCTTTTGTCGTTTTTATGGATTTATTTGGAAATCGTCCCGATTATTAATTTTCTTCTTACAATTCTTGTAAAAAAGTGCTACAATACTAATGGATAGAAGGAATTGTCGGAAGGACAGGCCGCTTGGAGCGGCAGAATTTGAAGGAGCGTGGCGTATTGTATCAGACAGGCGACCTTATTTTGTATGGCGGCACGGGCGTGTGCCGGGTGACGGACATCATTTCCAAAAAAACGGGACGGGCGGAGCCGGAGCGGATGTATTACGTGCTGGCGCCGCTCTACCAGACGGGCACCATCACGACGCCGGTGGACAATACCAAGGTGTTCACCAGGCCGGTCATCACGAAGGACGAGGCCATGGACCTCATCGACCAGATCCCCAACATCCGGGCGGAGGCCTACCACAACCAGAACCTCCAGCAGCTGGAGAACCACTATCGCACCGAGATGGAGGAACACGACTGCCTCTCTCTGCTGCGGCTGACCATGTCCACCTACCAGAAGAAGGTGGAGCGGGAGCGGAAAAAGCTCAAGTTCGGCGCGGTGGACCGCCGGTACATGGAGCGGGCGGAGGACCTGCTGTACGGCGAGCTGGCGGTGGCCCTGGGCATCGCGAGAGAGAACGTGCAGGACTTCATCGCCCAGCGGCTGCAGACGATCGCGGCCGTTGAGTAAAACGCCAAAACGAAACGGGAGCCGTGTCCGAAAGGACACGGCTCCCGCCATTCGTATCAGGTTCAGGTCAGATAGCCGAACGCCATGGGATTGATGGGCGTGGCGGAGGCGCTGGCCCGGATCTCGAAGTGCAGATGGGGGCCGGTGGAGTTGCCGGTGGAGCCCACATAGCCTAGGATCTGCCCCTGGCTCACGCTCTGGCCGTAGCTCACGGCGACCCGCGACATGTGGCCGTAGACGGTGGTATAGCCGTTGCCGTGGTTGACGATGACGCAGTTGCCGTAGCCGCCGTTCCATCCGGCGTGGATGACGGTGCCGCCCGCGGCGGCCCATATGGCGGAGCCGTAGCTCGCGCCGATGTCCACGCCGTTGTGGTTGCGGGTGTAGCCGTACAGGGACAGGTACCGGGGCCCGAACCGGCTCGTCAGGTACTTGGTGTAGCTGGGCCATATCATCCAGGCGCTCCCGTCCGCCACGTAATTGATGGGGGCGGCGCTCATGGCGGCCTGCTGGGCGGCCAGCGCCGCCAGACGGGCGGCCTCCTCCTTGGCCTTGGCCTCCTGGAGCTCCTTCTCCTTATCCATGATCAGAGACTCCAGCGCGGCCTGGGTCTGGGCCTCCTGGGCCAGGACCGCCTCGTAGTCGGCGGTGTTCTGGTCCATGCTGGCGATGAGCGCGCAGGCGGCGTCGATATCGGCCTCCAGCTGGGCCTTCTTGGCCTCCTGCTCCGCCCGGCGGGCCTCGTTCTCCGTGAACATGGCCTCCGCCTGGGTCTCCAGCGTCTCCACCTTCTGCCGGGCGGCGATGTACTGGTTCTCCAGCTCCTCGTCATAGTCCATGACCTCGTTGACCATGTCCAGACGGGTCAGCAGGTCCGAGAAGCTGGTGGCGTCGAACAGCACCTCCATGTAGCCGACGTCGGAGCTCTCCTCCATGGCGCGCAGACGGCTCATCCAGAGCTGCTTCTGGTACGCCTCCTCCGCGCGGGCGTCGGCTAGGTCCTCCCGCACGCTCTCCATCAGACCGTCGGTGATGTCGATCTGCTCTTGGATCACATCCAGCTCCTCCTGGGCCAGAAGGTTCTTCTTGTCCAGGATCTCTTTCTTCTCCAGTGTGTTGGCCTTTTCATAGTCCAGACTGTCGATCTCCGCCTGGATCTCGTTCATCCGGCCCTGGATCTCGCTCTTCTGGCCGTTCAGGTCGTCGATCTCCTCCTGGATCTCCTTGCTGGTGGCCGCCTGGGCGTCCACCCCCGCGTAGGCGGGGAACAGGGAAAAGACCAGTATAAACGCCAGTAGCCCGCTGAGCAGACGGGTGGGCAGCCGACGCGTTATCCTGTGTGTCATGTTGGGAGCCTCCTTCCGTACGGGGAGATAATAACACCATTTTGTAATTTTTGCAAGCATTTTTGTAATCTTTGGGACATTCTTAAAACTTTTTGTTACCTTTTAAGGCGCTTTTTGGGCGGCTGGCAGGCAAAAAAGACCGCTGGCTTTCACCGGAAAGCCGGTGTGTCAACGGTCGATCTTTCGGTATTCTATTTTCAGACTTGCCGAACAGGCAAAGACGCGAAGCGGGTTTGTCTGTTCGGCAAGTACACTGGGGATAGCCGCTTTAGCGGCGCAAGGGGGTGTAGCCCCCATGAGGTCGCGAAGCGACGAAACCTCTCGGACGGCGGCTTTCTGCTGTCAGAGAGAGCCTTCCAAGCGCACGATACATGGTCGCCAGACCTATGTAGAGAAGTGCGCCATTAGAAAAAAAGCGTTTCGGAGAAACGCACAGCCAGCTCCGGCACTAAGCTGTTCAAAAGGGGCTTGGGGGATTCTTCCCCCAACAAGCAAATGGGTCATTCCGCGCGAGGCCGGAATGACCCATTTTCGCAGAGTGTGTACCACTCTGCATTGCTTGCTACTTATGAAACGCTATAAGCCCTTTTATGAAGTACACATGAAGCAACAATACGCCGAAATACCAAGAAATGCAAAGTTACAGTTTTGACGGGGGTTCATCGCTAATTGTGAAATTCTAATGAATTTTAAAACCTTACTCTTGACCCAATGGTAACTTGTTGCTATAATCAGAAGTGCAACAAGTTACCATTCAGGAGGGTAATATGAATTTAGATGATTTGACTGCAAAATTTTCAAATTCCACGGAAAAACAAAGAAAGGCTATTTTTAGTACATTATTTATTGCTGGAAACAAGCTGCAAACGCTTTTTGATAACCATATTCCGGAAGTATCATTAAAGCAATTTATGTTGCTATCAATAGTCAGACAATCAAAGGAACAGCTAACATTTACCCAATTGGGAACTTTATTGGGCTGTTCACGACAAAACATCAAAAAATTAGCTGATGTCTTGATGAAAAAAGGATTCATCACAATTCAACAAAGCCCACATGATACAAGAGCTATGTGTATCTGCCCCACAGAAAAAGTAAATGACTATTTCATAAATGATTTTTCAGAATATCAAGAAGAATTGAAATATCTTTTTGAAGTTTACACAGACAAAGAGATTGAAATTCTTTTCATTCTTTTATCAAAACTGTATGCAGGTATAGAAAATTTGGAAAAGAGGGTTGCTAATGAAAAAAGTAAATAAGTGCTGTTAATATAGTCGATGATGTTGTTAAAGAACAGTCGTTAGATAAAGACGCAGTATCGGGAGCACCAGTAAGCAGTAAATGTATCTTAATGGCTGTTGAAAATGCATTAGAAAATCAAAGAGGAGATTTAAGCAGATGAAAACAATCGTAATTTACAACTCACAAACAGGGTTCACAAAGCGTTATGCTGAATGGATAGCGGAAGCAACGGGAGCAGATTGTCTTGAATTATCAGCTGCAAAAAAGATAGATTTGACCCCATATGAAGCAATTATTTTTGGCGGTTGGGCGTGTGCAGGCAGCATCAGCAAACTTAATTGGTTTAAGGGTAATATAGATAAATGGGCAGATAAGAAGCTGATTGTTTTTTGCGTGGGAGGAAGTCCGATAAATAATCCAGATATTGAAACAGCCCTTAAACGGAATTTCAACGAATCGGAACAGAAAAAAGTAAAGACCTTTTACTGTCCGGGAGGATTCAATTATGAAAAAATGTCTACGCCATCTAAACTGATGATGAAAATGTTTGTAAAAACACTTAAAGCAAAGAATGATAAGACAGAAGCGGAAGAAACAATGGCAAAAATGATTTCTTCGTCTTATGACATTTCAGACAAAAAGTATATTGAACCGATTTTGCAATATCTGAAATAATAACTGCTGGTTGTTTAGTTTGTTTGAAAGACATACTGGTAAATTTCCATTTACTTTATATGTTTCGATAAATACAATACAAGATCATCGTCATTGCAGCAATCACGATACGGCTCACAGATCTGATCTTTATACCAGACGCCGCTCCCGTCCGGAATGTATCCTCGCTTGACATACATTCTCTGGGCGCTTCCGTATCCGCTGTGCAGTCCCACTCCGAGGTATATCACGTCCGAATAAGAGAATGCGATCTGTTCCGCAAGATCCATGAGCTTGCTGCCAATTCCTCTGCGCCTGTATTTCTCCAGAACGACGAAGTCAACGATCTCCGCATAGCCCCGATTCGCGTACGCGCCCCACTTGGAATCGGGATAGACGTTGATATATCCGGCAATGTTACCATTCCATTCGGCAACCAATGCGATCGATTTTCCATCAGCCTGGTGTCTCAGCCTCATTTCATATTTATCGATCGTTGCCTGCCAGCCCTGTGCGATTTCTTCATCTGTAATGATTTGAGCGTCGCTCTGCTGCAAATCTCGAATTACAATTCCGTTTTTATCGTAATAGACCATGCCCATATCTCCTTAAACACCGATTTGCCGAACAGTCGCCAACTCGACATTTAGTATTGTACCACTCAAATGTGAAAGAATCTACTGTGAAAGGCCGGGGAAGGGAAGTCAAAGGCCCTTGGCAAGGATGGCGTCGGCGATGCGGCGGAAGGCGGCAATGCGGGCGCCGGTATCCAGGTCGCCGGAGCGTCCGGCCCGGACGCTCTCGTCCCAGGCGGCCTGGTAGATGTCCTCCATAGCGGCGCGGAGGAGCCGGGCGGCCTCCCACTGGGTGAGATGGGCGTTCTGCTGCCGGAAGGCCATGAGGGCGCCGCCTGCGCCGGAGGCGATGGCGGGGCTGTACAGGGCCGCGCCCGCGGCCAGAGTCCTGGCGGCCAGGGCGGTACAGGCCCTGGGAACGGCCTCGAATACGCCCGCGGGCCGGTGGGAGACGATCCGACGGGCGCCCTCCACGTCCAGCCTTGTCCGGCCGTCGCAGAGGAACACCGTGTCCGCCGGGATATCCCAAAGGCCGGGTCCGGGGCGGTATTCCACGCCCGGCGCCCGGATGGCCCACAGCAGCAGGGGCAGACCGGGCTGGGCGGCCATGCGCCGCAGGGTGGCCAGGGGAAGACCGCCGGGGGCGTACAGACACCCGGTCCCGTCCCCCAGAGCGACGACCTGAGCGCCCATGCGCACGGCCCGCTCCCCGGCCCATGCCGCCGGACCGTCCCGTCCGGAGATCAGTACGGTCTGTCCCTCCAGACCTGGCAGGCCCATGCGCCGCAGGGCCAGCTCGGCGAAGGAGCACAGGCCGTGGCCCGCTGCCTGGTGGCGGGTCATGGGGCCCCGCTCCGCCGGAGCGGTCCGGTCCGGGGGACAGGGGATCAGGGCGGCGAGGCGCTCGTACTGCCCGGTGAGAAAGTCCAGCTCCCGTCGGGGGACCAGCCCGGTCCAGTCCGCCGGATGGAAGGACCGGGGGAGGAAGGGGTACAGGGCCTGCATGAAGCTCCGGCAGAAGCGGAGGCTGTCCCCGGCCTCCCAGCCGACGGGGGAAATGTCCGCGCCGAAAAATCCTCCGCCCAGGGGAAGCCCGGCCAGGCTGCTCTCCAGCGCGGCCTCCAGGGCCAGGGCCTTGGCCGCGGCCATGTCCAGACCGGAGCGGAACATAAGCCCGCCCCGGCATGGGCCCAGGGCGGTGCTGTATTGAACGAAGAAGCCCCGGGCCTGCCGCGGCACGCCCTGGCCGTCGGTCCAGAGGACCGGAAAGGCGGCGGCCCGCTCCGGCTCCCCCAGACGCTCCAGCAGACCGGCGGCGGCGTATTGGGGCTGTTCCTCCAGACAGGGCGCGAGAGCGCCGTACAGCGTCTCCAGCGCCTGCAGAAAGCCGGTCTCGCCCGGATCACGGGCCGCTGCGGCGGCATAGGCCCGGCGTATCGATGGATGCTCTGTCATATGATCCCTCCCACAGTTGCGCTTTTGCATCCTATGCCCGGCCGGGGCCGTCCTATGCCGGGAGAGCGAAGGGCGTCGAAGGGCGGCGGAGAAGATTTTTTCCGGCGCGGCGCATTTTGCCGTTGACAAGAGGTTTGATTTATGGTATAGTTCAACGGCTGGGAAGATTGGCTGGTATAGCTCAGTTGGTAGAGCAGCTGATTTGTAATCAGCAGGTCGGGGGTTCGAGTCCGTCTACCAGCTCCA
>CANRDC010000069.1 GCA_947629245.1 uncultured Oscillospiraceae bacterium | reverse complement strand
ATCACCACCGGCGTCATCACCGACGCGGGGGTGACGGACATGAACAACATGGGCGCGGCCATGGCCCCGGCGGCCTACGAGACGCTGAAGGCCCATTTCCAGGACACGGGCCGGGGACCGGATTACTACGACGCCATCGTCACCGGGGACCTGGGTATCGTGGGCTCCCACATCCTGGCGGACCTCTTCCTGCGGGACGGGGTGGACCTGGGGGTCCGGTATATGGACTGCGGACGGCTGATCTATTCCTCCAACGGCCAGGACGCCCACGCTGGCGGCTCCGGGTGCGGGTGCTCGGCGTCGGTGCTGTGCGGACACCTGCTGCACGGCATGCTGGAGCACAACTGGAACAAACTGCTGTTCGCCGCCACGGGGGCCATGATGAGCCCCACCACCAACCAGCAGGGCGAGAGCATCCCCGCCATCTGTCATGCGGTGGCGCTGGAAAACAACAGATGTTGATAAGGGCAGGCGCTTGATATGAATGAGACTGTGATGACATTTGTAAAGACGTTTCTGGTGGGCGGGGCGCTGTGCCTGATCGGGCAGCTTCTCATCGACCTGACGAAGCTGACCCCCGCCCGCATCCTGACCGCCTATGTGGTAGCGGGGGTGATCCTGGGGGCCGTGGGGCTCTATCAGCCCCTGGCGGACTGGGCCGGGGCCGGGGCCACGGTGCCCCTGACCGGCTTCGGGAACCTGCTGGCCAAGGGCGTGAAGGAGGCCGTGGCGGAAAAGGGCGTGATCGGCGCCTTCACCGGCGGCTTCACCTCCGCCGCCGGAGGCATCTGCGCCGCCATCTTCTTCGGCATTTTGGTGGCCTCCATCTTCAAGAGCAAGGAGAAATATTAAAGTTCCGGGAGGAGCGCCGCGCTCCTCCCGGAATGTTCATGAGCCGCGCCGCCAGCTTGACGGCGACGGACGGCCATGATGAAACACATCCGCCGCGCGAGCATAAGTTGATATGAGGTGATACATCGTGACAGGACATACGCGTCCCGCGGCGGTCGCCTGTATACGCGGCGGACAGCAGTATCCGGACCTGCGCGGTACGGTCGCGTTCACGCCGCTCAGGTGCGGTACGCTGGTGACGGCGGAGATCGAAGGTCTGCCGGATTCCGAGACCGGCTTTTTCGCCTTTCACGTCCATGAAAAGGGCGACTGCTCCGGGGCCGGTTTCCCCAATACCGGCGGCCACTATGACCCCCACGGCCGGGAGCACCCGCTGCACGCGGGGGATCTGCCGCCGCTGCTCTCGTACAGAGGGAAAGCATACCTGGCGGTGGCCACGGACCGTTTTTGCGTGAAGGATATCATTGGCAGAAGCGTTGTGATCCACAGCCAGCCGGATGATTTCACAACGCAGCCCTCCGGAAACGCGGGAAGCAAGATCGCCTGCGGCACGATCCGCAAACTCTGACCCGGAACGCGAACCCCCTGCGGCCTCCGGCTTCAGGGGCAGGGAAAAATATTAACGGGAAAGCGCCCCGCTCGGGGCGCTTTCCTTTTCTCATTCCTCCGCCGGAGGCGGGACCTCCAGGCTCCAGTCCATCTCCTGGCCGGAGGACGCCGGGGGCTCATCCAGCCGCTCGCCGTCGTAGGACCAGTATTCCTCATGGCCGTCCGGGAACAGCAGATATACATAGTCGTCCGCGAAGTCGTAGCCCGCGGTTCCGCCCTCCAGATCGTGCAGCGCCTGCTCCCAGTCCCAGAAAGCCCTCACATAGCCAGGTGACTCCCGGGTTTCATCCTCCGCCGTCCAGACGGTCTCCCCGTTGAAGGTCACGGCGCCGATCTCCTCCTCCACGGACACGAACCAGAAGTCGCTTCTCTCATGTCCTTTTACGCTTACCCAGTCTAGCACGGGATGCTTCATCTCGATGTTGACGGTATGGCCGTCGCCCGATATCCGGCTTTTGATAGCAGACGATCCGCCATAGGTGTAGGACCAGCGGACGAAGGCCCTCTCCCCCTCCGGCGTGTCGATCAGGCAGACGTCCCTGACCTCAAACTCATCCGCGCTCACCGGCACGATATACCACTGGCTCAGGGCCGCGACGCCGCCAGTCGCGGCGGCCGCCGCCAGCACCGCCGCCAGGATGATGGCGACGATCTTCTTCCTCTTCTGCTGCTTGAGAAGCTCCCGGAACCGGGTCAGGGTGGTCTTTCCCTTGCCCGCCGCCTCCGGCAGCACCTCCCGCAGAACCTCATATTCCCTCCGGCAGTCCTCGCACCCCATCAAATGCTCCCCCACCGCCGACCGGGTCTCGCCGCTGACAACCCCGTCGTGATACAGCGGCAGCAGGTCCCGGACCACCGCGCAGGTCAGCAGGGGTCTTTTTTCCTCGTTCATATCGTTCCTTCCTTTCGCAATGTCTCGGTGATGGCCTTCCGGGCCCGGTGGTAGGTCACCCTGGCCCAGCTCTCCGTTTTGCCGAAGAGCCCGGCGATCTCCCCAAAGGAGAGCTGGCCGAAGGCCCGCAGGGAAAATACCTCCTTGTAGGGCTCGTCCAGGGTGTGCAGCACCCGGTGGACCGCCAAAAACACGTCCCTGGTCTCCGCCGCCTGCTCCACGCTTCCCTCGCCCGGAGAGGCGTCCCAGTCCAGGGGCGTCTCCCTGCCCAGCTTCTTGCACCGGTTGCGCCACAGGTTCTTGGCGATGGCGCAAAGCCATGTGTACAGGCTGCTCTGGCCCGCGAAGTCCCCGGAGGCGCTCATGGCCTTCAAAAAGGTCTCCTGGGTGATATCCTGGGCGTCGGCCTCGCTGCGGCACAGGGCCAGCGCGTAGCGGTACACCGCCTCATACTCGGCGCACAGCGCCTGCTCCGATATCTCCGGCTCCCGCCTTTTCCTGCCCATGGCCCCGCCTCCTTCCCTCGTCCGGACGCTTATTAGACAATCCTGCGGAAAAAACGTTACAAAAAACTTCGCGCTATCCTTCCTGGATAGCGCGAGCTGCATTTTCCTTCTTGTTAAGCTCTGGCATTCTGCGGCTTTTCCTCCCGGCGGAAGCGGACCATACCGGCCCGGTCCAGGGCCACCATGACGGCGGGGATCAGCACCAGCTGGAGGATGATGCCGGGAATGGCGGTGGTGATGGCACCGGACAGGAACATCTCCCAGGTGAACGCGGAGCCGGACACGCCGCTCATGATCACACGGGCCACGGCCCAGACCAGTCGGCCCGCCACCATGGCGGCAACCAGGGCCTTGTAAAGAGCCAGGACGCACTGCCAGCGGGAGCGGCTGTAGAGCCACCCGGCCACCGCCCCGTACGTCGCCAGCTCAAAGGCCATGGACAGCGCCTGGGGGAACATGGGCGGCATGCCGAACAGCACCGAGCGCAGCAGCGGCAGGATGAAGCCCACCGCCAGGCCGTACTGCCACCCGCAGATCAGCCCGCACAAAAATACGGGCAGATGCATGGGCAACAGCATGCTGCCGATCTGTTGGAGCTGGCCCGTCAAAAAGGGCAGCACCAGACCGATGGCCATGAACATGGCCGCCAGGACAAGGTTTTTCAGGGATTTGGTTTTCTGCATGCTGGAATTCTCCTTCAAAAGTCTTTTGGTCGCCGTCCTTCTGGGCGGCATCGCCTTCCTGGCTTTTTTCGGAGCGCCGGGGTCAAAGGCCCGTTCCTTCCTGGGCAGGGCCATTTCAAACAAGTTCGGAGGTATCGATCACAAGGCAGTCCGTGCCGATGGAAAATTCCCGAATATACCGTTCCTCCAGCGGTATCCATGTACTCTCAAAGGCTGCGAAGCGGGTCCCCTCCCGGTCCATGAGCCGCCGCCGCTGGGTCTGACTGTCGCAAGTCAACAATATCCTCTCGTCATAAAGGTCCGCCAGGCTGGGATGGTGGGCATAGCTGCCCTCCACCAGAAGCAGACCCCCCGCCGGGACCATTCTGGCCTGGCGGTATGTCCCGTTCCTGCAGTCGTATGGCAGGTACGTCCCGATCTGTCCGGCCAAAAACGGCTCCAGCACCTCCTGCCGCAGACGCATAAGGTCCATATTGGCACAGGGTATCTTCCGCCAGTCGGGCACGCGCCTTTCCATGGGCAGATAGTAATCGTCCGTATGGATGACCGTACAGGCGATATTCTCCGCCAGACGCTGGGCAAAAGCCGTCTTGCCGCTGCCGCAGCGCCCGTCGATGGCCGCGATATGCGGTCCGGGCACAGCGGCCAGCGCCTCCAGCCGGGCCAGCGCCGGGCCAAAGCCCGTCTCGCTCCCACTCATGAGAGCAGCACGGCCCTGGCCTGTTCCACGGCCAGGCGCAGATAGTCCTCCAGCCGCAGTTCCTCCGTGCCAGCCACGTAAACGCCGCAGGTGGAGGTGGGGATCAGTATTTTCACCGCCGGGGAGCCGGACACCGCCGCCGCCATGGCCGGGGACACCTCTCCCAGGATGCCGTTGGCGAGGATCATGCCGATGGGCCCCAGGATCAGGTCCGCACGGGCCGCGTTATAGACCACTGCGTTCTCCCCGGTGGCACCCTGGGACGCGCCCGCCTTGAGCATGGCGCCGGTGGCCATGACGTTGGTGCCCACGGCGATCAGCTCCCAGCCCTCCGGCAATTCCTTCGCCAGCATCCTTGCAAGCTGCGCGCCGATGCCGCCGCCCTGTCCGTCCACAATGAGCGCCCGTCTCGCCATGCCCTCACCTCCCCGTGAATTCCCCACCATTATACAAGGAAATCAAGAAAAAGCAAGTATCACCGCACTACGCCCTTGATAAACGGGGCCCGCTGGACCTTCTCCGGGCCGATCTCGAAGCAGGCCCGGAGCATGTCCGCCGCTTCCCTGGCGGCCGCCTCGGTCCGGGCGTGGACCGTGCCCAGGCTCTCGCCGGGAGCCACGGGGGAGCCCACCTTCTTGTGCAGCACCACGCCCACGGCCAGGTCTATGCCATCGTCCTTGGCCGCACGACCTCCGCCCAGGCGCATGCTCGTAAGGCCCACGTCCTCGGCGTGGATGCGCTTCACCCAGCCGCCTTCCCCGGCGGGGACCTCCCGCTTCACGGGGGCCTCCGGCAGCAGCGACGGGTCGTATACCGCTGCGGCGTCGCCTCCCTGGGCGGTCACGAAAGCGGCGAATTTTTCCAGGGCCGCGCCGCTGTCGATGGCGCGCTCCAGCTTTTGGCGGGCTTCGGCGTCGTCCTTCGCCACGCCGCCCTCCCGGAGGATCTGGGTCCCCAGGGTCAGGCACAGCTCCAGAAGGTCGCCCTTGTACTCGCCCCGCAGCGCGGCCAGGGCCTCCTTCACCTCCAGGGCGTTGCCCACGGCGTTTCCAAGCGGCTCGTCCATATCCGTGACCACGGCCACCACCTTCTTCCCCGCCCGGCGGCCCACCTCGGTCAGGCCCTTCGCCAGGTCAAAGGCAGCCTCCTCCGTCTGCATGAAGGCCCCGGAGCCGGTCTTGACGTCCAGCACGATTACGTCTGCCCCCGCCGCCAGCTTCTTGCACAGGATGCTGCTGACGATCAGGGGCCGGGAGGCCACCGTGGCCGTCACGTCCCGGAGGGCGTAGAGCTTCTTGTCCGCCGGGCACAGCTCCGCCGTCTGGCCCGCGATGGCGAAGCCCACCTGGTTCACCTGCCGGATGAAGGCGTCCTCCGCGATGGCTGTGGAGAAGCCGGGAAAGCTCTCCAGCTTGTCGATGGTGCCCCCGGTGTGGCCCAGGCCCCGGCCCGACAGCTTCGCCATATGTACCCCGCAGGCCGCCACCATGGGGCACAGCACCAGACTGGTCTTGTCCCCCACGCCGCCGGTGGAGTGCTTGTCGGCCTTCACCCCATCCACGCCGGACAGGTCGATCTTATCCCCGGAGTCCAGCATGGCCATGGTCAGCTCGTAGGTCTCCTCCCCGTCCATGCCCTGATAGTAGATCGCCATGCACATGGCGCTCATCTGGTAGTCGGGGATGGTCCCTTTTGTGTACCCGTCGATCATCCAGCGGATCTCCTCCCGGCTGAGAGCGCCGCCGTCCCGCTTTTTCGCGATCAGGTCCGTCATTCGCATACCGTTCACCTCATTTGTGCAAAGTGCGCAATTTATTTTCCTCAGTATAGCACACTTTCCATCATTTAGCTACTAAAAATAATAGGGCTTCCCGCCCATCCAGAGCACATGGCGGCGGGGCTCGTCTTCCTTGGGCGGCTCCTTGGCGGGCGGCGGCGCTTTCCGGCCCGGCAGAGGCCGCTCGGCGGCGTACTCGATCCGCTGGGGAAAGCGCAGCATATCCAGATTCGTGAACCGGCGCGTCAGGCGCAGCCGCCCATCCTGGGGCTCCGGCACCCCCAGATATCCGCTCTTCTCCCCATAGACGTTCAGCCGCACCACCCGGCCTACGTCCCGCATGTCGACCCGCATCACCGTCACGGCCCCCTGGCGTTCCACGGTCAGGGTCCCCTCCTGGTTTCCGTCGATATAAATTGGCAGTTGCATCATAAAAACCCCCAGTCATACCAAAGTGTATGACTGGGGGCCGAGTTTTACGACAGAGACTGATTCAGGCCAAAGCTGACGGCGATGGCGTCGTCCACGCGGGTCATGGTGTCGCCGCTGAGCTTGCCCATCCGCTCCCGCAGACGGGATTTGTCCAGGGTGCGTATCTGCTCCAGCAATATCACGCTGTCGCGGGTGAGCCCGCTGTCGGGGGCCTGGATCTCGATGTGGGTCGGCAGACGCGCCTTGCCCACCTGGGACGTGATGGCCGCCGCGATGACCGTGGGGCTGTGGCGGTTGCCCGTGTCGTTCTGAATGATCAGCACCGGCCGCAGGCCGCCCTGCTCCGAGCCAACAACGGGGCTGAGATCGGCATAAAAAATGTCTCCGCGTCGAACCGGATTTGTCATGTGAGCACCTTCCGTGAAAGAGTCGCCCGGTACATTCTATGTACGGACATGCCTCTATTCTCCCACGGAAGGTTGAATTTTATACCTGCCTGTATTCAGTCCACGTAAACACGGGGCACACGGGGGCTCACGGCGCATAAAAGCTCGTAGTGGATGGTGCCGCAAAGAGCCGCCACATCCCCGCAGTTGATGTTCCGCCCGAAGATCTCCGCCGCGTCGCCGCTCTTCACGTCCAGGCCCGTCACGTCCGCCATGCACATGTCCATGCAGATGCGGCCCACCTGCCGGGCCCGGCGGCCGTCGAAGTCCACGGTGAGCTTGTTGGAAAGGGTCCGGTGCAGGCCGTCGGCGTAGCCGATGGGCAGCACGGCGATGGTGCTGGGCCTTTCCACGGTGAAGGTCCGGCCATAGCTGATGGTGTCGCCGGGCTCGTGGCGCTCCAGGCACGCCACCCGGCTTTTCAGCGTCATGGCCGGGATCAGGTCCAGGTCCCCCCTGTCCGGACCGGGGACCATGCCGTACAGCGCCACGCCGGGCCGGACCATGTCCATGTACGTCTCCGGGAAGGCGATCATGGCCCCGGAGTTGGTGCAGTGGTGGATGACGAACCGCTTGCCCGCCTGGGCCTCGATGGTCTCAAAGCCCGCCTTGAAGCGCTTTAGCTGCTCCCAGGTGAAGTCCCGCTCCCCGACCTCGCCGTCGGACACGCAGAAGTGGGTGAACACCCCCTCCGGCTCCAGACGGGGCAGACAGGCCGCCCGCGCCGCGTCGGGCAGGGCGTCCTGGCCATAGGCCCGGAACCCGGTCCGGCCCATGCCGGTCTCCAGCTTGAGGTGTACCTTTAAGGTAAGGCCCGTTCCGGCCAGAGCGCCGGAGAGCGCCTCGGCCATGGCCAGGCTCCCCACCGCCTGGGTCACGGCGTTTTCCGCCAGGACCGGCGCGTATACCGGCGGCGTGTAGCCCAAAATGAGGATGGGCAGCCGGATGCCCGCCCGGCGAAGCTCCAGCGCCTCGTCCAGGCAGGCCACGGCCAGATAGTCGCAGCCCACGTCCTCCAGCAGCCGGGACACCCGCACAGCCCCGTGGCCGTAGGCGTTGGCCTTCACGATGCCCATGTACCGGACGCCGGGGGCCAGTTTGGCCCGCATGGCCCGGTAATTGTGCTCGATGGCCCCCAGGCTCACCTCGGCCCAGGTCCTTTTCGTCAGATCGTCCATTTCTCTCTATCTCCTGTGCATGTGATAAACTAACCGATCTCCCAGCCCTCCAGCCGGAGCGTCACCACCGTCCTGCCGTCGGCGGCGATCTCCGCCGCCGTGGGGACCGGACCGGCGCTGTCCATCCAAAGGGTCAGGACGGAATTTTCGCCCACATAGAGCCGGGCGGCCATGGCGTCGCCGTCCCACCACAGAAGCTCCACATAGCCGCTGGCCATGGCCTCCAGCATGGCGGGAATGGCGCTCACGGGCGTGAGACCCTCCCTGTCCAGGGGGCCCGCCCCCAGGATAACGCCGTCGTAGCTGATGCCGGTCTCGCCCCGCAGGGCGGTGGCCTTCACCCCCGCCAGCAGCTCCGGCGACAGAAGCTCCACGGTGGTCTGTTGGCCGTCGTAGGCCACGGACATGGTGTACTCCGACACGCTGTCCCCGTAGTCGGCCGTCATCGCCGCCCGGAACCGGATGCTCTGCGCCGCCGTCACAGCCTCCCGCAGGGTGTTGAACCCCTCCTCCAATCGCGCCTCCCGCGTCCCGCATCCCGGCAGGAGCAGGAGGATCATCATCAGTGCGGAAACGGCTGTTTTCCGCATTTTGAATAGCTCCCTATCGTATGATTTCCTTTTCCGCCTCCGGCAGAAGCTCGATGATATCTCCGGCCTTGAGGGCGTACTCTCCGTACCGCTCCGCCGCCAGGTCGCCCGCCCGCGCGTGGAGCCAGCAGGCCGTCACCACCGCCCGGCGGGGACTCATCTGCCCCAGCAGGGCCCCGATCGCCCCCGCCAGCACGTCCCCCGTGCCGCCGGTGGCCATGCCGGGGTTGCCCGCGTCGACGACGTACGCTTTCCCGTCCGGGAAGGCGCAGACGGTCCGGTAGCCCTTGAGCACCACCGCGCAGCCGTTTTCACCGGCGAAGGCCAGTCCGTCCGCCAGCCGGTCCGCCACCGGGCGGCCCAGAAGTCTGGCGAACTCCCCCTCGTGGGGCGTCAGGATCACCGGCCCCGCCGCCTCCTTCAAAAGCCGCAGGTCCCGGCTCACGGCCCAGAGCGCGTCCGCGTCCAGCACCACAGGCCCTTCCGCGGCGCGCAGCGCCGCCGCCGTCAAAGCCCGCGTGTCCTCGTCCCGGCCCAGGCCCGGACCCAGCACGCACACGCCGCAGGCGCTCAGCCGCTTTTCCACGGCAGGAATGGCCGACACGCTGAACCGTCCGTCCTGATTGCCGGTCAGAGGGAACACCATGGCCTCCTCGTTCTTGACGGCCTCTATCTCATATATATCCGCCGGGACGCCCAGATAGACCAGTCCCGCCCCGGTCCGGACCGCCGCTTTCGCGCACAGGCTCGCCGCCCCCGTATAGCCCACGGAGCCCGCCAGGATGAGCAGCTTCCCATAATCGCCCTTGTGGGTCAGGGGCTTCCGCCTGGGCAGGGCCAGGTCTCCGGCGTGGATGGCGTAAACGCCGCATCCGGCCCCGGCCAGGATGTCCGCTGGGACGCCGATGTCCGCCACGGTGAACTCCCCCCGGCAGGTGCAGCCGGGCTCTATGTAGTGGCCGGGCTTGGCCATGGAAAACGTCACCGTCCGGCTCGCCCGGACCGCTTCGCCCAGAATGGCCCCCGTATCCGCCGACACGCCGCTGGGGATGTCCGCCGAGACCACGGGTCGGCCGGAGCCGTTCATGAACCGCACCGCCGCCAGCGCGTCGCCGGTCACCTCCCGGCTCAACCCCACGCCGAACAGAGCGTCCACCAGCACGCCGGAGGTCTTTACCAGCTCCCACAGTCCGTCGCCGCCGACGGCGGAGAAGTCCTCCAAGGCGCCTCCGGCGGACTGGAGCTCCCGCTCCATGGCGCGGGTGTCCTCCGTCATCCTCTCCCGGTCCCCCACCAGAAAGCAGCGCACACGGGAAAAGCCCATATCCATCAAAATGCGGGCCGCGGCCACCCCGTCGCCCCCATTGTTGCCGGGACCGCAGAACACCGCCGCGGTACGGTCGCTCCCGGCCAGCTCCGCCGCCGCTCGCGCCACCGCGTCCGCCGCCCGCTCCATCAGCTTCAGGGACGGGATGCCCCGGCCATGGATGGCCGTCTCGTCGGCGGCCTTCATCCTTCTGCTGTCGGAAAGCTCCACGCTCATCATCCTTTCGTGCCCCATTATAGCCTCCGGCAAATAATTCGTCAATTTCAATTCCAGTATAGTTGCTAAAATTGGGGTTTTGTGTTATAAATTAAGGTTAGTGTGAATTTTCTTTGAAACACAAAGGAGCGGACCATTATGGAAGAAAAACTGCGGCAGCTGCGGGAAGCCTCCCTGCAGGCCATCCGGGACGCGGCTGCGCTGGACGCGCTGGACGCCGTGCGCGTGAAGTACCTGGGCAAAAAAGGCGAGCTCACCGCCATGCTCAAGCAGATGGGCGGCCTGTCCGCCGAGGAGCGGCCCCGGATGGGCCAGCTGGCCAACTCCATCCGGGAGGAGCTGACCGCCGCCCTGGAGGAGGGCAAAAAGCGCCTTGGCGAGAAGGCCCTGGAGATGCGCCTCGCCGCCGAGCGGGAGGACGTCACCATCCCCGGCACCCCCGTGACGCTCGGGCGGCCCCACCCCCTGAACCGGGTCATCAGCGAGTTTTCCGAGATCGCCATCGGCATGGGCTTCACCATCGCCGAGGGCCCGGAGGTGGAGCTTTCAAGCTACAACTTCGACAAGCTCAACACCGCCGAGGGCCATCCCGCCCGGGACCGGCAGGACACCTTCTATTTCGACGACGACGATCAGGTCCTTCTGCGGACCCAGACCAGCCCCGTACAGATCCACGTGATGGAGACCTATCCCCTGCCCATCCGCATCATCGCCCCCGGCCGGGTCTACCGGAAGGACGAGGTGGACGCCACCCACAGCCCCATGTTCCACCAGATCGAGGGTCTGGTGATCGATGAGGGCATCACCTTCGGGGACCTGAAGGGCACGTTGAACGAGCTTGTGCACCGGCTGTACGGCAGCGACCTGAAGACCCGCTTCCGCCCCCACCACTTCCCCTTCACCGAGCCCAGCTGCGAGATGGACGTGGAGTGCTTCAAGTGCCACGGCGCCGGCTGCCCCGTCTGCAAGGGCGAGGGCTGGGTGGAGCTTCTGGGCGGCGGCATGGTCCACCCCAAGGTGCTGGAAGGCTGCGGCATCGATACGAACAAATATTCCGGCTTCGCCTTTGGCTTCGGCTCGGACCGCCTGGCCATGTTCCGGTTCAACATCAGCGACCTGCGGCTGCTGTTTGAAAACGACGTCCGGTTCCTGGAGCAGTTCTGAGGAGGGTTGAGGAAAATGGATCTTTCAAGAGATTGGCTGAACGACTATACGACCGTCACGGTCTCCGACAAGCAGTTCTGCGACGGCATGACCATGTCCGGCTCCAAGGTGGAGGGCCTCACCGTCACCGGCGCCGGTATCGAGAACGTGGTGGCTGGTAAGGTCACCTTCATGAGCCCCCACCCGGACTCCGACCACATGTGGGTGTGCAAGGTGGACGTGGGCGGGACCCACGACCTGACCATCGTCACTGGCGCGCAGAACGTGTCCGTGGACGACATGGTCCCCGTGGCACTGGACGGGTCAAAACTGCCCGGCGGCGTGGAGATACGCTCTTCCAAGCTCCGGGGCGTGACGAGCGAGGGCATGCTCTGCTCCCTGGGCGAGCTGGGGCTGGATACCCACGATTACCCCTACGCCATCGAAAACGGCATTTTCATCATGCGCGAGCCCTGCGAACCCGGCGACGATATAAAGAAGGTCCTGGGCCTGGGCGACAGCGTGGTGGAATTTGAGATCACCAACAACCGGCCCGACTGCCTGAGCGTGATCGGACTGGCACGGGAGGCCGCCGCCACCTTCGGCGCCGAATTCCGCCCCCGCGAGCCCCATGTGAAGGGCTCCGGCGACGATATCCACAAGTACCTGACCGTTCAGATCGACGAGCCCGAGCTGTGCCCCCGGTACACCGCCCGGATGGTGAAGAACATCAAGATCGAGCCCTCCCCCGCCTGGCTCCGGCGGCGGCTTCGGGCCTCCGGCATCCGTCCCATCAACAACATCGTCGACATCACCAACTACGTGATGCAGGAATACGGCCAGCCCATGCACGCCTTTGACTACAGCTGCGTGGGCGGCAACAGGATCGTGGTCCGCCGGGCCGCCCAGGGAGAGAGCCTGATGACCCTGGACGGCAACATCCGCAGCCTCACGCCCAATATGCTTGTCATCGCCGACACGGAAAAGCCCATCGGCGTGGCGGGCGTCATGGGCGGCGGCAACTCGGAGATCGTGGACGACACCCACACCATCGTGTTCGAGTCCGCCAACTTCAACGGCACCTCCATCCGCAAGACCGCCATCGCCCTGGGCATGCGCACGGACGCCTCCGGCAAGTTCGAGAAGGGCCTGGACCCGGAGGGGACCGTCCCCGCCGTGCAGCGGGCCTGCGAGCTGGTGGAGATGCTGGGCGCGGGCGATGTGATCGACGGCACGATCGACGTGGTGGCCGCGCCCTACGTGGAAAAGACCGTCAAGCTGGAGCCGGATAAGATCAACGCCCTGCTGGGTACCAACATCGACCGGGCCTTCATGGTCAGGGTCCTGGAGAAGATCGGCTTTACCGTGACCGGCGACGACATCCACATCCCCTCCTGGCGCGGCGACATCGAGCACTACTCCGACGTCGCCGAGGAGGTGGCCCGGTTCTACGGCTACGACGCTGTGGAGTCCACCATGATCCGGGGCAAGACCTCCCAGGGCGGCTGGAACGAAAAGCAGCTGTTTGAAAACCGGCTCAACAGCCTGTGCCAGGCCATGGGCTTCAACGAGATCCTCACCTACTCCTTCGGCAGCAAGACCGCCTGGGACAAGATCCGTCTGCCCGAGGACTCCCCCCTGCGGCAGGCCCTGGTCATCCAAAACCCCCTGGGGGAGGACCGGAGCGTCATGCGCACCACCCCCATGCCCTCCATGCTGGAGGTCATGGCCACCAACGCCGCCCGGCGCAATCCCGCCGTGAGGCTCTATGAGCGGGCCAAGGTGTTCCATCCCCTGGCGGACAGCCCCCTGGCGGACGAGGAGCTGTGGCTGGTGCTGGGCGAGTACGGCGCGGGAGCGGACTTCTTCCAGCTCAAGGGCTGCGTGGAGGCCATTTTGAAGGACGCCCGCATGGAGAACGTGGCCTTCGCCGCCGAAACAGGGGAAGCCGCCTTCCATCCCGGCCGCTGCGCCCGGATAACCGCCGGAGGGGACACCGTCGGTCTCATCGGCCAGGTCCACCCCACCGTGTGCCAGACCTACGCGCTGGAGCCCGGCAGCTTCTACGCCCAGCTGAACGTGGCCGCCATGCGCGCCCACCAGGGCCCGGAGCGCACCTTCACCGCCCTGCCTCGCTTCCCCGCTGTCAGCCGGGACATCGCCCTGGTCTGCGCGGACGAGGTATCCGTGGCGGAGCTGACGGACACCATCGCCGCCGCCGGTAAGCCCTATCTGGAGGATGTGAAGCTCTTCGACGTCTACAAGGGCGCTCCCATCCCCGCCGGACAGAAGAGCGTGGCCTTCTCCCTGACCCTCCGGGCCGCGGACCAGACACTCACCGAGGACCACGCCGCCGAGACCATGAACGCCATTCTGACCGCCCTGAAGGAGAAAAACGGCGCCAGCATTCGTTAACGCGCAATTAAGACACAAATAAGACATAATTTTTAATACTTTTGTAATATCTTCCAGGACAAAAATGTGGTATACTTTCTTCAGGTAGATACAAAGGAGGTGTACGGGCATGGAAGAGTCCACCCGGAAATTCAAGGTCATGGACCACAGCGCGGAGATACGGGAGATCATGGCGAGCGTGTACAGCTCCCTGCTGGTGAAGGGGTACAACCCGATCAACCAGATCGTGGGCTATATCCTCTCCGAGGACCCCACCTATATCACCAACTACAACAATGCCCGCGCCCTCATCTGCCGTCTGGACCGGGACGATCTTTTGCAGGAGCTCGTATCCTCATATCTGCAAAAGTAAACAGGACAGCATAAGCCCCCGACGCCATCACAGCGCCGGGGGCGTTTCATTTTGAAGGGGACGCGCTGCTCGCGCGCCCCCGAATTCTTTTATTTGCTGTACTTCAAACTGTTGCTGGTTTTGTAGGCGCTCACATTGACGCCCTTGGCGTTGGTGCACCGCACCGTGAAGGCGTAGGTCTTGCCTCTCACCGCCTTTTTCCAGGTGTAAGCGGTCTTGGAGGTGGTGCCTATCTTGTTCCAGCCGCCGTTGCCGACTTTGTAATACACCGCATACCGGCTGGCTCCGGCCACCTTGTTCCACGTCACCTTGATGCCGTTGGACGCCTTGGATATCGTCACCTTCGGTGCGGCAACATAGGTGATGGACTTACTGGCGCTCTTGGCGTTATACAGGGTCTTGCCGTCCTTGCTGATCACCTGGACCGCGAAGGTATACTTGGTGCCGCTCTTGGCCCCGGTCCAGGTGTAGCTGGTCCCGGTCACATCCTTGAGCTTCTTCCAGCCGCCGGAGCCGGTCTTGTAGAAAACGCGGTACTTAGCCGCGCCGCCGACTTTGCCCCAGGTGAGCTTCACGCCGGTGGGCTTGTTCTCCGCCTTCTTGATCTTCACCTGACCGATGTACGTCTTATTTACGCTGGCGCTCTTGGCGTTATACAGCGTCTTGCCGTCCTTGCTCACCACCTGCACCGCGAAGGTGTACTTGGTGCCGCTCTTGGCCCCGGTCCAGGTGTAGCTGGTCCCGGTCACATCCTTGAGCTTCTTCCAACTGCCGGAGCCGGTCTTGTAGAAAACGCGATACTTGGCCGCGCCGCCGACTTTCCCCCAGGTGAGCTTTACGCCGGTGGGCTTATTCTCCGCCTTCTTGATCTTCACCTGACCGATGTAGGTCTTGTTGACGCTGGCGCTCTTGGCGTTATACAGGGTCTT
>CANRDC010000068.1 GCA_947629245.1 uncultured Oscillospiraceae bacterium | reverse complement strand
TGGTATGAAGGCATGGAGGTACACAAGCTGTATCTCAGCGCCATTCTGGACCTGTATGACCGGCATATCGTCTCCTATGTGATAAGCGAACGAAACGACAATTCGCTGGTGTTTAGGACTTTTGACAAGGCGGCAGCGGCCAACCCAGATGCGCATCCCCTGTTCCACAGCGACCGTGGTTTCCAATATACACACAGGGCGTTCCACCAGCGGCTCGAAAAGGCAGGCATGACGCAGAGCATGTCCCGCGTGGCCCACTGCATAGACAACGGCCCCATGGAGGGCTTCTGGGGCATTTTGAAACGGGAGCGTTACTATGGTAGGCGATTTACCAGCAAGCAAGCCCTCATCCAGATGATCCAAAGCTATATCTGTTACTACAACACTCGGCGCGTGCAGCGCAGCCTTGGTGTTCTCACGCCGCTGGAAAAGCATAATAGCTACTTGGCCGCATAAAAGCAGCCAGCAGATTCCTGCTGGCTGTGAAAAAACTTTATTCTTTTTCATTGTCCTCTTGACGGGGTGCAGTTCAATCCGGCGGGGCTTATATTTTTTTCCTTTTTGTCACTTTACAATGCGAGTTGATTGTTTTAAAATCATCTGTTGTCATAGTATATCGTTTCCTTACCCATGCCGCTGAGAAGGTCGCTGAACGGAGGAAGGGTCATGATACGAAAACCGGCCATTCGATGGCTGTCCATGGCGCTGGCAGCCGTTGTGTTCTTATGCGCCGCCGCGCCCTGCGCGGCGTATGCCGACGGGGAGAGGACGCTGTCTCTGACGGAAGAGGAGCGGGCCTATATCGATAGCTGCGGCACGCTGAAGGTGGGCTATGTGCAGGACCGCATCCCCGTCTCCTTCATGGGGGAGGACGGAGAGCTGGCCGGTATCTCCCGGTACATCTTCGACCGGCTACAACGGCTCACGGGCCTCGCTTTCGAGTACGCGGCACTGCCCACCGGCGACGTGACGTATGATTACCTGCAGAACGAGGGCTTCGACCTGGTCACCAGCGTGGAGTATAACCAGGAGAACAAAAACGCACGGGGCATCCTCATCAGCGACCCGTACCTGTCCAGCCGCAAGGTGGTAGTGGTCCGGGACGATCTGGACTTCAGCTATACGGCCGATTTGAAGGTGGCCATCTCCACCGGCTCCCAGACCATCCGCAAGGTGCTGGGAGCGGCCTATCCGAACTTTGAGCTGGTGGATTACAGCTCCATCACGGACTGCTTCCAGGCGGTCCGTTCCGGCGAGGCGGACATGCTGATCCAGAACCAGTATGTGGCGGAGTACTGGTTTTCCAAGCCCGCCTATGAGGAACTGAGGGTGATCCCCGTGCTGGGCATGGACGACGAGCTGTGCTTTTCCGCAGTGGTGGCCTTCGGCGGCGGAGAGGGCACCCCCGAGGAGGAGGGACGCCTGCTCATCGGCATCCTGGACAAGGCCATCGCCCAAATGACGGAGGATGAGATCGGTAGCTATACCATCCAGGCCATCATGGAAAACCAGTACAGCTTCACCGTGGGCGATTTCCTCTATCACTACCGGTACGCCGCCGTGGTCCTGGGCATGTCGGCCCTGGTGATCCTGGCGCTGGCGGCGCTGCTGCTGCGGCAGCGGGTCCGCTCCGCCGAGGACCGGGCGGACGCCAAGGTCAAGGGGGAATTTTTGTCCACCATGAGCCATGAGTTCCGCACGCCCCTGAACGGGCTGGTGGGGCTGAACTATCTCATGGGCCGGGATCTGAACGATCCGAAACGGATATCGAACTATCTGCGCCAGTCCACCGCCACGGCCAGGTATCTGCTGGGGCTGGTGAACGACATCCTGGATATGTCCCAGATCCAGGACGGCAAGATGGCGCTGGCCCGCGAGCCTGTGGATCTGGAGCTTCTGACGGACACCGTCGTGTCCGTGGTCCGCGGGGCCATGGAGGAAAAGGGCGTGCGCTTCGACACGCAGATATCCCTGCCGTATCCCTGCGTGCTGGGGGACGAGGTCCGGGTCCAGCAGGTGCTTTTGAATCTTCTGGACAACGCCCGGAAGTTCACGCCCGCAGGCGGGAAGGTGGTCCTCCGGGTGGAGCAGTCCGTGATGACGTCCGGCGCGGTGCTCACCCGCGCGGAGGTGTCCGACACGGGCCGGGGCATGAGCGAGGAATTTCAAAAACAGGTCTTTCACTCCTTCGCCAGGGAGCTGGATACCGTCTCCAAAGGCAACCAGGGGACGGGCCTGGGCCTGCCCATCAGCCTCAACCTGGCCCGGCTGATGGGCGGCGACCTTTCCTTTACCAGCGTAAAGGACAAGGGCAGCGATTTTGTGTTCACGTTCCCCGCCCAGGCGGCGGAAAAGCCGCGGGAGGAGGCGGAGCCCATCCCGTCCGCACCGGCGGATAAGCTGCGGGTGCTGGTGGCGGAGGACAACGAGCTCAACGGCGAGATCATGCTCGACCTGCTGGAGGGAGCCGGTTTCCGGGCGGAGCTGGCAAAAAACGGCCGGGAGGCGCTGGAGATGTTCCAGCGGGCCCCGGAGTGGACCTACGGCATGATCCTAATGGACCTGCTCATGCCGGAGATGGACGGCTTCCAGGCCGCCGCCGCCATCCGGGCGCTGGACAGGCCGGACGCGGCCTCGGTGAGGATCGTCGCCTGCACGGCCAACTCCTCCGACGAGGACCGGGCCCGGGCCTCGGCCAGCGGTATGGACGGCTTTCTCACCAAGCCTGTGGATATAGAAAAGCTCATGGAGGCGCTGAGCGCGCTTTGACCGTGAGGGGCGTTTCTGGCCGCCCGGCCGGAGAGCTGACGCAAGCTTTCCGACCGGACGGTCGCTTTGCGGCGCCGGACGCGCCGCGGTCCAAGCGGAGCAAAGAAAACTTGCATCTATCTAAGCGGTATGGTATAATACTGTATCTGATTGTGCATTTTTGCCAAGATATTTGTGGGATATCTGTGAGAACACAAAATCATGTGGAATAACTGCACGTCACGGCGGGCAGTGTTTATGGAGAGGATATGCTGAAGGGGAAGATACTGATCGTTGACGATTCAGAAATGAATCGGTCCATTCTGGCGGATATGCTGGAAGAGGAATATGAGATCCTGGAGGCGGTGGACGGCGAACAGGCCGTGACCGTCCTGGAGGAGCACAGCGCGGACATCGCGCTGGTGCTGCTGGATATCGTGATGCCCAAGATGGACGGCTTCGGCGTGCTGGCTGTCATGGAGCGCAACGGCTGGATCGAGGATCTGCCGGTCATCATGATCTCGTCCGAGAGCGGCTCGGCCCAGGTGGCCAGGGCGTACGACATGGGCGTGACCGACTTTATCAGCCGGCCCTTTGACGCGCTGGTGGTGCGCCGCCGGGTGGTCAACACCCTGCTTCTGTATGCCAAGCAGAAGCGGCTCATGGCCATGGTGGAGGAGCAGATCCGGGAGACGGAGCGTCAGAGCAGTCTGATGGTCGAGATCCTGAGCCACATCGTGGAGTTTAGAAACGGCGAGAGCGGGCAGCACATCCTGCATGTGCGCACCCTCACGGATCACCTGCTGCGGGCGGTGATGCGCCGGACGGACCGCTACGAGCTGACCAGCGACGACGTCACGCGCATCAGCGTGGGCTCGGCCCTGCACGACATCGGCAAGATCGTCATCGACGCGAAGATCCTCAACAAGCCCGGCAAGCTGACGGATGAGGAGTTCGCCGTCATGAAGACCCACGCCATGAAGGGCGCGGAAATGCTGGACGCGCTGGTGGAGCACCGGGACGACCCGCTTGTACGGGCGGCCTATGAGATTTGCCGCTGGCATCATGAGCGGTATGACGGGCGCGGATATCCCGACGGCCTGAAGGGGGACGATATCCCCATCTCCGCCCAGGTGGTGGCGCTGGCGGACGTATACGACGCGCTGACCAGCCCGCGGGTATACAAGGCGCCTATCCCGCACGAAGAGGCCGTTGAGATGATCATGGAGGGCAAGTGCGGCGCGTTCAATCCGCTGCTGCTGGAGTGCCTGGCCGAGAATGCCGACAGCATCCGTCAGGATATCGTCACCGACAGCGACAGGACCGTTGCGCGGGAGAGCCAGAACATCGTCAAGGACTCGGTCCGCCCCGCGCCCGGCGACGCGGTCGCTTCGGAGCGCACGCTGCGGCTGATGGATTTCGAGCGGATGAAGCACAGCTTCTTCTCCGCCATGACGAAGGAGCTCCAGTTCGAGTACACTGTCGCGCCGCCCAAGCTGTCCCTGTCCCCGTGGGCCGCCGAGGTGCTGGGGCTGGAGGAGATCATCTCGAACCCCGGCCAGAACAAGAGGATACGGACCATCCTCGGCGAGGACGGCTGGAGCCGGTTCTCCTGGGAGGCGCGGCAGACGACGCCGGAATCGCCCAGCGCGAGCTTCGATTACCAGCTCACGTATAACGGCCAGACCCGGTGGCACCAGATCGTCCTGCGGACCATCTGGACCGCGACCACGCCGCAGAGATTCGCGGGCGCCCTGGGCAAGGCCATCGACAACCATGACGCGCATGAAAGAATGATCTCGCTGGAGAAGAAGGCGGCGCGGGACGCCATGACCGGGCTGCTGAATCAGGCCAGCGCCAGGGAGAGGATCAGGAGGCGTCTTGAGGAGCGGCCCGAGGGCCGCTACGCCATGGGCGTGTTCGATCTGGACCTGTTCAAGTCCGCCAACGACAGCCGTGGTCACCAGTTTGGCGACAGGGTGCTGAAGACAGTGGCGGAGCGCCTGACCCACAGCGTGCGCAGCTCGGACATCATCTCCCGGACGGGCGGCGACGAATTTATGCTGTTTTTGGAGTATAACACAGACCTGGAAAGGACGATCGACCGGATCTTCAACAGCCTGTGCGGGGATTACGAGGGCTATGACATCTCCGTCACCATGGGCGTGGCCAGGTCGGAGACCGCCGGTCCGAGCTACGAGGACATGTTCCGGGAGGCGGACTCGGCGCTGTACGCGGCCAAGCGGGCCGGGAAGCGGCGGTACTGCTTCTACGACTGCTCCATGCGGGATGTGCTCCGGGCCGAGACGGATGTCGACGAACGAAACGGGAGGAACTGAAATATGACGATGCAGGAGTGCTACAGGGCCATAGGGGCCGATTACGACGACGTGCTGGGAAGGCTTCGCAGCGAGCGGCTGATCCAGAAGTTCGTGCTGAAATTCCTGGACGACGGAAGCTTCGACCTGCTGTGCGCCAGCATGGACAGCGGCGACCTGGATACGGCTTTCCGGGCCAGCCATACCATCAAAGGCGTCTGCTCCAACCTGGGCTTCACCCGGTTGGGCAAGTCCAGCCACGACCTGACGGAGGCCCTCCGGGCCCGGAACGCCGAGGAGGCCGCCGGGCTTTTGGGACAGGTGAAGGCCGACTATGAGGCGACCGTCAGCGCCATTCGGACCTATAAGGCGGAAGCCGGACTTTAAAAGAACAGACAGCGCGACACAGCGGCAAACGGAAGCGCCCCGCCATGAAAGGAGAAGGGAAAATGAAAAAGTTCCTGCACCGGGAGGGGAATGTGATGGATACGGTGGTGATGATCGCCGTGATCGCCGCTCTGTTTCTTGCCGCCTACGTCCAGATCAGCCGCAACATACGCCAGCGCTCCTTCGGCCGGATGGAGGAGGGCGTGAATACCGTCATGGAGGAGATCACCGCCAAGCTGGAGCGGGACAGCAGCATCCTCAACGCCACGGCGGACATCATCGCGTCCGCCAATTTCATCGGAGAGCAGAACACCGTGGATGTGGAAGCGCTGCTGGACACGATGGAGAGCGTGGCGCCGCTGTTTTCCACCATGAATCTGCGGGTCCTCCTGCCGGATGAGACCGTCGTGATGGCGGACGGCCAGGTCACGGACGTGTCGGATATAGACAATATCTCCTTCGCCAGGGAAGCGCCTCTGGGCGAGCATGTGTCCAACCGGGTGGAGAGCTTCAAGGGCAATTACGTCCTGCGGCACTTTGTGCCCGTCGTGCAGGACGGAAGGACGACGGCGCTTTTGTACGGCGTGACCCAGCTGGACGAGCTGGCCGCCGCCTTGAATATCGACAACATCTACAACGCCTCCGCCAGCGTCTACATCGTCGACACCAGGACGGGCGATTTTATTTTGGACACCTGGCACGACACCCTGGGGAACGTCTACGACTATACGGTGGAGAAGGACTCCAACCGTGTGACCAAGGGCGCCCAGGACTGGGACGAGTATACGGAGGATATCATGGCGCTGCACACCGGCTATGTGGTGTTCAAGACCGACGATACCAATGGCTGGGAGTACATGTACTATGGGCCCGCCGGTATCAACCAGTGGGCCATCGCCGTGTCCGTGCCGGAGAAAGAGGCGTTTGCCAGCGTATTCGCGGTGCGGCGGACCTTCATCCTGATCGGCTCGCTGATGGCGGCCGCCGTGACCATATACTATCTGGTCATCCGTAAGCGGGCCAAACAGTACACGGCCGCCGCCGTGGAGCGGGCCGTGCTGGAGGAGAAGCTGAAAAAGGCCGAGGCCGCCGAGCGGGCCAAGACCACCTTCCTCAGCAATATGAGCCACGATATCCGCACGCCTATGAACGCCATCATCGGCTTCACCACCCTGGCGGAGACCAATCTGGACAATAAGCCCCGGGTGCAGGAATATCTGGCCAAGATCATGTCCTCCAGCAACCACCTGCTGAGCCTCATCAACGACATCCTGGACATGAGTCGCATCGAGAGCGGCAAGCTCAACATCGAGGAGAAGCCCTGCTCCATCTCCGACATCTTCCGGGATATGCGCAACATCATCCAGACCCAGATGCAGGCCAAGCAGCTGAACTTCTTCATGGACACCATGGACGTGACGGACGAGGACATCTACTGCGACAAGCTGCATGTGAACCAGGTGCTTTTGAACCTGCTGTCCAACGCCATCAAATTCACCCCCGCGGGGGGCTCCGTGTCCATGATGATCCGGCAGAAGCCGGGGGCGCCCAGCGGGTACGGCGCCTATGAGATCCGGGTGAAGGACACGGGCATCGGCATGAGCCCGGAATTTGCCGAGCACATCTTCGAGCCCTTTGAGCGGGAGCGCAATTCCACCGTCAGCGGCATCCAGGGCACGGGCCTGGGCATGGCGATCACCAAGAGCATCGTCAGCACCATGGGCGGCACCATCGATGTCCACACGGAGAAGGGCCGGGGCACGGAGTTCGTCATCAACTTCCAGTTCCGGCTCCAGGACGGCGTCAGGCAGGTGGAGCGTATCCACGAACTGACCGGCGTCCGGGGCCTTGTGGTGGACGACAGCTTCGCCACCTGCGACAGCGTGACGAAAATGCTCACCCAGATCGGCATGCGGGCCGAGTGGTCCATGCACGGCCAGGAGGCCGTGCTGCGGGCAAAGCAGGCCGTGGAGATGGGGGACGAGTTTTACGCCTATATCATCGACTGGGCCCTGCCGGATCTGAGCGGTCTGGAGGTGGCCCGGCAGGTGCGCGCCATCGTGGGGGAGCATGTGCCCATCATCATCCTCACGGCCTATGACTGGACGGCCTTCGAGGAGGAGGCGAGAAAGGCGGGCGTCACCGCCTTCTGCAACAAGCCCATCTTCATCTCCGAGCTGCGGGACGTGCTGGTGTCCGCGCTGAACAAGACGGAAGCACCCGTGCCGGAGAGGCTCATGCCGGACCCGGTGGAGGAACTGAAGAGCAAGCGCATCCTGCTGGTGGAGGACAACGAGCTGAACCGGGAGATCGCCGAGGAGATCCTGCTGGAGAGCGGCTTCCATGTGGAGACGGCGGAGGACGGCACCGTGGCGGTGGACAAAGTGAGCCGTTCGGAGCCGGGGTACTATGACCTGATCCTCATGGATATCCAGATGCCAGTCATGAACGGCTACGAGGCCACGCGGACCATCCGGGCGCTGGACGATCCGGCTCTGGCCGGTATCCCCATCGTGGCCATGACCGCCAACGCCTTCGACGAGGACCGGCGCCTGGCGCTGGAGGCAGGTATGAACGACCACGTGGCCAAGCCCATCAACGTGAACAAGCTCATCCAGGTGCTGGTGGCCCAGCTGGGGAAAAAGGAGCCGAAAGAGGATACCGCCGCCGTCCCGGACGCCGCGGAGGTCGGGTAAGAACAAAAATATGGAAAGGGCCTGCCGCAAAGCGCGCTTTGCAGCAGGCCCTTCTTTCTTTGCCGCCGTCAGTTGCTGTCGGGAGAGGCGGCCGGGGGAGGGAAGCCCTCCGCGCCCTGCCGCCCGGCGTCCGCGACGCGGTATTCGTCCATGAGCCGCACGCAGCCAGCCGCGTCCGTCCGGCCCCGAAACAGGGCGTCAAAGGCGTCGGCGACTTCCTCCGCGCTGTAGCCCACGATCCGGGACGCGGCGGTGGACACCCGCTCGTTCGCCTGGATGGAGGTCTGAGCGTCCGTCACCATCCGGGACTGGATGTTGGTGGTCTGCCCCCGGAAGCAGCTGACGGTGGAGATCCCGTCAAAGGCGGCGTTATAATTGTCCGCGGTGGCGCAGAAGGCCAGGAAATCCAGGGCCGTGTCCAGGGCGTCGCTGTTCTTGTTGACCATCATCATGTTGAGATTGCCGCCCTCATAGGTGCCGCTGTCCGCCGTGTTCATGAACACCGGCATCAGGGCGAAGTCGTCCACGGCGTACTTGTTCCCCTGCTCGAAATCCGTGTAGAACCAGGTGTCCCAGATGAAGGTCATGACCGCCTCTCCGGAGGCCATGACGGAGCCGATGTCGTCCCAGCCGGTCTGCAGGTAATCGTCCCCGAACCAGCCTTTGTCGGCGGCGTCCGCGATCCATTGGGTCATATCCGCCATGGCGGGGATGTCGGCATAGGCGAGCTCGTTTCTGTTCAGCTTTGCCAGCAGCTCCGGATCGTCCGCGAAGATGGGGTCCATGGCGAACTGGAACATCCATGTGCAGTGGTCCGCGGGCCAGCAGATCGGCGTATAGCCGGTCTCGGCCAGGGCCTGGCAGAGCATGTCGAATTCCGCCTGGGTGGCGGCGGGGTTCAGGCCCAGCTCGCTCAGCAGGGTCTTGTTGTAATAGCAGCCGGAGACGGAGTTCTCCCAGAAGGGGAGGCCCAGAAGATGGCCCTCGCCGTCCTGGCAGTAGGCCCTGGCGCTGTCCGTCAGGTCGGACACCCAGCTCTCGTCGTCAAGATAGTAGAAATTGCCGGGCACGTCAAAGTTGCTCAGGTCCGCGTTGTGAAAGTGCATCAGCACATCCGGCGCGTCGCCGTCGGCGAATCTCCCGGCGGCGGCCGCCTCGAACTCGGCGTCCTCGCAGGCGATGATCTCCAGATGGTTGCCGGTGGCCGCCTCGTACCGCTCAAAAATGGCGGTCATATAGCTCTTTGCCAGGTCGCTCTTTTTGCCCATGATGCTCAGGGCGTCGCCGTCGGCGTCGGACGCGCCCGGTCCGGCGCAGGATGAAAGAAATACCAGCGCGGCGAAGATCGGCGCCAGGATGGACCGTTTGTTCCTCATGCTGTGTTCTCCTTGTGGAAATGCTTCTGTATCTCAGCCGCTTTGGGGCCCGGCGCCCGCCGCTTTCCCGCTCAGGAGCCGACCTATCAGCTCCCGCATGGCCGCCAGATCGACGGGCTTGGCAAGGTGCCCGTTCATCCCGGCGTCAAAGGCGTTGCGCACGTCCTCGGCGAAGGTGTTGGCGGTCATGGCCACGATGGGGATCGTTGCGGCCTCCGGATGGGCGCAGGCGCGGATCGCCCGCGTGGCCTCGTAGCCGTTCATCACGGGCATCTGTACGTCCATCAGGATCAGGTCGTAATGGCCCGGCGCCGCCTTGCTGAACATGTCCACGGCCTCCCGGCCATCCACCGCGATATCGCAGCGGGCGCCCTCCATGTCGAGAAGCTCCGTCAGGATCTCCGCGTTCAGCTCGTTGTCCTCCGCCACCAGGAACAGCCGCCCGTTCATCGCGCCCGTCCGGGGCTCCGCCTCGCCGTCCGCTTCGCCGTCGGGGGGCGTCTCGTCCACGAACAGGGGCTTGATGGTCTGCCAGAAGGTGGAGGCGAAAAAGGGCTTGGGCATGAAGGCGTTGATGCCCGCCTCGCGGGCCTCGGCCTCGATCTCGCTCCAGTCGTAGCCGGTCAGCACCAGGATGGGCACGTGCGCGCCCACCTGCTCCCGGATGCGCCGGGCGCTCTCCACGCCGTCCAGCCCCGGCATTTTCCAGTCCAGCAGTATCACATGGAAGTCCTCGCCCCGCCGGTGGGCCTGGACGGCCGCCTCCACGGCGGCGGCGCCGTCCGTGGCGTAGGAGGTCTCCACGCCCGCGTCCCGCATCAGCTCCTGGATGGCCCGGCAGACGTCCTCCTCGTCGTCGGCCACCAGCATGCGGGTGACCTTGTGCCGGAACCAGGCTTCCGCCTCCTCCGGCTCCGCCAGCAGGAAGGACAGCTCCACCGTAAAGGTGGTGCCGACGCCCGGCTTGCTCTCCAGCCGGATGATGCCGCCCATCAGGTCCACCAGATTCTTGGTGATCGCCATGCCCAGACCGGTGCCCTGGATCTTGTTGGTGACGGAGTTGATCTCCCGGCTGAAGGGGGCGAAAACGTTCTTCTGGAAGTCCTCGCTCATGCCGATGCCGTTGTCCTTCACCGTGAACTGGAGCTTGGCGTACTGGGGAGCGGGCTGCTCGAGCTCGCCGACGGTGAAGTCGATGGCGCCGCCGTCCGGCGTATACTTGATGGCGTTGGACAGCAGGTTGATGAGGATCTGGTTCAGACGCAGCTTGTCGCCGACGATCTGTTCCGGCGGCGTGCCCTGCACATGGACGGTGAGGGTCTGCTTTTTCGCCTTGGCCTGGGGCATGAGGATGATGCCGAGCTCCTCCAGCAGCTCCGGCAGACTGAAGCGGTCCACGTTCAGCGAGGTCTTGCCGCTCTCGATCTTGCTCATGTCCAGAACGTCGTTGATGAGACTGAGCAGATGCTGGCTGGAGGCGGATATCTTGCGGGTGTATTCCCGCACCTTGTCCGGGTCATCGGCGTTCCTCTCCAACAGCACCGAAAAGCCCACGATGGCGTTCATGGGGGTGCGGATATCGTGGCTCATGTTGCTGAGGAAATTGCTCTTGGCCTCGTTGGCGCTCTGGGCGGCGTTCAGCGCCTGCTGGAGCTGCTGGTTCATCTGCTGCTCCTGGGTGCGGTCGGACAGGACGATGATGTACTTGATGACGTCCTGGATGCTCATGCGGTACACGGTCATCCGGTACCAGCGGCGCTCGCCGGTGGTCTGGTGCATGTACTCGCATTCCCAGTGCTGGTTGCCGTTGAGGGGGATCTCCTCCAGCTTTTCACGGGGGATCACCACGTTATAGTTGACGGCGCATTTTTCCATCACGCGGATGTCCGCCCGTGCCGCCCGCACGGGGATGCCCAGCAGCCGCTCGATGTTGGGGCTGATGTAGTCCACGGTATGGTCCCGGGAGTTGAGCATGATGAAGATGTCGTCCACGCTGTTGGATAGCACGTCGAACATCAGCTCCCGGTATTGCAGCTCCAGCTGGCTTTTGCGGGACTGTCGGCGGATCTGCATGACGATGGGGGCGATGGTCATGGCGGCCACCAGCAGGAAGATCACCGCCAGAACGGCGATGGTGGTCTTTTGGACAGACAGGAAACCGGCGCTGACGGCGCTCCGGGGCACCACGCTCAGCATCACGTAGTCCTGATATCCCACGGGCTGATACAAAATGCAGTGGCTGACGCCGCCGATCCGGCACTGCACGATGCCGGAGGAGCCGTCCGCCCACGCGGTCTGGAGCCTGGCCAGATCGTCCTCCGTCAGGTCGGAGGCGGCCCGTAGATAGACCAGGTAGTCGTCGAACACATTGCCGCCCGCCTGGGTGGACAGCAGCACGCCGCCGTCGTTGTGGATGACGAAGCATTTCGCCTCCCCGGAAAAGGCGTCCACGTTCAGGGACGCGGCCAGGTCCGCGTTGGTATAGCTCACGGCGATGGCGTCGAAGCGGAAGCCGTTATACTCCCGCTGCCGCACCGGGGCGGCAAAGACGGTGATCTGCTGCCGGTCGGGCAGGGTCTGGGCCGCCATGATGGGTTCGCGCTGCCGGTCGTGTCCGACCCAGGCGTCCGCCAGATCCATGGTGCCTACGGCGCCGTCAGGCGTTACGAAGGAGCCGTCCCCGGACAGGAAATAGAACTGGGAAAAGCCCCAGTATTCCTGCTTTTCCGCGATGAGATCCGTTATGGAGCCGACACCGGCCTCCTCCGCCAGGGCAAAGTATTCGTCACAGTTGTCCAGAAGCGCCCAGTTCCGCTCCACGAAATCGCCAAAGGAACGGTTCACCTGGGCGTATATCTCCTCCAGATGGCCGGTGCTGTCCTCATAGATGCGGCGGGACATGAAATTGAAGTATATCACACCGATCAAAACGGCGGAAACGCCGACTATGCCCATCAAAATCGACGGCAGAAGTTTTCCGGCTCTCTTTTTCATAACGCCCGCGCTCCTTACGTCCACAAAGTTTTTCTTTGCCGGTCAAGCAGACGTTGTCATTCTATCATATGTATAGCAGGAAATCAATTGCCGCATCCGGGCGGATGCGGCAATTTGGAATATTCAGGCGGGAGCTGCGCGCGGTCACGCCGCGGAGGTGATCGTCCGGAGGAACTCGTCCTCGGGGACGGCCTTGGAGAAATACCAGCCCTGGAGGAAGTGGCAGCCGATCTCCGACAGGAGCTGTTTGGTCTGTTCGTCCTCCACGCCCTCCGCCACGATGTGCAGGTCCAGCGCGTTCAGCATGGCGACGGTGTGCTCCAGCGAGATCTTTGCCCGCTGGTCCTTGAAGGAGTCCCAGATGATCTGCTTGTCGAGCTTGACGAGCGTGAAGGGCAGGTGGTTGAGGTACTCGACGTTGGCGTTGCCGGAGCCGTAATCGTCCAGGGAGAGGGTGATGCCGTATTCCGTCAGGCTGCGGATGTTGTCGTATACGACGGCGGAGGGGCCGATGGTGGCGGTCTCCGTGATCTCGATGTTGATCTGCCGGGGCTGCACGCCGTGCTTTTCCAGGATGTCCTTGACCCGGCGGGCAAAATTGGCCTGCATCAACTGGACAGGGCTGACGTTGACCTCTATGTATTCGATGGCGGTGTTCGCCAGGTCGCAGTCATGGATGAACGCGCAGACCTTTTCCAGAATGATCTCGCCCATCTCAACGATGAGGCCGTTTTTCTCGGCCAGGGGGATGAATACCTCCGGGGATATCCAGCCCAGCTCGTCGTCGTGCAGCCGCACCAGCGCCTCCGCCGAGTTGTACCCGTTGGCCAGCACGGAGTAGATGGGCTGATAGTAGACCAGCAGCTCGCGCTTATCCAGGGCGATCCGGGCGGACTTTTCGATGGCTTTTTCCTGCCTGATCCTGCTGAAGTCCAGTTCACCGGCATAGGTGATATCGCCGCGCTTGAACTTCTTCGCGATACCCATGCAGTAGTCCAGCGCGTCCACCAGCTCGTCATAGGACCGCGCGTCCCGGGGACATTCCAGCACGCAGATGGACGCGGACATCGTGATCCGGGCATTCTCCAGCATCGCCCAGGAATGGCGGAACCGTTCCCGTATCTGCTCGGCGATGATGGACATCCGCTTCATGCTCCTGCCGTCCACGACGAGGCAGAACTGGTCCAGGCCGAACCGAAAGACCAGGTTGGGCGTTCTGATCCCGCCGAGATAAAAGCCTACCTGACGCAGAAGCTCGTCGCCGTTTTCCACGCCGCAGGACTTGTTGATGTACTTGAAGTTGTCCATGGCCACCATGATGACCCCGAAGCCGGCGGATTCGGCGAACTTGCTGTTCAAAAACTCGCCCATGAACCGGCGGTTGAACTGGCCGGTGAGCATATCCGTGACGTGGCCCGCGTTCTGCTGGTAGTGGAACAGGGTCAGCGTGACGATGGCGCTCATGAGATTCAGCATCGGGAAATAGGCGATCGCCTGGGCAAAGGCGGAGACGATGACGAAAAACAGCGTGAAGAGAAGCGGCCCCAGCCGCAGAAAGGCGAAGCCCTTATGCTGCCGGTATATGGCAAGGAAGGCGACGCCCATCACGACCGTGTCCAGACAATACAGGATGGCGGCGCCATAGGAGGAGTGGTAGGCGGTGTCAAAGGTGAAGACCCAGTGGACCTTCAGGTTGACGAGGTTGAACAGCACATCCGCCGCGACGCAGAGCGAGAAAAGCGGTCCCAGGACCTTGTGCTGAAACGCGTCCACATGGACCAGACACAGGAGATAATAGGAGAAGGTGAGCGGTCCCAGATGGAGGAACATCGTATAGACGGACAGAACCGCGTACAGTTTGTCGTACCCGACGACGTCCACGTGCCGCGCCATAAACGTCGCCAGGATCTCAAGCGTGGTGATCAGCATGGAGATGATCAGTATCCACAGAAACACCCGGTGGCTGCGCATGGGCACCATCCGCTCGTCAAAGAAAAAAACCAGCATGAGGGCGATGAGCATGACCGCCGCAAAATCAAATGACAAATTCCAGTTTGCCATAAACGAGATCACCCTGACAGTAAAAATAAGAAAACAGAGGCAACTTGGTACTACTTACATATTTTACCTTATAATTATAATAAAGCATACCACAGATTTGAGGCGCTGTCAATTTACATTGCAAAAATAACTTCCGCCGCCCGGTGGGGCGGCGGAAGCGTCGGTCCATATGGAAGGCGTCACTTTTTCTCCGGCTCGGCCAGGACCTCCTTGAAGGCGGTGGCGAGGCCCGCCAGACCCTGGATCTCCGAGGGGATGATGATCTTGGTGGCCTGACCGTTGGCGGCGGCCTGGAAGGCGTCCAGCGCCTTCAGCCGGACCACCGGCTCCACGGGAGCCGCCTCGTTGAGCAGCTTCAGGCCCTCGGCGGTGGCCTGGTTCACGGCGAGGATGGCCTGGGCACGGCCTTGGGCCTCCAGGATGGCGGCCTCCTTCTTGGCCTCGGCCCGGAGCACGGCGGATTCCTTCTCGCCCTCGGCCTCCAGAATGGCGGCCCGCTTCTCGCCCTCGGCCTTCAGGATGGACTCGCGCCGCTCCCGCTCGGCCTTCATCTGCTTCTCCATGGCGTTCTGGATCTCCTTGGGCGGGGTGATGTTCTTCAGCTCCACCCGGTTGACCTTGATGCCCCAGGAGTCGGTGGCCTCGTCCAGGATCTGCTGCATCTTGGCGTTGATGGTGTCCCGGCTGGTGAGGGATTCGTCCAGCTCCAGCTCGCCGATGATGTT
>CANRDC010000067.1 GCA_947629245.1 uncultured Oscillospiraceae bacterium | reverse complement strand
GCAAAGATCGTAAAGATACTGACAGAGGAAAAGGTCCCGACGCCAAGCTGGATACACTATCAGAGGGAGGGCCTGTTTGCCAATATCCACGGGCAAAACCCCGGTGAGAAAGCATATTTATGGACCAATGCCTATGTCACGAATATCCTCACGAACGAGACGTATATCGGCAACAGCGTCCATAACCGGGAACACAAAGTCTCCTACAAGAATAAGAAGCGCATCCGCAGCCCCCAGGAAGAATGGCTCGTTGTGGAGCACACCCACGAGGGGATCATTGCCCCGGAACTGTTCGAGCAGGTCCAGAAGCAGGTCAGCGCCCGCCGCCGGAACAGGAAAGACCACACGTTTCAGATCTTCTCCGGCCTTATGCGGTGCGGCGGCTGCGGCAGGGCGCTCAGCTACGGAACGAACAGGGGCAAGAAAAGCTCCTTTGCCTACTATGCCTGTTCCGGCTACCGCCAGTATGGCCCGAAGCGCGCCGGGTGCACACAGCATTACATACGCTATGATGTGCTCTATGCCTATGTCCTCGCGCGGCTCCAGGAATGGTCCGCGCTGGCGCAGATGGATGAAAGCCGCTTGCTGCAAAGGATGCTGAACGCCAGTGACCGGGAGAGGTCCGCAGCCGCCCGGAAGCAGGGGACAGAACTGGCGAAAGCGGAAAAGCGCCAGGGAGAGCTGGACCGCCTTTTCACCAAGCTATACGAGGATTGGGCGGCGGGGAAGATCACGGAGCGGAACTTTGACCTTCTCTCCGAAAAGTACCAGACGGAGCAGGCCCAGGTGGAGGAGCAGATCGGGCGGCTGCAAGCGGAAGCGAACGAGGAGCGGGAGACGGTGGACAACGCGAAGAAATGGATCACGCTCATCAAGCAGTACGCAAACCCCACCGCCCTGACCGCCGAGATGCTGAACGCGCTCATCGAAAAGATCGTCGTCCATGAGGCGGTGAAAGCGCCTGACGGCAGCCGGGAGCAGGAGATCGAGATCTATTACCGCTTTGCGGGTAAGCTGGACGGATGAAAATGTATCTTTAATGATGCGTCACGGAACTGACGGTGGGATAGACCCGCAGGTCCTCTACGCAGTCCTTATCGCGGCAGCTGTCGTATATTTTCCTTGTATGGATGCACACGGCTTCGGTGCATTCCTGGCTGTCCGCCATGCTGATACCTCCTGTCTTGGTGGCCGGGCGGACCCGGCTGTTTCAGTACAGTCTATGCCCCCGGCCGCAAAATGTGAAATATCCTTGTACGGACAGGGCGGTATATGGTAAAATGGGACCGGAAAAGGGGGAATGTACGCATGGAGCATCTTGGATTCATCCGGGATAAGCTGGACATCAAGATACTGATACTGTTCATACTGGAGAAGCTGCCCAAGCCTGTGGAGCCGGTGACGCTGTCGGACCTGGCGCTGTTCGACGGGGGCTTCACCTGGTTCGACTACACCGACTGCCTGGCGGAGCTGATCCAGACCGAGCATGTTGAGGAAAAGAACGGCAAGTACGCCATCACGGACAAGGGCCGCCGGAACGTGAATACCGTGTCCTCCAGCCTGCCCTACACCGTCCGGGCCAAGGCGGAGCGTCTCACCGCGCCGGTGGCGGCGGCCATGCGCCGGTCCAGCATGATCGAGACAGACGTGGAGCCGGGCCAGAAGGGGGGCCGGACCGTGAGCATGCGCCTGTCCGACGGGGTGGGCGAGATCATATCCCTTCGTCTGGCCGCGCCGGACGAGGCCCAGGCAAAGGCCATCGAAAAGCGCTTTCGCGCCGACGCGGAGGACATCTACAACCGGATCGTGGAGATATTGACCAGGCCGGAAGGTTGACATAATATTAAAACGCTATCCCCTGTGCTTTGCCACAGGGGATAGTACTATTTATATGGGCCTTTTACCCGATGACGACCCGGATGTCCGCCTGCAGGTCGTTCACCTTCACATGCAGCACCGTCTCTGTGCCGGATTCGCCCACCAGCTCGCAGTGGCACTGTATGCCGGTCTCGTCGGGCTGGACTGTCACAATGGACTCGTCGTCCACGGTCCACTCCGGCGTGGCGGTCACCGAAGGATACCAGATGGCGCACAGGTCGATGCTTTGCCCGGCGGGCAGAGAGAACCAGCCCGACTCCACGTAGTCGATGGGACTGTCCACACCCCAGCGGACCTCCAGGTCAGCCACCTCCGGGGCCGGGGTGGGGGTGGCCTGAGGCAGGGGGATCGGCGTCGTTTGGGGCATGCCGGCGGGAGTTGCGAGAAGTGTGCCATCCACGGCGCTGACGACAAAGGAGTATCCGGCCAGGTTCCTGGACGCGCACACATAGGCGGGGACGAGGGTCAAGTCGCCGGTACCGTCGCCGATGGGGACGCGCACATAGCCCAGCTGCCACCGGAGGCTGTCCATGGAGGGCAGGCCCGACGCGGCCAGCGCGTCCCGCAGGCTCAGGAGCACGTCCACATCCTGGGAATCCACCACATCCTGGGGCGTGGTGTAGTCGAGGACAGACAGCCTGTCGCCGTCAAATTCGAAGCCGACGCCCTCCTCCAAGGTGTTGACGCCTGTGTAGTTCGGGTCGTCCGGGTTGGTGGCGACCGTGCCCGCCTGGAACAGCGGCTTTCCTCCGTATACCGGCAAAGCCGTAATATGGCCCATGGTCGGGTCCGCGGAGGCGACGGCGTAGCGGTCCAGTCCGGCGGCGGTCAGGATGTCCCGCGCCTGGGCGCACAGGCCGTCGACGGCCTCCCGGGAGAGGGGCGCGGCGTTGGACAGGGAGTCCCATACCTCGTTCCGGCCGTCCGGCAGGACGGTGACGGTGTAGATGCGGATGTTCTTGTCCTCGGGGTCGTCGCCATCGTAGTTTTCCGCCCGCAGCTTGTAGGGAAGTCCGTCCCGCTCCGACGTGACCATGATAAAATCCCAGGCGGAGGAGAAAACGCCTCCTATGGCCTGCCAGCCCTGGTCACAATAGTAGCTGTCCGGATGGAAGGTCCAGTCGGCGGGCTGGGGCTCGATCTCGTCCGGAGCGGTCTCATAGGCGGCTTTGTAGGCCTCCAGCATGGGGGTGAACTCCTCGATATACGCTCGGGCTGCCTCGTCGTCGTCCCCGGTGACCTCCGCCTTGACCACATCGATGCTGGAAAGCCGCCGCTCCCAGCCGGCGATGGTCCTGGCAAGTTCCTGCTTCGTCTGGGCCTCGGTGTACTCGTAGATAGGCGCGTCGCCGAAGACGGCCTCGGCCAGGGCCCTGGCCTCGTCGGCGGTCACAGGCCGGGGCCGGACCGTCAGGATGGGAAAGGGCTCCGGCGTCTCGTCCGGGTCCACATAGGGGGCAAGACCCACGTTCACCATGTTGGTGTCGAATTGGCTTTCCAGCGTGTCCCAGCGGATGCCGCTCTCGTCCGGCGCGGGCGGCTGCTCGTTTTCCGCCGCGGCCAAAAACGGCGCGGATTCTGTAACGGGGGCGGCGGGGGCGACGGCCTCCGCCATGGGGCTCGTCAAGAGACATACCCCGCTGGCGGCAATGAGCGCCACCGCCAGCACAGCGGCCCAGCGGGCCGGTTTTTTGTATTTCATCACAGTCTTGATCCTTTCTTTCAGGCCCACCTCGCCGAAGGCCAGGGGGCAGGCGGCCAGGTTGGGCTTGTCCACGCCCCAGTTCAGAAGGGCGCGGGCGTACCGCTGCCGGGCCTCGGTGGACATGTCCCGGACCACGCGCTCGTCGCAGGCGAGCTCGATGTCCCGGCACAGCAGGGCGTAAGCCGCCCAGACAAGGGGGTCGAACCAGTACGCGCTCAGCAAAAGCCAGGCGAATACCTTGGTGAGCTGGTCGTGCCGCCGGATATGGGCCCGCTCGTGGGCGATCACCTGGGCGGCGGCCACCGGGTCCATGTAGAAGGGAAGATAGACCCGTGGCTTGACGACGCCCAGCACGAAGGGGGCGTCCACCGTCTCGCACTGCCACAGATCTTCCTTCCAGAGCACCGCCGTGCGGACCCGGCGGCGCAGCCGCAGATAGCTTCCCGCCCCGTACAGGACCATGGCGGCCAGGCCGACAAGCCATACGACGCTGGCGGCGCCCAGCAGCGTGGGGAGAGCCGACGCGCGCCGGGCCGGGGCGGTCGCGGTCGCGGCTGCCTGGGGCTCCGCTCTCTCCTGGGGCCGGGCCTGTTTGGCGGCGGCGTGAAGCGCCGCGTTGGCGGGCCGGTCCACGGCCTCGAAGCCTGTGTGGATAAAGACCGTCTCCGGCGCGGCCGCCTCCATCTCCAGAACGGCGGGACCCACCGCCTCGCCGCTGGGCAGCAGACTCAGAGCGCTCTCCAGCGAAAAGGGACAGACCAGCCGCAGCGCCACGAGCGCCCACAGCGCGCAGCTCATCCACTTGGGCGCCCGCCGCAGGATGAGCCGCAGGACCATCACCGCCAGGATGATGTAGCCCGCGCTGACGCTGAGATTTACCACGCGCAGAAACGCGCTCGCCATCTCATTCACCGCCCTTCTCGATGATCCGCCGCAGGGCGTCGATGTCCTCCTCCGACAGACTCTGCCGCTTGGCGAAGGCCGCGATGAAGGCGGGCAGGGAGTTTTCGAACCGCTTTTCCATCAGCTCGTCCAGCTCCGCCACCTGGGCTTCGTCCTTGCTGACGAGAGAGGTGACCACGGCGTTCTCGCTTTTCACCACGCCCCGGTCGGAGAGCCGCTTGATGACCGTGTAGGTGGTGGTCTTGGACCAGCCCAGCCGCGCCTTGCACAGCTCCGCCAGGTCGCGGCTGCGGATGGGCTCACGCTCCCACAAAATCAGGCAGAAACGGTACTCGCTCTCGAATATCTTCGGTGAAGCCATAGAGATCCCTCCTTGGAAATGTTTGGTCTAACGCGTTAGTACGATTAATATTCTAACACGTTAGACCAAGGCTGTCAAGGGTTAATGTGAAAAAATGTCAAAAATGAAGGAAGAGTTGCAAAAAGTTACTAAAACGTCTTGCCAGAGGGAAATTTTAGTAGTATAATATCATTTAAACTTATGGTATATGGGGAAAGCAAGCAAGGAGTTATGCAATGGACATCACATTGGCTGTGCTGGCGGCAGGGATTGGCTCCCGCTACGGGGCCGGTATCAAGCAGCTGGAACATGTGGGGCCCTCCGGGGAGATCATCATGGACTATTCCGTCCATGACGCCATCCTGGCCGGGTTCACCAAGGTCGTGTTCATCCTCCGGCGGGAGATCTTCGACGATTTTCTGGAGGCGATCGGAAACCGTCTGGAGACAAAGCTCCGGGCGCTCGGGGTCAAGTGTGAGTATGCCTTTCAGGACCTGCCCGATCCTCCGGCCGGGCGGGTGAAGCCCTGGGGCACCGGGTACGCGCTGCTGTGCTGCAAGCCGTTTTTGGACGGCCCCTTCGCGGTCATCAACGCGGACGACTATTATGGCAGGCACGCTTTTGAAAAGGCGTATGCTTTCCTGTCGGAGAGCAGTCCCCGGCGGCCTGACCGCTACGGCATGATCGGCTTCGAGCTTCTCAAGACCCTCTCGGACGCGGGCGGCGTGACCCGTGGCGTGTGTTCCGTGGATGGGAACGGATATCTGACCAACATCGTGGAGACCCGCCACATCGTCAAGACGCCGGAGGGCGCCGCCGTCCGGGAGAAGGACGGCAGCCTGCGGCCGCTGGACCGGGACAGTCTGGTGTCCATGAACATGTGGCTTTTGACGCCGTCGTTTCCGGCGTGTCTGGAGGAGGGATTTGAGAGATTCCGGGCCAATTTGAAAGACCCGCTGAACGATGAGTATCTGCTGCCGGAGATCATCGACCGGCGGCTCCAGGCAGGCAAGGCCACGGTCAAGGTGCTCCAGACGGGGGACCAGTGGTTCGGCATCACCCACCATGACGACTGCGCCTGGGTGACCGAGGCGTTCCGCCAGCTTGCGGACAGGGGCGTGTATCCGCCGGACCTTTATAGCGGTATGGAATAATAAAACAGCCGGGAAGTACGTCTTTCCGGCTGTTTTTTGCAGGCGCGCTCAGAAATAGCTGGCCATCTGTTCCGCCACGGTCTCCGGGTCCAGCTTTCCGATGGGGATCACCGGTCCCGGCGGCGCGTCGCAGGGGGCCAGGGCCTTTTCGTACCAGAGCACGTCGTGCCACCGCCCGGCCTTATAGCCCGCGTTTTCAGACGTGCCAGCGAGCCGAAAGCCCAGCGCGGCGTGCATCGCCTCGCTGGCGGGGTTCGGGGCGGTGACGCAGCCCATGGCGGTCCTGATCCCCTGCAGGCGCAGCAGGTCCATGAGCAGGCTGTAGAGTTTCCCTCCCAGTCCCCGGCCGGTATGATCCCGGTCCAGATATACGCTCAGCTCCGCGTACCAGTCATACGCCGTCCGCTCCCGCGCCCGGTGGGCGTAGGCGTAGCCGATGGGGCGGCCATCCTCCTCCAGGACCAGGTAAGGATACATGGCGCCGATATCCCGGATGCGCCCGGCAAATTCCTCCGCCGTGGGGCAGGCGTACTCGAAGGTGACGGGCGTTTCGACGTAAGGGGCGTAGACCGCCAGCAGGGCCTCGGCGTCCGCCTCCGACGCGAAGCGCACGCGCAGGGAAGGGCGTTCCGCCTCGTCATATCGGAGTAGGAGGGAGGGAACGTTGCGGGCGGCGTCGGCCAGGACGTCCAGGAGTTTTTCGCCGTAGCCGTGCTCCCGCCGGAGCGCCTCCGCGCCGGTCAGGACCAGGGTGCAGGGCCCCAGCTCCGTCAGGCAGTCGTACAGCGCGTCCAGATTGCGCCCGTAATAGTCCGGAAAATGGAGCGCCCGAGCCAGGTAGTCGTGGGCCCGCTCCTTATCCCGCAGCAGCTCGCAGTTCAGAACGACCGTTTTCACCATATCACCTCGTAATCGTCCGTGACGGTCACCTCGTCAAAGGACTCGTAATGGTCGGAGGAGTAGAAGTACAGCCCATCGCTGGAGAACACCAGCCGCCGGGCGCCGCGGGAGCCGTAGCCGTCGGTGTCGATGTCGCACTCGGTATAGCTCCGCCCGGCGGCCTCGGGCAGCAGGCCCTCCCGGTTGCCGAACCGGTCCCCGCCGATGGCGGCGCCCTCCAGATAGTCCTCCACCGAGCCGCCCTCCCAGCCCAGGGCCCTGGCCTCGTCCTTGGTGATATAGTTGGGGGGCAGCTCGTCGTAGACGTACAGATACAGGACCACATTTTCCAGGTCGTAGTAATATTCCCCATACGTCGGCAGGTCCGCGTCCGTCGGCAGGTCAGCCGCCGCGTTCGGCGCGGACTTCTCCGCGCCGCCGCATGCCGTCGTCAGGAGAAGCAGCAGCGCCAGCAGCAGGGCAGGTATCGTCCTCTTTTTCATATTCTCACCTCAAGGCTGGTTCAGCGCATTCTGCGGTCCCGGCGCAAGCCGGGAGCAAAACCGCCTTGCGGCTATTATAGCATACTGTTCGTCAAACGGCGATGAAAATCCGGAAATTTTCAGGAAAGGGGGCGGTCACGCCTGATAAAGGGCGGGCGTTTCCGGAAGGGAACGATTCGGATCGAGTTTTGGCCTTTTCGAGACACAGCGGTTGACAGAGCGGTCCGGCATTTCAATAATGGATACTGGAATGCGCCGGACGGATGCCGACGGCGGTCTGTCCCAACAGGCACAGTGCGGACAACGAAAAGGAGGATGTGCTATGAAGGATCTCTTTGACGAGTTTCTGGAGGAAGGCGAGCTGGGCGCGGAAGCGCTGGAGGATGAGTCCGGGTACCCGACGATGGGCGGAGAGGAAATGTTCGACCGCATATTCAAGCTCTGCATGAACTGCAGACACCAGGACCAGAGCTGTGTGGATTATCTCAACGAGCTGTCGGAAAAGTTCATGACCGGCGAGCGGATGGACGTGGCCTGTCCCAAGGGCCTGGTCAAGCTGTGAGCGGCGCGCCGCCATGGGGCGGCGCGTAGAAAAAGGCGCTCCCCGGACGGGAGCGCGCGAAATGGGACGGAGATGGGAGGAGAAGCGGTGAGAAGGAGCTTCGGCTGGAGAAGCGTCGGAGGCGCGGCGGCGCTGTTGGCGGTGGCCGCGGCGCTGCTGGCCGCGTTCTCTCTCATGAGCCGGGCGGACCGGGAGGAGCTGGCCCTGGGCGATTCACAGGACGAGCGCTTCGGCTGGCGCTACCAGGTGCTGGTCTCGGGCGAGGCGCGGGACTATGAGCCGGTGTTCGAGGAGGACGGGTACACCCTGACGCTGCCGGAGGGGACCGAGGCCGTGCGCATCACGCGCGCCATGACGGAGGCCGTCCCGGACGCCGAGCTGGAGTGGTACTGCTATCTGGACGGCGTGGAGGCGACTGTGGACGGGGAACCGCTCCATACCGACTTTCCCGGCGCCAGGCGGGGTGGGGACGGCTTTCTGCGCCCCTCCGAGGAGGATTGGGACCGGCTCGGGCGGGAGCAGAACGACGCCTTGCGGCGGGTGCGCATATCGCTTCCGGCGGACTATCTGGGCCGGGAGCTGACCATGACCACCTACTTCCCGGCGGGATATGCATATCCCGCGCCGACGTATCCTCACCTGGGGAACGCGCAGTCCGCCATCGCGACCTTTGTCGTGGGCTGTCTGAGGGACAACACGGCCATGGTCGTTTACGGATTTTTGGCGCTTTTGATGGCCGCCATATTCCTGCTGGACGTGCGCAACCGAGGCGGGGACGGAAGGACGCTGCTGCTGAGCCTGTACTTTCTGCTGCTGTTTTTCAGGACGGCGGGCGCCTCCTATTCCGGGTACTACAGCGCGCTGCGCCCGTTCGTGGACCTTGACGTTTCTTACGAGATATATATGGCGCCGCTGTATCTGTATATGGCGCTGCGGCTGAAGAAATGGTGGAAATGGCCTCTGTGCGGCTGCATCGCGGCCTGGGCGCTGTATGAGGGGACGCGGCAGGTCCTGCGGTTCCGCCATGGCCTGACCGGGGTGGCGTATGCCGTCGGTCCGACAGCGCTGGCGGTGCCGCTGGCGGTGACCGCGGCGTTCCTTGCCGAGAGCCTCCGGGGAGGCGGCCGGACGCGGGAGGACGGAAAGCTCCGCCGAGGCTATGCCCTCGCCGCCGCCGCGGTCACGGTCGGATATCTTGCCGACCGGAGCCGCGCCTGGGGCGGTTTGGGCGGCTATCTGGACGGGGTCCGGGAGACGCTGCTCGCGGGCAACTTTGAGCCCCTGGTCAGCTTCTGCACCGGCGTCATTTCCGTCATGATGGTGATCGTGGTGGCGACGGAGGTGATCCGCCGGACGGTGCGGACCCGCCGGACCATGGATGTGCTCGGGGAGCGGGCCCGGCAGACCATGGCCGGATACGAGCGCCTGCTGGCGGCGGAGGACGGCACCCGCGCCCTGCACCACGAGATGCGCCATCACATGACCGCCCTGTCCGCCATCCTGCGCAGCGGCGACCTGGAGCGGGCGCGCCGCTATGTGGACGCCGTTTCCGGCGGCCTGGAGCAGCTGCCCGCCGGGCGCTACTGTCAGAATATCCTGGTGGACATAGTCGCAGGCAGCTTCCTGGACCGGGCGCGGGCCGAAAAGATACGGGTGGAGCACCATTTGAACGTGCCCCTGTCGCTGAACATCGCCGACGAGGATCTGAGCGTGTTTTTGAGCAACATGCTCCAAAACGCCCTGGAGGCATGCCAGCGGATGAAGCCCGAGCAGGAGCGGTATATCTGGGTGGACATGCACCAACGGGGGAATTTCCTCTGCGTCCAGTGCGCCAACAGCGCGCCGGACGGGGAGGAGAAGCTCCGGGAGCATCCGGGCCACGGCTACGGTCTGGCGGCCATGCGCGCCGTCGCGGAGAAATACAACAGCGTCCTGCTCGTAGAGCGGACGCCGGGCGAGTTCTCTGTGCTGAGCGATTTTTGTCTGACGGAGCTTTGACCGGACCCGTCACCGCGAGCGTCTGCGGCGGTCATAGGCGGCCAGAGCCATCTGTACGTTGACGTAGTCTGTCCGGCCCAGGGGCACGACGTCCCCCGAGGACAGCCTGAGCCGGTCCCGCTTGATCACGTCGATATGCTCCAGATTGACCAGATAGCTGCGATGTACCCGCACGAACCGCCCGCGCGGCAGTTCGTCCTCCAGCTCCTGCAGCGTGCCCCGCCAGGAGCGCTCGCCGCCGTCCCGTCGGCGGAGCTTGACGACATGGTTGTATACCTCAAAATAGAGCGCGTCCGTTACCGGCAGGCGTACCGTCTCCTGAGGCGTCGTCAGGGACAGTATGCGAGGGGCGCGCCGCTCCAGAAAACGGTCCAGCACCGAGGAAAGCTGTTCGAGCCGGAGAGGCTTGAGCAGATAGTGCAGCGGCTGCGCGTCATAGCCCGCCACGGCGTATTGCTCGCTGCTGGTCACGAACACCAGGTCCAGGTCCCAGTTCCGCTCCCGCAGGAGCTTCGCGAAGCGGAGGCCCTTCTCCTCGCCGAAGAGAATGTCCTGAAACAGCAGATCGCACCGCTCTCCCCGCTCCAGCGCCGACAGCATCCGGGCGGGGTCGGAAAACAGCGTGACGTGACAGGGCGCGTCCCGCTCCGCGAACAGCCGGGACAGGGTGGACGAAAGCTCGGAAGCAAAAGCGCCGTCGTCGTCACAGATGGCGATCTCGTACATGGCCGATCCCCCCTTATCGGGAATACCCCTTCACTTTAACACATTTCGCGGCAAAAATCAAAAGTGGTATGAATGATCTCGCCGTTTCCGCCCAGACTAATGATGGGTGATCGTGTGGATCTTTTCCGCGGGTGGTATTTCAAGTGCCAGAGCCGTTCTCAGACCCTGGCGGTGATCCCCGCCGCGCATAGGTCCGGGCGGGGCGGTTCATCGTCGGTCCAGCTCGTGACCGACGGCGGCGCGTGGTCCTTCGACTTCCCATATGAGGCATATCGGGAATATACGAGAGGCTTTGGCGTGCGCGTAGGCGAGAATGTTTTCGACGAGGCCGGTATAAGGATACGGCTGAAAAACGACGCGTGCTCCGCAGAGGGCGAGGTGCGCTTCGGGCGGCTTACGCCGATCCGATACGACATCATGGGGCCGTTTCAGTACATTCCGTTCATGGAATGCCGCCACAGCGTTGTCAGCATGATCCATCCCGTCGCGGGTGAAATATGCGTGAACGGCGATGTCTTCAGCTTTCGCGGCGCGTCGGGGTATATCGAAGGCGATCGCGGCCGGTCGTTTCCCAGGGAATATATCTGGACGCAGTGCCATTTTAAAGACGGCTCGCTGATGCTGAGCGCCGCGGACATTCCGATGTCCGGTCTCCGTTTTACAGGCGTCATTGGCGTGATCCTGTGGCGCGGCCGGGAGTACAGAATGGCCACCTATCTCGGCGCGCGGGCGCTGAAGATCGCAGACCGGCAGGTGATCGTCAGGCAGGGCGACAGGCTTTTTACGGCGCGGCTGATCGAGAAACAGCCCCATCCGCTCAATGCGCCGGTGGGGGGAAAGATGTCGAGGACCATCCATGAGAGCGCGGCCTGTAAGGCCCGCTATCGGTTTGAGATCGGCGGGGAGCCGGTTTTTGACTTTACGACCGACCGGGCGTCGTTTGAGTATGAATATAACGAATGAACCGCCGGACCGGCCTCCAAAGGCGGCTTCAGCCGCCGCTCCGGACGGCGGTAAAGCAGATATGTAAGAGCCCCGTTCTTTGCCGCGGCAAAGAGCGGGGCTCTTATGTATACAGGGGCGGGACAAAGCCCCGCTCATATATCCGCATGCTTCCGTATCCATTCGACGGATCGCCTTAATCCGGAAACGGTCTTGGTTTCGAGTACGACCCGGCAGTTCCGCTCCCTGGCCATCGCCAAATACTTCATGATATCTATCTCGCCGGTCCCGAGGGCAAGATGGTTCTTCCCGCCGAGCGCGTCATGCATATGCATATGGAAAAGGTGGTCCTTGTTTTCAACGATGAATCCCTCGTCCGCTCCGCCGCAGCTGTGGTCGTGTCCGATGTCAAACGTCAAGCCGAACACGGGGGAACTCAAAAAGATACCGAGCGCTTCTTTTTGAAAATCGGTATAGCCGTCACAGTTCTCAATACAGATCTTTACGCCGGAATCGCCGATCGACCTTTCGCATAGCTCCCGGAACTGGGTCATGCTTTGCAAATACCGCTCCTTATACTCGGAAAAAAGGTAGACTTTCCTATCGGGCAGCGTGAAATATACTCCCTTCGACAGGTGCATATTCAAAACGGGGATGTCAAGCTCCTTTGCCAGCTTGACGGTCTCCGCGACAGTACGCTTGTACCCGTCGGCGATATAAGGATTAAAATCGCCGACGTTCAGGTTTTCATCAAGATGGATCGTATAAAATATCCCGTATTTATCCGAGAGTCCCTTGCAATATGAGACGTCGATTTCCCCGAGCTGGTACTGGGGCAGATTCATATTGAGCTCCACAAAATCAAGCCGAAGCGCCATACATAGCGCGGCGCACTCGTCAAGCGTCTCAGTCTCTATTAAGGTCGGCATACCAAATTTCAGCATATCATCGCGCCTCCGGAGCGGTATCGTTCATTTGCCCTTCACGCTTTTCAACTCCATCACCCAGAAATCTTCCATATGATTGGAATAGGCAATTTCATCTTGAATTGTTTCCAAATATGTAAAGCCCGCTTTTTGATAAGCACGAATGGCTCTTTGATTCCAAGCTGCCACCCGCAGTATCATGCGGCCTTTATATCCCGTCACACGGCGCAGTTCCGTCACGCACTTTTTTACAAACGCGGCTCCACCGCCTTTTCCGCACAGCCGCGGAGCCATTGACCAGCCGACCCACAGATCATCGCCGTCGCGCTGACAGGCCACCTGACCAATGACCCGGTCGCCGTCTGCCAGACAGAACTGTTCTGTCCCCCATGTTGACCTATCCATAAGCCAGCTATCCGCATCTCCCCTGAAGCTATAAGCGTCATACGGACTTTCATATCTCCAACCGCCTATTTCTGCGGCGGTTTCTTCAGTAAGCGGTATGAGCTTTTCTCTCCCACTCCAATCGAGCGACGCAGACTTTTCGTATATTTCCATCTTATTCTCCGGCGACTGTTCGCCTGTCACTGAAAAGCCCATCGCTTCCCAAAATGGTCTTCCTGTAACGGGATCAGCCGTCAGATACATTTTATCCGCGCCGTCATTGATAAACAGCCACTCCAGCCGCTGGTACATCGCCCGGCCATAACCTCTGCGGCGATACTCCGGCTTCACATAGAATTCCATAATGTAGCCGTACCCCGGCTTAATGAAGCCTTTATGATCCTCATGGTCGATTTTTCCGTAAAGGAAGCCGATCAGTGTCTCGCCGTCATAGCAAAGCTCCAGATGGCGGTCAGACGGACCCTGCATGGATATGATACTCTTGATCCATTTTTGCAAGAACTCTTCCGGCTTCGGATCGTGTCCATGCTCGTCCAATTCTTTGACATAAGCAGCCATCATTTTTTCAAAGACAGCGCATTTTTCCTTGTTGTCAGAAGACAACTGCACATACTTGATTTTGTTTTCCATTTCTTTCCTCCAAAGTTATATTCGGAGGGTTAGGAAACGTGAACCCTCCATACACGATTCTTTTTCATATGACATCACCCTTTCTTTTTTATGTTTGTATTCATACATCAAAAATGATGCTGATACCTGTTTGCTAAAACCCATTTCCTTTATATTCCTCAGCGATCATTGTGGCTGCCGGGAATTATCTATTTTCGTTTTGCCTCCAACTGAAAGATCACCACTCCATCGGGACAGCAAAAACGGATCATGTTCTCTGTTTCTCCACCAAAATTTCTTAAATCACCGCCCGCTCGAACGGCTTCCATAATGGGAAACGCTTTAAGCATACACTTTTGGCAGAAATCCGTGGGGCAACCGTATTCACAAACATATGTGTCACCAATCTCGTGTCCATTACGGCAGTCAATATGGCCCTCGTTATTCTTTTTTCCATCTACAACTGTAATGACAAACGAAACATTTTCTCGTATAAATCTATTCATAACATAGTTCTCCATAGGCAAGACAATCAGGATTCAATCATTCTAAAATGCCTTAATGCTTCCATAATCGCCGTCTCTTTTTCTGGCGGACACTGTGGCTGTCTGGCGTCGTCTGACTTGGGGAGATTGTAATTCTCCCGCTCAATGATGCCATATTTGCTCTTGACCTGGGCGATATAGAGGTTGCTGACGCTCAGGCCGAAGCGCTCCTGCACATACTCTTTAGATCTCCCGATAGCTGGCCTTCGTCTCTACGGAGGGGAGGTCCGGCTCGTCCAGGTCCGGTTCGACTTCGATGTAGTGTTCGACATTGAGTTTGGACAAGAGGACGCACGTCTCAATTGTTGTTTCATTTTCCAAGGGAGGTTCGGTAACTTCCTCGCCGTTCAGCGGAACGGGGAAATTGAAGCTGATGCTCTTGATCCAGCAGCCGTCTTTGCGCTTTTCAGGGTATAGCTCTATCTTTTCGATGAAAGCCCTCATGAACTCTTTTCGCTCTGCTTCGGTAGCCGCTTTATAAACCTCGTCAAAGGCAAGCAGAAGCTGATAAATGTTATCGCCGGAAATTTTCTCTTGCCGGATACTGCGTATCTGGTTCTGAACATCGTCTATCTGGACTTCAATTTCTTCTACTGTACCATACTGTTCGTCATATCGGCGCTACAAATCTAAGATTTTCCAATCATAATATGGGTCGGTTATATCAAGGGTGTCCATTTGCCGCTCTAAACGGGCCTTTGTCCCCAATGCCTGTCGGAGCTGTGCCTGCAAAACCTCCAACTGCTTCTCCATGCCAGTGGTATCTATCGAAGAGCCGATCTTCTCTTTGATAGCATCTGCAAATTGGGGATCGTTGACCATTGCGGAGATAATGTCCGCGACCATGGTATTGATCTCATTTTGATCGATGTTGGTGCGGAAGGTACATTCGTGCCCGGTAATGTCAAGGATTATGCGCAAAATTAGTTCGCAGTCTCTGGCAGGTAAGCTCAGCAGGCAATAGCGGTGGATTCCTCCATGGCCTCCAGGTGCTTCATGTTCATGTACTTCTTATTGCCCCATTGGGTACCGGCAACATGGCGCAGGCGGGCGCAGACAAGCATGAGAGCGGAGTTCCCGTCCGGGAAGCAGCCAACCACTCTCGTCCTTCGGCGGATCTCGCGATTGAGCCGCTCCAGGACGTTGTTGGTTCGGATGCGTGTCCAATGCTCGAAGGGGAAGTCGGTGTAAGTCAACGTTTCCTCCACGCCGTCCTCTATTTTCTTGGCCGCCTCAGGCAGCCGCATAGCCCGGAGCGTTTCTGCAACCTCTTTCGCCTTCTTCCGGCAGGCTGCCTTGCTCTCCTGAGCATGGATCGCCTTGAGCATCCTGGCTACCGTTTTCATTTTGCCTCTGGGAACGACAGAGAAAACGTTCCGGTAAAAGTGGACGGTGCAGCGCTGGTACTTGGCGTCTGGGTATACTTCGCCCACGGCCTCCAGCATCCCTAGGCACTTGTCGCC
>CANRDC010000066.1 GCA_947629245.1 uncultured Oscillospiraceae bacterium | reverse complement strand
GCGAGCCCATCGCGTGAGGGCGGGGGAGCAAGGTTTTTGAAAATGAAAACACCGGATTTCGTGAGAAATCCGGTGTTAGACTGTCGAAAAAGGCCTGACGGCCTTTTTCCGACAAGTGGGGGGACGTGCGGACCCAGGATTTGAAATTAGAATTTCAAATCCTGGGTCCTGCTGTTTTGCTCCGCGCACGGCCCGAAGGGCCGCACACTGCGCAAAACAAAAGGTAATTTTCGCGACGTACATGCCGCCGCGAAAATCATCCAATAGTTTTTTGACAAGCTGACACCGGATTTCGTGAGAAATCCGGTGTTTTGTGGTTGCGGGAGAAGGAGGGGCAGGGCGATATTGCATATGTCGAGATCATTGTAACAAAAACGTATGGTCGCGTCAACGGAGCCTATCGAAAGGTGTCCGCGCTGCCGGTCGGGCTGTCGACGGAGGCCATCCGCTGGCTCAAGTACGCCGCCGATGCCGGTGACCAGTATGCGCAATTCTTCCTGGACCGCTTAGGCGGCATCCGCACGCCGTCTGTCACGCTGGCGGCCTTGTGGATGTTCCACCATATGGCGAACAGCTTCCGGGACTCCACCGCCCAAGACTCCACACACATGGGGCTTCACATTGACCGCAATCGGCGGGGAATTTCCCCGCCGATTATTATTGTCCCTGCAATTTCGGACCGCTATTTCATCTCTACAAATCCTACGATCAGATCCACAGCCTCGGCGGTGATGTCCTCTGGGGCCTTCTCCTCGAAGGAGGCGTTGCGGCTTGTAAAATCCAGCATCCGCGCCTGGTCGCACAAAATCACGCCGTCTGTTTTGGTGCGGTCATCCAGGCGGACGTGGAATGGGTGCCCCTTGTCCGTGTGGGTGATAGGACACACCATCGTGAGGCTGCTGACCCGGTTGAACAGGTTGTTGCTGACCACCAGCGCCGGACGCCGCCCGCGCTGTTCGTGGCCGGATTGGGAGTCCAAGTAGACGATGTCCCCCTGCTCGAAAATGCTCACCATACCTCAGTGCCCTCCGATTTGCCCCAATCGACCTCGGGCTCGGTGTCGATGCGGCCAAGCTCCTCCGCGTCCTTCCCGTAGAAGGCCGTCAGGCGCTCCTCCAGCGTGCGGTGCTGCCGGGGGGTTGCGGCCTTTATCTGCAGGCAGTTTCCGACCTTCACGATCTCCACACGGTCATTCTCCCGAAGCCCCACGGACTCAAGGGCTTTCTTGGGAATCCGCAGGCCTTGACTGTTGCCCCATTTTTGAATCGTAGCATACATCTCAGCCACCTCCTACAAGCAGTATATACAAAGTATAAACCAATGTCAAGAGCATTATTCTAAAACGGGGAAATCAAAACAGGGGAGGTGCCGGCGGCTTTATAAATTGTTTACAGCTTTTCTTGCTTTAAAACTTGAAAATAATAATATTATCCAATATAATGTAATCTGTTGAAATGTTTCGTAAGGAGGCGCGGCGGTGAATATCAACAACCTGAACTTCACCTCCTTCATCCGCACGGCGGAGGCGGGGAGCTTCAATAAGGCGGCGGAGGAGCTGTTTATTACATCGGCGGCGCTGATAAAGCAGATAAACCAGCTGGAGAACGACATCGGGGTGCGGCTCTTTGACAGGACCCACCGGGGGCTGACGCTGACGAAGGCGGGGGTGTCGCTCTACAAGGACGCCAAGTATATCACCGGCTTTTGCGAGGAGGCGGTCCTGCGGGCGCGGAACGCCATGCTGGAGGCGGACAAGGTGGTGCGCATCGGCACGTCCCCCATGATGCCCGCCCAGATGCTCATGGACCTGTGGCCCCGCATCCACGAATACTGCGCCGATGTGAGCTTTAAGCTGGTGCCCTTTGAGAACACCCAGGACAACGCCGTGGAGATTTTGAAAAACCTGGGCCAGAACATCGACGTGGTGACCGGCTTCCCGGACGAGCTCCTTATGAAGAACCGCAACTGTCAGGGGCTTGTGATCACTATGGAACCCATCTGCTGCGCCGTGTCCATCTATGACCCACTGGCATCAAAGGACAGTCTCGCGGTGGAGGACCTCTACGGGCGGAGCATCCTCATGGCAAAGCGGGGCTGGTGCAGGAACATGGACGAGCTGCGCCGGGACCTTCGGGAGAACCACCCGCAAATCGAGATTGAGGACTTCGACTATTACAGCGTGGACATCTTCAACCAGTGCGAACAGCGCCGGGATATTTTGACAGTCATCAAGAGCTGGAACGTGGTCCACCCGCTTTTAAAGGTCATCCCCGTTCGGTGGGAGCACAAGATGCCCGTGGGCATCCTATACTCCCCGGAGCCCTCCGAGACGGTGGCCCGGTTCATGGAGGCGTTGGGAAAGGTGCTGGCGGAAAATCAGTTATAACCTTAAGTAAGAATCAGATAACCAATCGAGACTTCTCAGGAGGTCTCGATTTTTTTTATAATACTGATTAAGAAAGAATATTCAGGAGGCAATTATGGACAGGCCGAGAGTGATTTGTCATATGCTGATGTCCCTGGACGGGAAGATCGACGGGCGGTACTTCTCCATGCCGGAGACGAGGCCGGGCTTTAAGAAATACGGGGAGTTGCGCGGGTTTTACGGCTGTCCCGCCGCGATTTACGGGACCACTACGGCAGCGGAGGGGTACGCGGACGGGACCGTTTTCGCCTCCGACCTGCCGGAAAAGTGCGCGGAGGCGATAGGGCCCGTCTACGTGGGCGAGAGCGGGGCGGAAAATTATATTATTGCCATGGACCCGGAGGGGAAGCTTAAATGGAGCGGCAAAACTGTGGAGAAAAAGGGCCGCCCGAGGGCCCACGTCATCGAGGCGCTGACCGAGCGAGCGTCCGCAAGCTACATCGCCTACCTCCAAAGCCTTGGAATTTCCTACGTCATTGCCGGGGAGAAGCAGATCGACTGTGAGCTCCTGCTCCGGAAGCTTAAGGAGCATTTCGGGATTGACAGCATCCTTTTGGCCGGCGGCGGCATCACCAACTGGACCTTCGTATCCCGTGGACTTGTTGACGAGCTGAGTATCGTCCTTGTTCCCATGGCGGACGGCGACAGCAAGGCCGCGTCCCTCTTTGAGACGGGCGATTTGGCCCCGGCGATTCCTAAGGCCTTTGCCCTGAAAGCGGTGGAGGTCATCGAAAACGATACTCTGTGGCTCAGGTACATATTAAAATAATAGGAGGAAAAGAAAATGAGCAAGAGATTGGAAGGTAAAGTTGCGCTGATCACCGGCGGCGGTTCGGGCATCGGACGCGCCATGGCAATCAGGTTCGCCAAAGAGGGCGCTCATGTGATGATCGTCGGCAGGCGTGAAAGCGCCCTTCAGGAGACCGCGCAAGCAGATGAAAAAATCTCCTATGTGGCGGCGGACATCACCAAAACCGAGCAGGTCGAAAAAGTGATCGACACGATGAAAGAAAAATACGGGGAGAAGCTGGATATTCTTGTGAACAACGCGGGCTGGTACCCTGTCCAGCCGCTCAAGGAGATCACCCTGACCGACTACGACAGGGCCTTTGACCTCGACGTGCGGGCGCTGGTGGATGTGACGATTCAGTCGCTGCCGCTCATCCTGAACGCGAAGGGAAACATTATCAACATTTCCACGGTGGGAGCGACACACCGCGCGCCTAATCTGTCCATGTACGTGGGCGCCAAGGCGGCGGTGGAGAATTTCACCCGCTGCTGGGCGCTGGAGCTGGCCCCAGACGGCGTGCGGGTCAACGCCATCGCTCCCGGCGCGATTCGCACCGATATATGGAACGTCACCAATCTCTCCGACGAGGCGGCGAAGGCCCACGAGGAGGGTATCGCGGCGACCATTCCCTGCGGACGATTCGGCGCGCCCGAGGAGATCGCCAGCGTGGCGGCGTTCCTGGCGTCCGATGAGGCGAGCTACGTCAGCGGCGCTGTCTACGCCGTGGATGGCGGTCAGGGCGCGGCTTAATACTAATATCTAATTAAAATAAGACATTTGCGACGGTCTTTTTCGCGTCATGCTGCGTCAGCCGCCTTGGAAATACCAATGGGTATTCCCTGCGGCGTCTTCCTTGCCTGACGCAAAAAATCCTCGCCGCTCGGTGTCTTCTTTTAAATAGATATTAGTATAAAAGCGCAAAGCAAAATAAGGAGGGACGAATATGGAATACACAATACTCAATAACGGCGTGAAGATGCCCATGGAGGGCTTTGGGGTCTTTCAGGTGCGGGACACGGCGGTTTGTCAGCAGGCGGTGCGGGAAGCCATCGACGTGGGCTACCGGCTTATCGACACGGCGGCGTCTTATGGGAACGAGGAGGCCGTGGGCGCGGCCATACGGAGCTGCGGCGTGGCCAGGGAGGACCTGTTTATCACCACCAAGCTGTGGGTGGCGGACTCCAGCTATGAGGGGGCCAAGCGGGCGTTTGAGGACTCCTGCCGGAAGTTGGGGCTTGAGTACCTTGACCTCTACCTTCTGCACCAGCCTATGGGCGACTACTACGGGGCCTGGAGGGCGCTGGAGGAGCTTTACAAGGAGGGGCGCATCCGGGCCATCGGCGTTTGCAACTTCTATCCCCACGTCCTGGCGGACTTCTGCGAGACGGTGGAGATCATGCCGGCGGTGAACCAGGTGGAGCTTCACCCCTTCTTCCAACAGCCAAAGGCGCTGGAGCTTATGAAGGAATACGAGGTTCAGCCGGAGGCCTGGGGTCCCTTCGCCGAGGGAAAGCACGGGATATTCTCACACCCGGTGCTGACGGAGATCGGCGCCAAGTACGGCAAGTCCGCCGCTCAGGTAGCCCTGCGGTGGAACGTCCAGCGGGGCGTTGCCGTGATCCCCAAATCCACCCACCGGGCGCGGATGGAGCAGAACCTGGACATCTGGGACTTCCGGCTCACGGACGAGGACATGGCGGCCATCGCACCCCTGGACATCGGCCACAGTGAGATCGTTGACCACTTTGACCCCAACTTCGTCCGGGCGCTCCACGGGCGCTTCGCCAGATGAGTTTCGGGAGGGTGGAACATGATCCTCTATTTTTCATCCACCGGCAACTGCAAGTACGCGGCGGAGCGGATCGCGGCCAAGACGGGCGACCAGGTCACGTCCCTGACCGACGCCTACCAAAGCGGGGAGTTCAGCATCCGGCCCGAGGAGGGCGAGTCCCTGGGCTTTGTCCTGCCCACCTATTTCGGTGTTCTGCCGACCATCGTGGCGGATTTTCTGGAAAAGGCGGAGCTGAGGCTTGATGACAGCAGCTACGTATACACCGTGGACACCTACGGCTTCCATTACGGCAACGTGGCGGCGGAGCTGGCGAAGATCCTACGCCGCAAGACCGGCCGGGAGCAGGACGCGGACTTCCTTCTCCAGTCCGTGGACAACTGGGTTCCCAACTTCGACCTCACTGATGAGGCTTACGTACAGTCGGCGCTGGACAAGGCGGACCAGCTTCTTCCCGGCATCATCGAGGGTATCGTCCAAAAGAAGCGTGTCCGGGTCAAGGGCGAGTGGCCGGCACCCATGCTTATGATGATGAAAAAAGCGTACAAAAAGGCCAGCCAGACAAAGAATTTCACTGTAAATGACAGTTGCGTGGGGTGCGGCAAATGCGCGGCCCAATGTCCCTTGGGGGCCATCACCGTCACCGAGGGGCGGCCCCATTGGAGCAAGGCGAGCTGCACGCTGTGCCTGGGCTGTCTGCACGTATGCCCCAAAAACGCCATCGCCTACACAAAGGCCACCGTGGGCCACGGACAGTACTATAATCCGAAAACTACAAGATAACAGGAGGAGCAAAAGTTATGAACACATTCACATACCGCTATCCCGTCACCGTCTACTTTGGGGGAAAGGCGGCGGAAAAGAACCTTCCAGCGGAGCTTGCCAGGGTGGGGCAGAACGTGATGCTGGCCTACGGCGGCGGGGCCATCAAGCGAAACGGCGTTTTTGATGAGCTGATGGGCCTGCTCACGGCCGCCGGGAAAACCGTTACGGAGTTTTCCGGCATCATGTCCAACCCCACCTACGCCAAGGTGCAGGAGGGGGCGAGGCTGGCGCGGGAGAACAATATCGACTTCATCCTGGCCGTGGGCGGCGGCAGTGTCATCGACTGCTGCAAGGTGGTGTCCGCTCAAGCAAAGACCGACGAGGATTTGTGGGAGCTTGAGACGGTTTTGCGCGGGTCGCCCACCGGCTTCATCCCCATGGGCGCTGTGGTGACGGCCTTCGGCACCGGCGCGGAGATGAACAACGGCGCCGTCATCACAAATGAGGAAAAGAAGGTCAAGGGCCCGCTGTGGGGCGCCTTTTACGACTTCGCCATTCTTGATCCGGCGTACACCATGACCATGCCAATGGGCCAGGTCATATCCGGCTCCTTTGACGCCCTCTCCCACTGCATGGAGACGTATATGGGGTCGCCGAGGGAAGCTAATCTCTCCGATGAGATCAATGAAGCCTGCCAGCGCAATATCATCCGCAACCTCCGGGCGACGCTGAAAGACCCGCGGGATATTAAGGCGCGGAGCGAGCTTTTGTGGGCGGCGGCCATGGGGGAGAACGGGATGCTGAAGATCGGCAAGGTCACGGACTTTCAGGCCCACATGCTGGAGCACCAGCTGGGCGCGTACACCGACTGCAACCACGGCCAGGGCCTGGCGGTGATCCACCCGGTCCTATACCGCCACATGCTCCCGGAGGCCGCGCCACAGTTTGCGCGCCTCGCCGTCAACGTCTGGGGCGTGGACCCGGCCGGAAAGACGGAGATGGAGCTGGCAAACGCTTTTATTGACGCTCTTGCGGACTTCATCAGGGAGGCGGGCCTGCCCACCACCTTCACCGAGATGGGCATTCCGGCGGATACGGACTACAAGGCCATTGCGGACACCACCGTTTTCACGGGCGGCTGCTGCAAGAAATTCACCAGGGAAGAGCTGCTGGCGGTTCTCTTAGAGTGCAGATAAGGAGGAGGAAAGAATATGGCAAAGAAACAAACGGCGGGGCGGGACGTACTCGGCACGCTTGCTCCCAAATTCGCGGAACTGAATGACGATGTGCTGTTCGGTGAGGTTTGGTCCAGGGAGGACAAGCTCTCGCCCAGGGACAGGAGCATGGTCACCATTGCGGCGCTTTTTTCGGCGGGGCTTTATCCGCAGCTCAAAAGTCACCTTGCTTTGGGTAAGGAACACGGCGTGACAAGGACCGAGGCGGTGGAGATCGTCACCCAGCTGGCCTTCTACTGCGGCTGGCCCAAGGCGTGGAGTACGTTTCCCATGATCGCGGAGGTCTACGGTGAGGAGGAGGGCGCTCCGGCCAAGGACCTGTCGGTTTTCCCGGTGGGCAATAAAAATGACGCCTTTGCCCAGTATTTCATCGGGCAGAGCTACCTGGCGCCCATTTCCACCGCCCAGGTGCCGGTGTTCAACGTGACCTTTGAGCCGGGGTGCCGCAACAACTGGCACATCCACCACGCCAAAACCGGAGGCGGACAGATGCTTTTATGTGTGGCAGGGCGCGGCTGGTACCAGGAGGAGGGCAAGGAGGCACAGGAGCTTCACCCCGGGGACGTGGTGAACATCCCCGCAAACGTCAAGCACTGGCACGGCGCGGCGAAGGACTGCTGGTTCCAGCACCTTGCCGTCGAGGTTCCCGGCGAGGAGACAGGAACCGAGTGGCGCGAGGCCGTGACGGACAAGGAATACGATTTGCTCCCCTGACACTGCTTACCGTAGGTTATAACTCATAAACCAATCGGGACTTCTCTTGAGGGCGCGGTTGGTTTATTCTGTTGTTATCAATATAAGGAGGCGCGGACCCATGAAAAAGCTATTGAAATACGGATGCGCTATTCTGGCGCTGGTGCTGGTATACAATATTGGCCTTGCGGCGCTGGGGTCCGGGGCGGCGGAGGCGGCGGGGGACAATCCCTTCTCCGACGTGCCGGACGGGGAGTGGTACGCAGACGACGTTCTTTGGTGCTATGATAATAACATCATGGACGGCGTGGGAGGCGGACATTTTGACCCCAATGGGGCCATGAAACGGGCTATGCTGGTGACGATGCTTCACCGGGTGGAAAATACCCCCGCGGTGACGGACGCGCCCACCTTCCCGGATGTGCCGGGGGGACAGTGGTACTCAGACGCTGTTGCCTGGGCCGCGAAAAATAACATTGTGGACGGCGACGACAACGGAAGCTTCAGGCCGGAGGACAAGCTGACCCGCGAGCAGGCCGTTACCATCCTCTGGCGGTACGCCGATCGCCCCGACGCGGGGACGGCCACCGGCTTTGCGGACGAGGGCGATATTGCGGATTATGCAAGATCCGCCGTGGCCTGGGCCAAGGCAAACAATGTTGTCGACGGCGTGGGCGGGAACCGCTTCGCACCAAAGGACGGCCTGACCCGCGCCCAGGCCGCCGCCATTTTGGCCCGGTTTTTGAGGAACAGGGAGGATGAGCCCTCTCAGCCCGCCGAGCCCGCCGGTAGCGGCACCTTAGTTGTGTACTATTCAGCCACGGACAACACCCAGCGTGTGGCGCGGATTATCGCGGACACTCTGAACGCGGACATCTTTGAATTAGAGCCGGTGGAACCATACACCTCAGCGGACCTCAACTGGAACGACAGTCAGAGCCGTGTATCACGGGAGCATGAGGACGTGAGCCTCCGGGATGTGGAGCTTGTGAATGCCGTTCCGGACAACTGGGACAGCTACGACACCGTCTTTGTGGGCTACCCCATCTGGTGGGGCGGCGCGGCGTGGCCTGTCAATGAGTTCATTACCTCAAACGACTTCACCGGCAAGACAGTAATTCCCTTCTGCACCTCCTCCAGCTCCGGCATGGGCCAGAGCGGGACGGACCTGGCGGCGTTGGCCGGGGAGGGTAACTGGCAGGAGGGCCGGCGGTTCCAATCCGGGGCCTCGGAGGCCACCGTGACGGAGTGGGTCAACAGCCTTGATTTGACCCCCGCCGCCCCCGCCGAGCCGGAGGTCAGCGGCAGCGTGGTCTTCTTCACCTCCGACATAAGCTCCGAGGGGATGCTGAAGGTCTATGAGGCCCTGGGCTGGACGCCCACCGGGAATGTGGCCGTGAAGCTCTCCACCGGTGAGCCGCCGGCAAGCAACTATCTGCGGCCTGAGCTCATCGAGGGTGTGGTCAAGGCCGTCGACGGCACCATTGTCGAGTGCAACACCGCCTACGGCGGCTCCCGCACTGAGACGGCAATGCACATGCAGGTGGCGGAGGACCATGGGTTTACGGCTATCGCCGACGTGGACATTCTGGACGCGGACGGGAGTATGGAGCTGCCCGTAGACGGCGAGGGCGCGGATACTGTTCTTGCTTCCAACCTTGTGGGGTCCCACTTCGCAAACTACGATTCTTACGTTGTCCTCAGCCACTTCAAGGGCCACGCTATGGCGGGCTTCGGCGGGGCCATTAAGAATATCTCCATCGGCCTCGGCTCCAAGGAGGGCAAGTGCCTTATCCACACGGGAGGCCGGTCCCACACCTCCCCTTGGGGCGGGGATCAGACGGCCTTCACCGAGTCCATGGCCGAGGCTGGCAAGTCTGTTTCGGATTATCTCGGCGAGGGCGAGCGGATCATCTACATCAGCGTCCTCAACAACATATCCATCGACTGCGACTGCGACGGCAACCCTGCCGAGCCGGACATACACGACATCGGCATTTTGGCCTCCACGGACCCTGTGGCCATCGACCAGGCGGCCTATGACCTGTGCAAAGCCGCCGACGGAAGCGAGGCGCTGATGAACCGCATCGACCGGCAGATGGGCCTCCACACCTTAGAGCACGCGGAGGAGATCGGACTTGGGAGCAGGACGTACACCATGGTGGAGATATAACCACAGGTAACAACTCATAAACCAATCGGGACTTCTCTTGAGGTCCCGATTGGTTTATGATGGGAAATATAAGGGGGGATGGGCAGTGGAACAGGCGGTTTTTACGACGCTTACCATGGTCCGGGACGGGGCCGGGAGAGTGCTTTTGCAAAACCGGGTGAACGTCCCCTGGCCGGGGCTGGCCTTTCCCGGCGGTCATGTGGAGCCGGGGGAACCCTTTACCGAGGCCGCCGTCCGGGAGGTTTTCGAGGAGACGGGGCTTATTTTAGAGGACGCGCGGCTTTGCGGCGTCAAGCAGTTCACAAGAGACGACGGCAGCCGGTATGTGATTTTCCTCTACCGGGCCTCCCGTTTCCACGGACAGCTCCGCCCCTCATCGGAGGGAGATGTAATGTGGGCACCTCGAGCGGAGCTGGAGGACCTGCCACTTGCGCGGGATATGGCGGCAATGCTCCCGGTTTTTGAGGATGACGAGATAAGCGAGTTTACATACCGGGAAGAAGGCGGAAAATGGACAAATATGTTTTTATGAGAGGACGGAGAGGAATGGACACCATACTTTCTATGTTGATCGCGCTGCTCCTTCTGCTGACCGGCTGTGGCAAGGCCGACAGGATAGACACCGATACGACTTTACCCCCGGAGAGCCCCGCCGCGACTGGCAGTCAGGTCGCCGTCCCGGAGGCCATTCAGGAGATCCCCGACGGGTATTTTGAGGCGGCGGGGGAGCCCGGGACGCTGGAGGACCTCTATTACGACACCTGGGAGTCCTTCTCCTACGAGGAGAAGACCCAGCCCCTTCAAAAGCACGCGGTCATTTATCTGCCCTATGGGTATGATGAAAACGAGAAATATGACGTTTTCTACCTGATGCACGGCGGCTGGGGCAATGAGAACCAGACATTGGGCACGCCGGAAAACCCCTCCGCGTTTAAGAACGTCATTGATAACGCCATTGAGAACGGGGACTTTGAGCCCATCATCATCGTTTGCCCCACCTACAACAACACATCTCCTGAGGACAGCGCCAGCTTCTCTCTGGCGCTCCAATTAAATCAGAACCTCCACAACGAGCTTACAAACGACCTTCTCCCGGCGGTGGAGGGCAAGTACAGCACCTACGCCCAGGGCACGTCATTATCTGAGCTTATGGCCTCCCGCGACCACCGGGGCTTTGGCGGCTTCTCCATGGGGAGCGTGGCCACCTGGCGGACCTTTCAAAACTGCATGGATTACTTCCACTACTACCTCCCCATGAGCTGTGGGACCACACTTGACGACGACAACATCTTCGCCGCCGCCGAGGGGTGGGGGCCGGAGGACTTCTTCGTTTTCATTTTGACCGGCACCGATGATTTTGCCTATTCCTATGTGGAGAACAGGGTCGAGAAAATGCGCAATTCCGATTTGTTTACCGAGAATGTCAACTTCGCCTACCGGGTGAAGGAGGGCTACACCCACGGGGGACTTTCGTCTATGGAGTACACATACAACGGCCTCAAGGCGTTTTTCGGAGGGAAAAAGCCCTCAAATTCCGTTACATCTGCCGCGTACACCGTGGACACGCCCATCGAGGACGTGATCTCGGATTCGGTGTTCGGCGATTACGGGCGGCTCATCTTCCCCGTGGATGAGGGGTACTGGAGCGGGGACACATTGGGCCAGCTGCGTCTCACCTGGTATAACTACATCGACCCCGACAAGACGGTGGAGATCTGCAACTACATGAAGGACCACGCCGCCGCGGGGGACGTGATTTTTTACGACATATACTCGGAGGCCGAAAAGGCCGCAGACCCCGAAAAGCGCGACACGGGCCTCTTTTTCTTCAAGGGCAATCCCGGCGAAAAGTTTGCCGTCTGCAACGCCGGAGGGGGGTTTGCATACGTGGGGGCCATGCACGACAGCTTCCCCCACGCATTGGAGCTATCGAAAATGGGCTATAACGCCTTCGCCCTCATCTACCGGCCCGGCTGGGACACAGCGGTGGAGGATTTGGCCCGGGCCGTCAGCTTCATCTTCGACCACGCCGATGAACTGGAGGTGGACACCTCCTGTTACTCCGTCTGGGGCGGCAGTGCCGGGGCGAGAATGGCCGCCGATCTTGGCACATACGGGCCGGGGTATTTCGGCGGCGAGGACCTGCCCAGGCCGGGAGCCGTCATCATGCAGTACACCGGCCACACGGATTACTCCGAAAACGACCCACCCACCTACGTCTGCGTGGGTACCTCGGACGGCATCGCGAGCTGGCGGACCATGCAGGCGCGCTTAGACGCCATGTCGGCCCTCGGCATCCCTACGGAGTTCCACGCCTACGAGGGCCTGCCCCACGGCTTCGGCCTGGGCACCGGCACCGTGGCGGAGGGGTGGATCAACGACGCCGTTGAATTTTGGGAAAAGCAGATGTAAAATTGACCCAAACGGACAGAAAGTGGGGTCGCGGCTATGTTTTTTGTGCTGATGATCGCCGTGATGATTTTGGCGCTGGCGGGGCTTGTATATCTGCTGACGAGATTTCGGAAATTCGCCTCCATAAAGCGTCTTGCCGAAAATAGGCCGTGGCTACGGTGGGGTGTCCCTCTGGCGGCGCTGGCGGTCATTGTCGCTTTTGGGTGGCTTGACTTCCTCGATACTGCCATCACGGTCCTGCATCTGACGCTTTTTTGGGCGCTGGCGGAGCTTTTGGGGGTTATCCTCCGAAAGCTTACCGGCAAGCGGCCCCGGTTTTACTGGCAGGGGGCGCTGGCGCTCCTTGTGACGGCGTCGTACCTGGGCGCGGGGGCCTTTCTCAACTACCACGTCTTTGAGACGCGCTATGAGCTAACGACGGCAAAGGCACTTGGGCAAGAACGGCTTCGCGTGGCGCAGATCTCCGACTCCCACATCGGCACCACCTTCGACGGAGAGGGCTTCGCGCGGCATTTGGAGCGGGTCCAGGCCGCAAGCCCTGACATCGTAGTTATTACTGGGGACTACGTGGATGACGACACCACAAGGGCCGATATGGTCGAAGCCTGCGCCGCCTTGGGGAGGCTCAAAACGACCTACGGCGTCTACTTCGTCTTCGGGAACCACGACAGGGGCTATTTCGGGACCCGGGATTTCACCGGGGAGGACCTGATCGCGGAGCTTGAGCGCAACGGGGTGCATGTTTTAGAGGACGAGACGGCCGAAATTGGGGAGAACATTCTTCTCATCGGCCGCAAGGACCGGCAGGACATGGGCCGTATGGAGGCTTCCCAGCTTACGCAAGGCGCGGACACCTCCCAATACATCATTATGCTGGACCATGAGCCCAACGACTTTGACGCGGAGACCAAGGCGGGCGCGGACCTTGTTCTCTGCGGCCACACCCACGGCGGGCAGATGTTCCCCCTGGCCCCCATCGGGGTGGCTATTGGGGCCAACGACCTGGCCTACGGGCTGGAGACGCGGGGCGGCACGTCCTTCATCGTCAGCTCCGGCATCTCCTGCTGGGCGGTGAAGTTCAAAACCGGGACATATTCGGAATTTGTGATCGTTGATATTTTGGAGAGAGGAGCTTCGGCATGAAAAAGATTTTATTGGCCGTCCTTTTACTTGTCCTCGTCCTGACGCTCGCCTCCTGCGGCGGGGCGCAGGGGGACACGGAGGCGTTTATGGACGGGAGCGAGAAGGTGCTGGTGGTGTGGTTTTCCGCCTCCGGCAACACGGACGCGGTGGCCGGGACCATCGCGGAGACATTGGAGGCCGACACCTTTGAGATAGTCCCGACGGAACCCTACACCAGCGCGGACCTCAACTGGCGTGACCGGCAGAGCCGGGTGAGCCGGGAGCACAGCGATGAGAGCTTACGGGACGTGGAGCTTGAGACAGTCACGCCGGAGGGCTGGGAGGACTACGACACTATTTTTCTGGGCTACCCCATATGGTGGGGGATCGCCGCCTGGCCCGTCAGCTCCTTCGTGGCGGCCAACGATTTTGAGGGCAAGACGGTGGTGCCCTTCTGCACCTCCACAAGCTCCGGCATCGGCGAGAGCGGGGAGCTTCTGGCGGACATCGCCGGAGCGGGCGAATGGCTGCCCGGCACCCGGTTCCGGGAACACCCCTCTGACGACACGGTCCGGGAGTGGGTACAGGGACTGAGACTGGAGGGAGAGACGGAGAGCTCCCAGAGTGCCTCCGCCCTGGCCGCTGTCTCTGAGGGCGGACTTGTCCGGGAGCAGATTTTGGAGGGGGCCGAGGGGCCTGTCCATTACAGCTACATTCTCCCTGAAAACTACTGTCCCGGACAAAAGTACCCTCTGGTGATGACCATGCCGGGGTACGGGCAGATGTGGTTCGGGGAGGACTCCTCCGGGAGCAATATAAGCTGGAACGGGTTCCAGAACTGGGCCAATTTGGACGAGCCAATGATCGTGGTGTCCGCCCAGCTCACGGATTGGAACGACAAGTCCGCCCGGCAGGCAAACGAGCTGGCGGAATACTTTATTGAGAATTTCCCCGTGGACACAAATCGCGTCTACGCCGCCGGGTACTCGGCGGGGGGCGAGACCATGTCCAGGGCCGTCTCAATGCGGCCTGACCTCTACGCCGCCTACCTCCACGTGGCCTCCCAGTGGGACGGGACATACGCGCCCCTGGCGGAGCGGCGGGTGGCGGTGTACATCTTCATGGGGGAGAGTGATGAGTATTACGGCTCCCAGCGCGCCCGTGACGCCTACGCGGGCCTGACGGACGCTTACCGGGCGGCGGGGCTGACGGACGGCGAGATAAACGAGCTTATCGTCCTCAATATCCCCGATGCCGACTGGTTCCGGGAAAAGGGCGTCACCAACCAGCACGGCGGCGGGAGTCTCATCTTTGAGGACGAAAGCGTCCTTGAGTGGATCACGTCCCACGGAGCGGCGCGCTTTCGGGATGTGCCGGAGGGGTCCGAGTACGCCGAGGCGGTAAAGTACGTCTATGAGCACGGCCTGATGACGGGCACGGGGGCGGACACCTTCTCCCCCGACGCCCCCCTGTCCCGCGCCATGATTGTCACCATTCTTTACCGGGCAGAGGGGAGCATTGACGCGCCCGCGCCGGACTTCCGGGACGTGCCAGCAGGGACATGGTACACCGAGGCCGTGGGCTGGGCGGCACAGCACGGCATTGTGAACGGCGTCGGCGGGGGGCGTTTCGCCCCGGAGGAGGCGCTGACAAGACAGCAGCTGGACCTCATTTTAGAACGCTACTCCGGGGACAGCTCCGGCGCCTGGGACCCACAAGGGGACGCAACCATCGTGACACGCGGGGAGGCGGCGCGGAGATTGATGGAATATTTTGAAAACGGAGAAGTAGCGGTCCAATGTCGTTAAGTTAGCAGTCGTGAAACCACACAGCGAAAACGGGTGGGTTTGGAACCCGCCCTACAAGCAAGCTTGGAGGTGCCCGTTTCTACGGAAAAACTTCCTAATTCTCTCATAGGGGAGGGTTCTAAAATGAGGCTCAGATTTTGCTTAACTTAATGACATTGGACGTCGGCCTCCCCAATTTAATAAATTTTTCAAGGACATGCGCCTTGAAAAATTTCCCTTTTGTCGCCCAAGTGTGCCGCTCGCGGCGCGCGCAGGGCGACAGCAGGTGGTTTTTCGCTGAATTTCGCAAAATTCAGCGAAAAGTCACCGCACGTTCCCCTTATCGAAAAAGGGCAAAACCCTTTTTCGATAAAGGAGGGGGCCCTGGACGTGGCAAGAGCCGTGCGGTGGATACGGAAAAACGCCGGTGTGTACGGCTTTGACCCGGACAATATCGCCGTTATGGGCTTCTCGGCGGGCGGCATACTATAGTGGCTCAGTTGTCAAGACAAAAATCTAAGATTTTTATAATGAACTGATACGGTGGATAAGTTACAGGGA
>CANRDC010000065.1 GCA_947629245.1 uncultured Oscillospiraceae bacterium | reverse complement strand
GGGCTGGCCTCGGGCTCTTCGCTCACCTCAGGGCTGGCCTCGGGCTCTTCGCTCACCTCAGGGCTGGCCTCGGGCTCCGCGCTCACCTCGGGGTCGGCATCCGGCTCCGTGCTCGCCTCGGGGTCGGCATCCGGCTCCGCGCTCACCTCGGGGGCGGCATCCGGCTCCGCGCTTGCCTCGGGGTCGGCATCCGGCTCCGCGCTCGCCTCAGGGCTGGCCTCGGGCTCTTCGCTCCCCTCAGGGCTGGCCTCGGGCGGCTCCTCCGACGCAGGCGCCGCCTCATAGGTCTGCAGCGCGACCGAACCGGCAAACACAGCGGAAAGCGACGTGCCGTAGCTCTCGCCTCCCATGGTCACTATGAGCCGTTCGCCGTCGACGCCGCAGCTTTCGACGCCGGACAGGAACTGGAGCTGCTCCGCCCAGAGCGTATAGCTGGACGGCCCGCCCGTGAGGAAGATATTGCCATATTTTGTGGGCGCCAGACCGGTCACCCCGGCCGGTGCCGCCAGCTGCTCCGTCAGACCGTCCCGCATGTCATAGGACCAGACCGCGCCGTCTGCCAGGAAACGGATCTCCTGGCCCATCACGTACATCTGGTCCACCGTCTCGGCGGCGGTATACACCGTCTCCGCCGCGCCGCCGGTGGCGGGCATACGGCAGATCGCGCCGCCGACGCTGTAATACAGCGTCCCGTCGACCAGATTCAGATTTATCGCGTCCACGTCCGACAGAAGCACATCATCGGCCCACAGGCCGTTCTCGCTGCGATATGTAACGCCGTCGGCGGTCAGGGTCCTGCCGCCGGACAGAATGGCTTCTACCGTGCTGCCGGGCTCCGTCCAGGGCCACCGCTTGGGCTCCGGCTTCTCCGTCGCCTCGGGCACAGCCGTCTCAGGCGCAGTCGTCTCAGGCACAGCCGTGGTCTCAGGCTCCGTCGTGTCCTCGGGCTCCGCCGTAGACTCAGGCTCCGTCGTGGTCTCAGGCTCCGCCGTGTCCTCAGGCTCCGCCGCGTCATTGGGCTCCACCGTGGCCTCGGGCTCCGCCGTGTCCTCAGGCTCCGCCGTGGTCTCAGACTCCGTCGTGTCCTCCGGCTCCGCCGTGTCCTCCGGCTCCACCGTATCCTCGGGCTCCGCCGTAGCCTCGGGCTCCGCCGTGTCCTCGGGCTGCAGACCCGCCTCATTCTCAGAGGGCTCGGGGCTCTCCTCTCCCCCGTCCTCGCTCACGGCAGGCGGGACAAGCTCCTCACCGGAGCCGTCGCTGGCAAACGCCAGCCCCTCCCCCAACGAGAAGCATATTGTCAAGATAAGCAAAAAAGCGAGCAGTCTCCTGATGCGTGCCATACTTTTCCTCCATCTTTCCAAAGAACACACTTGTTCTGAAACTTACACAAATTGAATATACCACTGTTGCCCCGCCAATGCAAGCAATTCCTGAAACTTTTGTCTATAATTTGCAATTTTTGACACTATTTTGTAATTATGTAACCCTCAAAACGAGCGAGGCCGGGATGCCCCAGCCTCGTTAATATTTCGGCGTTTGCCGCTCAGAGCACACGCACGCGCCGCACGTGAGGCACTGCCTCGATGCGGGCGGTGAGCTCCGGCGTGATGGGGCTGCCCAGGTCGATGACGGTGTACGCCACGGCGCCGCGGGCGCGGTTCTGCATATGCTCCACGTTGATGTCCTCCCCGCCGATGATATCCAGGAACGCGTTGAGCATCCGGGGCACGTTGTCATGGATGGCGCAGAGCCGGGCCACACCGGCCCGCTCCAGCACCAGCTGGGGCATATTGACGGCGTTGCGGATGTTGCCGTTGAGGATATAGTCCGTCAGCTCCTGGGCGGCCATGACGGCGCATTTCTCCTCGCTCTCGGGGGTGGACGCGCCCAGGTGCGGGAAGGCCACCACGCCCTTCTTCCCCACCAGCTTGGCGCTGGGGAAGTCGGTGACATACCGGGCCACCTTGCCGGAGGCCAGGGCCGCCAGCATGGCGTCCTCGTCCACCAAGCCCCCACGGGCCAGGTTGATGACCCGGACGCCGTCCTTCATCTGGGCGAACGCCCCCGCGTTCAGGGTGTGATGGGTCTTTTCGTTGTGGTGGATCTGGATGAGCACATAGTCGCTGGCCCGGTAGAGGCTGGCCAGATCCTCCGCCTGGCGGACGTCGCTGTGGATGTGCCAGGCGGCCTCCACAGACAGGTAGGGGTCGTAGCCGATGACCTCCATGCCCAGATTGAGGGCGGCCTTGGCGATGCGGCCGCCGATGGCTCCCAAGCCGATGACGCCCAGGGTCTTGCCCCGGATCTCCGGGCCCACGAAGGCCTTCTTCCCCGCCTCCACGGCGGCCTCCACATCGTCCCGGCCCGCCAGGGAACGGGCCCATATGGCCCCCTCCAGCACGTCCCGGGAGGCCAGCACCAGCGAGCAGACCGCCAGCTCCACCACCGCCTGGGCGTTGGCTCCGGCGGTGTTGAACACCACGACGCCGTTTTCCGTGCAGCGCTCCACGGGCACATTGTCCGTGCCCACGCCTGCGCGGGCGATGGCCAGCAGTTTTTTGCCGAACTGCATGTCGTGCAGCTTGGCCGAGCGGACCAGGATGCCGTCCGGGTCCGCGGACTCGTTGTTGATCATCATGCCCTTGGAGGATAGAATGTTCAGGCCCTGCCGGGCGATGTTGTTGATGGTCTTGATCTCATACATGGTGCTTGACCTCGAATTCCTTCATATACTCCGCCAGGGCCTTCACGCCCTCCATGCTCTGGGCGTTGTAGAGCGAGGCCCGGATGCCGCCTACGCTCCGGTGGCCCTTTAGATTCATGAGCCCCCTGGCCTGGGCCTCCTTGGCGAAGGCCGCGTCCAGGTCCGCGTCCCCCGTGCGGAAGGTCACGTTCATATCGCTGCGGGAGTCGGGCCGGGCGCAGGGCTTATACAGCTTGCTGTTGTCGATGATGTCATAGATCATGGCCGCCTTCTCATGCTTGACGGCCTCCATACCGGCCACGCCCCCCTGCTTGGCCAGCCAGTCCAGGACCAGACCCAGCATGTAGATGCACCAGCAGGGCGGGGTATTGTACATGCTGTCCTTGTCGATCATGGTCTTGTAGCTCATCATCAGCGGCGTATAGGGCGCTTCCCGGCCCGCCAGAGCCTTGTCGATGATCACCACCGTCACCCCCGCCGGGGCCATGTTCTTCTGGGCCCCCGCCAGGATCAGGCCGTACTTGGACACATCCACCGGCCGGGACAATATCTCCGAGCTCATGTCGCACACCAGGGGCGAGGCCGTCTCGGGCACATAGGGCCAGGCGGTGCCGTAGATGGTGTTGTTGGAGCAGTAATAGAAATACTTGGCGTCCGCCGACAGGTCCAGCTGGTCCTGGGTCGGGATGTAGGAGAAATTATCGTCCTGGGAGGAGGCGGCGATATGGACCGTGCCGTACTTCTTGGCCTCCTTGCAGGCGATGTTGGAGAAGTTGCCGGTGACGGCGTAGTCCGCCAAAGCCCCCTCCATCAGATTCATGGGCACCATGGAAAATTGCAGCGACGCGCCCCCCTGCAAAAACAGGATCTCATGGCTGTCCGGCACGCTCAGGGCGGCCTTCAGCTTGGCCTTGGTGCTGTCGAAAATCTCCTGGAAAAAGGCGCTGCGGTGGCTCATCTCCATGACGGACATGCCGCTGCCGTTGTAGTTGAGGATCTCTTTCCCGGCCCGCTCCAGGGCCTCACGGGGCAGGACCGACGGCCCCGCCGAAAAATTGAACACTTCTTCCCTCTTCATGCTTTTACCTCGTTAAAACCGGTGTCATGATATCATATAATTATAGCACGTCATCCCAGAAATGCAAATCATTCCAGACTTTTCGTGAGTTCGCCCAAAAGGACGTCCCCCTCCACGGCGGCGATGCGTACATTCTCCACCGTTCCCCGCCGGACCGGGCCGTCGACGCGCACCGTACAGTAGTTGCCGCTGTGGCCGCCGTGGTCGTTTTCAAAGAGCACGGAGAGGGTCCTGCCCAAGTAGCTTTCCAGATAGGACCTCTGTAAGCGGGCGATGACCTCCCCCGCCCGGCGGACCCGGTCCTCCTTCTCGGCTCTGGACAGCTGGTCCGGCATGGCCGCCGCCTTAGTACCGGGACGAACGGAGTAGGGAAAGGCGTGGACGAAGAAAAAGCCGCAGCGCTCCAAAAACGCCAGCGTGGCCGAAAAATCCGCCTCGCTCTCCCCCGGAAAGCCGCAGATCAGATCCGCCGTCAGCGCGCAGCCGGGAAAGCGCTCCCGCAGCCGCTCGCACACAGCCAGAAACGCCGCCGTGTCATACTTGCGATTCATCCGCCGGAGGGTGTCGTCGCAGCCGGACTGGAGGGACAGATGAAAATGCGGACACACGTTCCCCAGCGCCGCCAGACGGGCGCAGAACGCCTCCGTGGCCACGGTGGGCTCCAGAGACCCCAGCCGGATACGGGCCCCCGGCGCGGCCCCGGATATGGCCTCCACCGCGTCCGCCAGGCCGGGCTTTCCCGGCAAGTCCTTGCCGTAGGAGGCGATCTCGATGCCCGTGACCACGATCTCGGCAAAGCCCTCCCCCGCCAGCTTCGCCGCCTGGGCCGCGCAAGTCTCCAGGGGCAGGGACCGGACCCGGCCCCTGGTATAGGGTATGACGCAGTAGGTGCAGAAGTTGTCGCACCCGTCCTGTATTTTCAGCATGGCGCGGGTCCGGCCGGACGCCGCCCCCGCGGGCAGGGGCTCGAACACCCGCCTTTGGAACGGGTCGTCCACGTTCGTCACGGGCAGCGCCCGCGCGATGGCGTCCGCCAGGGCCCGCTTGTCCCCGCTGCCAAACACGATATCCGCCCCCAGGGCGGATACTTCCTCCGGCTCCAGCTGGGAAAAGCACCCGCAGACCACCGTGAGCGCGCCGGGATTGCGGCTTTGCAGCCGCCGGACAGCCTGACGGGATTTGCGCCCGCTCTCCGCCGTGACGGCGCAGGTGTTCACGATCACCACGTCCGCGTCCCGGTCCACAGGTTCAAATCCCCGCTCCCGGAGCATGGTCTCCAGCGCCTGGGTCTCATATTGATTTACCTTGCAGCCCAAGGTGTATACGGCATATTTCATAATTCTTGCCTTTTCCCGCCAGCCGGTTTATAATTCCCTCGGTGATTACCTTATGATCTATCTTGACAACGCGGCCACTACCCAGGTCTGCCGGTCGGCGGCCCAGGCGGCTCTGGAGGCCATGACCGAGCGTTTCGGCAACCCCAGTTCCACCCACGGTCCCGGCCGGGAGGCCCGCCAGGCCCTGAAAGCGGCCCGCCAGACCGTGGCCGAGAGCCTGGGCGCCAAACCGGAAGAGATTTTTTTCACCTCCGGCGGCTCCGAGGGGGACAACTGGGCCCTGGAGGGGGCCTGCCGCCTCATGCGCCACAAGGGGAAGCATATCATAAGCGGCCTGACGGAGCACGACGCGGTCCGCAAGACCCTGGACCAGCTGGAAAATCAGGGCTGGGAGGTGACCCGTCTGGCCCCCGGTCCCGACGGGGCGGTGTCCCCGGAGGCCGTGGCCGCCGCCTTGCGGCCCGACACGGCGCTGGTGAGTTTGATGCTGGTCAACAACGAGACCGGCGCGGTCACCGACATCCCCGCCGTGGCCCGCGCCCTCAGGGCGGCCAACAGTCCCGCTTTGCTGCACACTGACGCCATACAAGGATACATGAAAGTCCCGCTGGATGTCAAGACCCTGGGGGCCGACGTGGTGACTGTCTCCGGCCACAAGATACACGCCCCCAAGGGCGTTGGGGCCCAATACGTCCGCTCCGGTCTGCGGCTGCCGCCCCTGATCCTGGGGGGCGGGCAGGAAAACGCCCGGCGCTCCGGCACGGAGAATATGCCGGGCATCCTGGCCCTGGCGGCGGCGGTGGAGGCGTACAGATCCGATAAGGACGCGCCCGCCCGGATGGCGGCTCTCCGCTGGCGGGTCGTGGACGCGCTGTCCCCCGCCCTGCCGGACACGCGGGTGATTGGCGGCGGCGCGCCCCATATCCTGTGTCTGTCCCTGCCGGGATACCGGAGCGAGGTGCTTTTGAACTATCTGGACTGCCTGGGAATCTGCGTGTCCAAGGGCTCGGCCTGTAAGCGGGGCGGACGCAGCCACGTGCTTGAGGCCATGGGCCTGCCCGCCAGAGTCATCGACGGGGCCATACGGATCTCCTTTGGCCGGTTCAATACCGAGGCGGACGCGGACGAGCTGTGCCAGGGCCTGATCCGGGCCTGCGGAACGCTTTATAAGGCGTTGTGATCGGATAATATTTCGGGCCGCTTTGTGCAGAGGGCGACTGTCAACAGCTGTCAACAGAGAATGGGCGCGTCCGAGGACGCGCCCATTCAAATTTTCGCGTTATTTTGTGTATGTCACCTTATTGCTTGCCTGGTAGGTGCTGAGCAGCGTCTTGCCGTCGCTGGCGCAGCAGCGGACTGTGAACTGATATGTTGCCCCGGCTTTCAGCTTGGATGCCGCGCGGGTATAGCTGGTCTTGGCGGTGTCGCCGATCCTCTGCCAGGACCCGCCGTTCTCCTTGTAATACACCATGTACCGGGAAGAGCCGGACACAGCGTTCCAGCTCACCTGGATGCCGCCGCTGGTCTGGGCTATCTTCACCGTGGGCGCGGCAAGCTCGACCACGTATTTCACCTTGTTGCTGGCCTTATAGGTGCTCAAAAGGGTCTTGCCGTCAGCGGCGCAGCAGCGGACCGTGAACTGGTATGTGGCCCCGGCTTTCATGTACTTCACCGCGCGGGTGTAGCTGGTCTTGGCCGTGGTCCCGATCTTTTTCCAGCCGCCGCCGTTCTCCTTGTAATACACCATGTACCGGGAGGAGCCGGACACCGCGTTCCAGGTGACCTGGATGCCGCCGCTGGTCTGAGCGATCTTCACCGTGGGGGCCGCCAGTTCCGGGGCGTATTTCACCTTATTGCTGGCTTTATAGGAGCTGAGCAACGTCTTGCCGTCGCTGGCGCAGCAGCGGACTGTGAACTGGTATGTTGCGCCATTTTTCAGCTTGGACGCCGCGCGGGTGTAGCTGGTCTTGGCGGTGGTCCCTATCTTCTGCCAGCTGCCGCCGTTTTCCTTGTAATACACCATATACCGGTCCGAGCCCTTCACCGCGTTCCAGCTCACCTGGATACCGCCGCTGGTCTGCGCGATCTTCACCGTGGGGGCCGCCAGTTCCGGGGCGTATTTCACATTATTGCTGGCCTTGTAGGTGCTCAAAAGGGTCTTGCCGTCGGCGGCGCAGCAGCGGACTGTGAACTGGTATGTGGCCCCGGCTTTCAGGTACTTCTCCGCGCGGGTGTAGCTGGTCTTGGCGGTGGTCCCGATCTTCTGCCAGCTGCCGCCGTTTTCCTTGTAATACACCATGTACCGGGAAGAGCCGGACACCGCGTTCCAGGTGACCTGGATGCCACTTTTGGTCTGGGCGATCTTCACTGTGGGCGCGGCAAGCTGGGTATTCGCGCTGGGCGCTTTGCCAAGGGACTTGAAGGTATAGCCAAACTTTTTGGCATACGCCTCCGCCGTGGACCCGGCATAGCCGGAGACGACGGTGGTGCCGGGAACGCCAAGCGTATTGCCATAGCCGCTTTCTATCTCGCAGTTGGGATTCAAGACCTTTATACTCGTCAGTTTGTCGCAGTACCCAAACGCAGCCTCCCCAATACTAGTTACGCTGGCTGGGATCGTCATGCTCGTCAGACTATAGCAGGACCCAAACGCACCCTCCCCAATACTGGTTACGCTCTCCGGGATCGTCACGATCGTCAGGTTGTTACAGTTAAAAACCGCACTGCCAGCAATCGTAATGACCGTGTTGGGGATCGCATAGGAGGAGGCTGTCTTGCCCTGTGGATAGTGGACCAGGGTCTTTTTGTCCGCGCTGAACAGCACGCCGTCCACGGAGGCATAACTCTTGCTGCCCTTCGCCACATTAATCGCCGTCAAACACTGTGAAGTAAACGCGTCACCACCAATACTGGTCACGCTGGCCGGGATCGTTATACTGTCTAGAAAGTCATTGTTACAAAATGCTCCACTGTGAATGGTTTTGACCGTATTGGGAATCACATACGATGAATCCATTCTACACCGCGAATACCAGATCACCTCCGTTTTGTCCGCACTGAACAGCACGCCGTCTACGGAGACATAGTTCTTATTGCCCTTGGCTATCTTGATATCCGATATGCCGGTTAAATTAAAAGCAAAATCGCCAATAAATGTCACGCTCTCCGGGATCGTAACACTCGTTAGGTCATAACAGTCAAAAAATGAATGAAAACCGATTTCGGTCACGCCCTCCGGGATCGTAACACTCGTCAGGTTATCGCAACCTGAAAACGCCCAGTCGCTGATGCTGGTCACACCTTTTTTGATGATGACTTTTTTGATCTGACTGCGGTAGTCAGCCCATCCCGATCCACTGCCCATCTTCCCCGTGCCGGAGATGGTGAGGGTACCGCCGCTGAAGGACCACTTGACGTTATCCCCGCAGGAGCCGGAGGTCGCCGCCGCCATCTTGGGCTCGTTCTCCACCACGCCCCCATCCGCCGCAAACGCCGGGACGGCCAGGGCGAACAGCGTCAAGACCGCCAAAAGAATACATAAACCGCGCTTTGCCATGATGTGTTGCCTACCTTTCTTTTTTTGTTGTTTTTCACGACAGTACCGGCCCGAGGGGCGCTTGCGCGTCCCCGGGCTTTCCTGCCGGAACAACAAAAGCGGCGCAGGGGATAGAAATTCCCTACACCGCATAAAAGGCTGCAGCACATAGCCCATAACGCCCATTTATCCCCCTTGTAAACAGAGGGGCAAACGGGTATAATGAGGCAGGCGCAGATTTTCACTGCTGTGTGGGAGAGTACCAGTCTCCTGCATAGGGGCTTGGGGTGCGTCACCACTCCAAGTCCCGCCTTTATTGTTCCGTTGGCACCATTATAGCGCGTAGCCATTTTGAATGCAAGCCGTTTTTTGCATGAAAAGGCGTCCGGCCAAGGCCGGACGCCGCTTTTTGTGTCAACTTACTGATTCAGATACTTGGTGACCTCGGGGCCGAAGTCCTTGGGGTCGGCGGAGACGGTCACGGTGAAGGTGATGCTCTCCGTCTGGCCGAAGCGCTCCATCCAGGCCAGGAACTGGGCCAGGTCCTCCTCCGAGGCAGGCCGGATGATCTTGAAAAGATTGTCGATGAACACATGGGTGATATCGAAGTTCCCGGCAGCCAGGCCGCTGAGGAAGCCGCGCATCAGCTCGATGGAGTTGATCCCGTACTGGGAGGCGTGGATGAGCCGCGCCTGATAGGGGATGTCGTATGTAAGGACCTTATCCTTCTCGATGCAGATCACGTCGCCGTGCTCCTCGTCCACCGCCTTGCGTACCAGCTCTACCAGCTGTTTTGTTTTGCCGGTCCCTTTGAGACCCATGATCAATCTTATCAAGAGATCATCACGCTCCCTTCTTGAGTTACCCCCATTTTAGCATCTTTCCCGCTGCATGGCAACGGGAAAGATGTTAATTATTTTGAATTTTTTCTCGGGGCCCCCAAAAGGCTCGCCAGCCTTTTGGGGAAAAGGAAGAATGGCTCTGACCGATGGAGGGGCCCCGCTTGCGGGGGCCGAACATCTTCAGAGCCATTCTGACAGTTATGCTCCGGGCTTTCCGAGCATCCGGAACATGTTCTTCTTGTACGCCTCCACGCCGGGCTGGTCGAAGGGGTTGACCCCCAGCATATAGCCGCTGATGCCGCAGGCCGTCTCGAAGAAGCACACAAGCTCCGCGAAGCCCTCCTCGTCCCGGAGCGGCACGCTCACGCCGATGTTGGGCACGCCCCCGGCGATGTGGGCGGCCTTGACCGCCTCCATGGCCACGCGGGATATCTCCCCCAGACCACGGCCAGCCAGATAGTTCAGCCCGTCCGGGTCGCCCATGACGAAGGGCATCTCATAGTCCTTCCGGGGCCGGTCGAAGCTGACCACCGTCTCCATCAGGGTCCGGGGGCCGTCCTGGATGTACTGGCCCATGGAGTGCAGGTCCGCGTTATACTCCACGCTGGCGGGATAGATGCCCACGCCGTTTTTGCCCTCGCTCTCGCCGTACAGTTGCTTCCACCACTCCGCCATGTAGCGGAACGACGGCTCGTAGCTGGCCAGGATCTCGATCTTCTTGCCCTTGGAATACAGGGCGTTGCGGGTGGCGGCATACTGCCAGGCGGGATTGTCGGGGTTTCTGAGGTCCAGCTCGTACATGGCCTCCGCCGCCGCGCCGATCATGGTGCGCACGTCGCAGCCCGCCGCCGCCAGGGGCAGCAGTCCCACGGCGGACAGTACGCTGAACCGGCCGCCCACGTCGTCGGGCACCACGAAGGTCTCATACCCTTCCTTGTCCGCGATGGACTTCAAAATGCCCTTGGCCCTGTCGGTGGTGGCGTAGATGCGCTTGCGGGCCCCGGCGCCGTATTTCTTCTCCAGCAGGCCCCGGAAAATACGGAAGGCCGCCGCCGGTTCCAGCGTCGTACCGGATTTGGACACCACGTTCACGGAGAAGTCCCGGTCCCCCAGCTGCTCCAGCTTGCTGGCCAGATCGTCCGGGGAGAGGCCCGTGCCCGCAAAGATGACCTCCGGCCCATTCTTGGGACGGATCAGCTCGATGCCCGCCCGAGCGCCCAGGTAGCTGCCGCCGATGCCCACCACTACCAGCACCTCGCTGGTGTCGCGGATGCGCTCCGCCGCGGCCATGATCTGCTTCAGCTCCTCGCCCTGGACCCGCCGGGGCAGCTCCCGCCAGCCGGTGAAGTCCGCGCCTGCGCCGGTCCTCTCCGCCAGGGTCCGATGAGCCTGGCCCGCCGCGCCGTAATCCGGGCCGGTGCTGTCCAGAAAGCTCAGCGCTCCCGATAGATCAACTTTTACCATTTTGCAGAGACCCTCCTGCTTCTTTTGTTGCGGAGAATTTTTCCAATTCGCCGTTGCCCGTATTATACCCCAATTTATGCCCATTTTCAAGTCATCTTTTTTCACAAAGTGGGGGATACGCGCCGAAAAGGGCGCATTTTTACGCGTGAAATGGGGGAACTATTCCACCCGCCACCCGATCAGCGTGCCCAGCAGGCGGCCATACACGGTCCAGAAGGACAATCTCTCCACGCTTTCCGACGCGGCGATGTCCACCTCCGCCAGCACCTTATCCCCGCTTTTGACCGTCATATGGCCCAGGCTCTGGCCCTGGTATACCGGGGCGGGCACGCTCTCGGCCAGTTCGATATCGTAGCTGAGGCCGGACAGGGCCCCCTTCTCGCCCAGGATGTACTCGTCGCCCACGAAGATGGGCTGGACGCTGTCCGCCGCGCCCATGGTCACCGGCACCGGCGGCAGGGCCTCTCCGGGCCGCAGGGACGCGAGGGAGTAGTTGGCGAAGCCGTAGTTGAGCAGGGTCCGGGCGTCCTCGAACCGCAGCGCCGAGGTCTCCCCGTGCAGCACCACGGCGATGTACTCCACCCCGTCCCGCTCCGCCGTGGCGGACAGGCAGTACATGGCCTTGCTGGTGAAGCCGGTCTTTAGCCCCGTGGCGCCCTCGTAGCCGAAGATGAGCCGGTTGGTGTTGGAAAGGCCGAACTCGCCGCCCCGGATGGTGTCCATCCAGATGGTGGTATACTGCTTGATCATGTCGTGGCGTATCAGCTCCCGGCTCATGAGGGCGATGTCATAGGCGGAGGTATAGTGGTCGTCGTCATCGTACAGACCGGTGCAGTTGGTGAAGTGGGAATCCTTCATCCCCAGTTCCCCCGCCCGCTGGTTCATCCGCTGGACGAAGGCCTCCTCCGAGCCCGCGATCTGCTCGGCCAGCGCCACGGCGCAGTCGTTGGCGCTGACCACCGACACGCACTTGAGCATCTCCGACACGGTCATCTGCTCCCCCGGCTCCAGCCATATCTGACTGCCGCCCATGGAACAGGCCGTCTCCGACGCCGTCACCACCGTGTCCGGCGTCAGAACGCCCGATTCGATGGCCTCCACCACCAGCAGCATGGTCATCACCTTCGTCACGCTGGCGGGCGCGCAGTGCTCGTGGGACTGCTTTTCATAGATCACCGTGCCCGTGGACTTCTCCATGAGCACCGCGTAGGGCGCGTGGATGGTGATGGCGTCCTCCGCCAGCGGCTCCACCGCCAGGACCGGCGTCGTCAGCAGGATCGCCGTCAGGATGAACGGCAGGATCGTTTTTTTGAAACTCATAAAGACACCCCCATATCACATGGATATGGGGGCATGACCACGATTATGATTTTTTAACGCCCGTTTGGCGCGATTTCAAACAGGGCCAACACGGTTTTACACAAAATGCCCCGTTCACGCTGTCGAGCGCCGTCGAAGGACGGCGAATACGTTCAGAGCTCCCGGTACATGGCCGGGGCGTCGGCCTTGGAGACCGCCTCGCCCACGGACAGGACCTCTACGCGGGTCGTCCGGGCGCCGAAGCGCAGCTCGATCACGTCTCCCGGCTTCACGTCCCGGGACGCCTTGGCCAGAGCGCCGTTCACGCTCACCCGTCCGCCGTCACAGGCCTCGTTGGCCACGGTGCGCCGCTTGATCAGCCGGGACACCTTCAGAAACTTATCCAGTCGCATGGCATATAAATACACTCGCGGCGCGGGAAAGGCCCGCGCCGCGAGTGTATGAAATCACTTCGCCACAGCGTCCTTCAGGGCCTTGCCGGCCTTGAACTGAGGGACCTTGGAAGCAGGGATCTTGATCTCCTTCTTGGTCTGGGGGTTGCGGCCGATACGCTCAGCGCGCTCCTTCACGTCAAAAGCGCCGAAGCCGACGATCTGGACCTTCTCGCCCTTCTGCAGGGTGCCGGTCACCACGTCGATGAACGCGTTGACAGCGCTCTCGGAGTCCTTCTTGGAAAGACCGGTCTGCGCGGCGATGGCCGCAATAAGTTCTGCTTTATTCATAGTAAACCTCCTAATTTTTTGGCAGTCTCCCGCCTTCTTTTGTTTATTGAAAGCCCGTGAAACACGGCGCTTTGCCGAAAGTCATTCCTCGCTCTTGGCCCGCTGCCAGAGCGCCTCCTGCCCGTCCAGGTCCAGCTCCGACAGGGCTTGTCCCCCCGCCGCGGCCAGCTCCTCCATCCGGGCATACCGGCGGACGAAGCGGTCGCTGGAGCCGTTGAGGGCCCGCTCGGGATCGATCTTCAAAAGCCGAGCCAGATTGACCGCCGCGGCCAGCACGTCTCCCAGCTCCTCCTCGACCCGCTCTCCGGCGGCCAAAGCCTCGTCCAGCTCGCTCAGCTCCTCGGTGAGCTTCTCCCGTGCGCCGCGCCAGTCGGGCCAGTCAAAGCCCTCCTTGGCGGCCTTCTTCTGGATCTTCTCCGCCCGCCACAGGGCAGGCAGAGCCCGCGCCACGCTGTCCATGGCCTGGGCCGTGGACTTCTGAGCCTTCTCCTGGCGCTTCACCTGGTCCCAGGTGACCAGCACCTCCTCGGGCGTGTCCAGCTCCAGCTTTCCGAACACATGGGGATGGCGGTGGATGAGCTTTTTGCACGCCTCGTCGCACACATCGTCGAAGGTGAAGCTCCCCGTCTCCTCCTCCATTTGGGCGTGAAACAAGACCTGCATCTGCAGGTCACCCAGTTCCTCCCGAAGATTGTCCTTATCTCCGGAATCGATGGCCGTCACAGTCTCATAAGCCTCTTCCAGCAGATCCCGCCGGATGGACTCATGGGTCTGGGCCCGGTCCCAGGGACATCCCCCCTCGCCCCGGAGGATCGCCATGATGGTCCGAAAGTCGTCGATATCGTAATGATCTTTGTACTGAAAATTTACCATATATTCTGGCCCACTGCAAGTGTAAAATTCAAAAAACGTGATATTTCAAGGGTTTTTGTGCATTTTTCAGCGGATATGCAGCTTTGCCGCCAGTTTTTCTCCCTTGGGGAAGAGCTTCATATCCTCCAAAGTGATGGCCCGCAGGGCGATGGCCAGCACACAGTAGATGACCACACCGGCCCCGACCGCCGCCAGGAAGGGCAGCAGGATGTTCAGCTCCCGGCCCGCCACCGTGGCGGTGACGCCGCCCATCAGTCCGTGCAGCAGGCTCCACACCGCCCAGGCGCCGATGCCCATCACCAGCGCGCTCAGACCGCTCCGGCCGATGATCCGCCCGATGTTCATGGGCCGGGCCATGTGCCGGGCCATGAAAAACAGGTTGGCGCCGAGCATGACGACGTAGCAGCTCAAGGTCCCCAGCGGCGCGCCGTACACGTTGATGCCGGGCTTGCCCACCAGCACGTAGGTCACGATCACCTTGGCCGTGCCGCCCAGCAGGATGGAGATCAGCGGCAGCCGCTCGTTGCCGTGGGCGGGCAGGATGGAGTTGGTCATCAGGCTCATGGTCATGAAATAGCATGTGATGCCCAGCTCGAACAGCAGCAGGGCCCCCTGCCCCGCCGCGCCAGGATACAGCACCCGCATGCAGGGCTCCGCCAGCACCGCCATGCCCACGGCCATGGGCAGGCACACCAGCGTACACATGCGCAGAGAGCTCTCCGCGATGTTGGCGGCCTCCTCCGGCCCCTGCTTCATCCGGGCCGCCGCCACGGCGGGCACGATGGAGGACAGAAACGGGACCACAAAGGCCGACGGCACATTATAGACCGTCATGGCCTTGGCATAGACGCCGTTGAGTACAAAAGTGGCCTCGTCGGTGAAGCCCGCGGCGCTTTGCAGCCGGTTGAGGGTGATGGCCGCGTCCAGAAGCTGGATGACGCTCATGATGGAGGTGGAAAAGGTGATGGGAATGCCGATGCGCAGCAGATTGCTGAGCACACGCCCATGGGAGGGCGGATTGTCCTTCGCCTCCGGAGACGGTTTGACCTGATATTTTCGATGGACCTTGACGATCATATAGACCATGGCAGCCAGAGAACTGACCGTGGTGCCCAGGATGGCGCCCGCCACGCAGATCTCTACGCTGTACCCGGCCTTGTACAGGTATCCGGCGCAGCCCAGACCCACCGCCACCTTCACGGCGGTCTCGATGACCTGGCTGACCGTGGTGGGGATCATGTCGGCATGGCCCTGGGCGTAGCCCCGGTAGGCCGCCGTCACGCACACCAGCAGCACGCTGGGCGCCATGATAAAGATGCTCCGCGCCGTCTGCACATCGCCCATATAGGCCCCGATCTCCGCCGGGAACAGCATCATGATGCCCGTTCCGATGGCGCCCAGGACCAGGAACGTCATGGTCCCCACCTGAAACACCCGATAGACCTGCCTGTCCCGATCCAGGCTGTCCGCCTCAGAGATCAGGCGGCTCATAGCCACCGGCAGACCCGCCGTGGCGATGGTCAGGAAAAAGTTATAGATCTTATAGGTCACATCGAAGTGATTGAAGCCGTCGTCCCCCAGGATGTTGCCCAGAGGGATCTTGTAGACCGCGCCCAGTATCTTTACAAGGATGATGCCAACGGTGTAAATGGCCGCCCCCTGTAAAAAGTTTTGTCCCTTCTTCTCAGCCATACATGCTCCTTACCGTCTTGGTGTATGCCGGATAAACGAATATATGCCGGGACATCTTATAAGATGAACCGGGACGGGCCGGGCTGGCCCCGGCATAGCACAAGGGCGGCTTTCGCCGCCCCTGTGTAAAAAGAGCAGAATTACTTGCCGTGACGGACAGAGTCGATATGCCGGGTCAGGTCCAGCATCTTGCAGCTGAAGCCCCACTCGTTGTCGTACCAGGCCATCAGCTTCACGAAGTGATCGTTCAGAGCCAGACCGGCCTTGGCGTCGAAGATGGAGGTGTGGGGATCGGTCTGGAAGTCGGAGGAGACCACTTCCTCGTCCACATACTCCAGGACACCGGCCATGGGGCCCTCGGAGGCGGCCTTCATCGCGGCGCAGATCTCGTCATAGGTGGCAGCCTTGTCCAGGCGGACGGTCAGGTCGACGATGGACACGTCGGCGGCGGGGATACGCATGGAGGTGCCGGTCAGCTTGCCCTT
>CANRDC010000064.1 GCA_947629245.1 uncultured Oscillospiraceae bacterium | reverse complement strand
GTGTTGGACACCACCGCCTCGGTGATCTGGGCCACCTGGGTATCGGTCAGGCCCTCCACCGGCGCGGGCACCGCCACGGTCACGCCCTCGTCGGACACCATCACCACGCAGTCGGTGAACTGCTTCGCCAGAAGCTGGTTCTCCAGCATGCTCTCCTGCAGGTTCCAGCTGGCCATGGCGTTGATCTGGCGCATGGACTCGTCGATCACGTCCTGGCTGGCCTCCTCCCCGGAGCACGCCTGCTCCAGCAGCTGCAGCGCCTCGTCCCGGGAGGACTGGCGGGTGAGCCGGGCCTCGTCAAAGTAGGCGGACACGGCCACGCTGGGCGCGTTGGTCTCCACCGCGGCGGCTGTGTACTCCTCCTGGGCCGCCAGCATGGCCGCGTCCTCCGCCGCTACCATGGCCGAATCCGCCGTGCCCCAGCGGCTGTTGTACGACCAGTTCAGGTATACCGCCGCGCCCACGAATACCAGCACGGCGATGACTACGATATTGCGCTTCAAATTCCTTTTCAAGATTCTTCCCTCCAGTTTTCATTCATTTTAAAAATCACGATCTTATCCGCGCCCAGCCCGGTATAGCACCGCATCGCCTCCGTTATGTCCAGTCTCACGGAGGCGCTGTCCGCGCCCTGGCATACCACCGCCGCGCCGCTTTCTGAGAGCAGTACCTCTGAGCGCCCCACCCCTTCCATCGCCGAGAGCAGCTCTTCCAGCCTCGCCTCCTCCGTGACCTCCGCGGACGCGTCCTCCGGCCTCCGGGACCCGCCGGAGGGCCACAGCAGCAGACCCAGGCCCACCGCCGCCACCAGAAGAACGTACTTCCAGCGGCCCACGCGCTCCATGAACGCCTCGCCCGCCTCAGCCATCGTCCCTCCAGTCCTGCCGTACCGCAGGGATGCCCAGCGACCCCTCGATGAGGTCCGCCAGCCACCTGTTGTAGGCCGCGTCCACCGTCACCGTCCAGGGATACCAGACCAGGTCCTCCTCATCCCACCGGGCCGACAGGTCCACGCCGTCCACGGCAAGCTCCGCCTCGGCCGCTTTGGCTAATATATATGCCTCGCACCGGTCCTCTATGTATGTCCGATCCATCATTTTTGTCTCCTCCTCCGCCTGACTCGTGATGCTCTCCGCCCGCTGCTCATACAGCGCCATGGACGAGGCCAGGCCGTCAAGATCCAGCCGCACCAGCGGTCCCGCCACCGCCAGCGCGCACATCAGTCCGCACGCCAGGCGCGTCACCTGCTTCACCCGCCCCGTCGGCGTCAGGGTCATGGCGATGGCCGCGAGCAGCGACGCCGCCGTGATAGACACGATCCACCTTCTCATCCCGTCACCATCTCCGCCGACAGCACCACGCTCACGAACAGCATGATCCCCGCGCTGCCCACCAGGCCCAGAGCCATGCCGTAGGCCGTGCCGATGTTGCCCATGAGCCCCGCCAGCCGCCCCTCCGCAAAGGGTTCCGCGATACAGGCCGCGGCCTTGAACATGAGGTAGTGCAGCCCGAGCCCCAGCAGCGGCCCCACGCACACGCACACCGCCGCCGCCAGCCCGAACACGCCCACCGCCCCCCGGACCAGCGCCGCCCCGGCCACGTAGGTGTCCGCCGCGTCCGCCAGGATGGACCCCACCACCGGCAGCGCCGCGGAGATGGCGGACTTGGCGATGCCGCCCGCCACCTTGTCGGCCTGGCCCGCCACAGCCCCCGTCACCGTGAGAGCCAGGGTGAACACGCTGGTAAGTCCCGCCAGCAGGGTGTTGCTCACCCAGCCGATGAGCTTCACCGGCCCGCTCAGCGCTCCGGACGGCAGCGCCGCGTTGGCGGCGCTGGCGGCGGCGTAGGCGTATATGACCGGCAGCACCACCTGGATACCGGCGTTTATCAGGATGTCCATGAACAGCGCCGAGGCCGCGTACCGGGCGGCGGCAGCGGCTCCGTGTCCCCCGGCGGCGGCGGAGGCCGCGATGGTGGGCAGCAGCGCCCGGGAGAAGTCGGAAAGCTCCAAAAGCGCCGTCCGCGCCTGCCCCAGAAAGGACCGCATATCTCCCGCGCAGGCCGCCATGACGGCCAGCGCCCCGCCCAATATCACATACTCCGACGCCTTCCCGTTCTCGCTCAGCGCCCCCGCCAGAGAGCACAGCACCGTCACCGCCAGCGCCACGCAGGCGCTCCGCGCCGCGGCGCCGATCTGGCCGGACAGGGCCGACAGCACCCAATCCCATATCCGCTGCCACAGCCCGCCGCCGGAGGCGTCGGCCACCGTCGCGTCCCCCAAGATGGTCCGGGCCGACTCCGGCAGCGCCTGCTCCACCTGGTCCGTCTCCGCCGCGAGAGCGGGCACCGGCAGCACAAAACAGAATATGAGAAGCAACGCGATCGTTTTCATGCCAGTTCTCCTATCATCTGTAAAAGGGACCGGATCAGCGGCAGGGCCGTCACGACGGCGCAGGCCGCGCCGCACAGTTCCACCGTGGACGCCACGGCGCTCTGTCCCGCGTCCTTGCAGAGGTCTGCGGCCAGCCGGGTCACCACCCCGATGCCCACGCACTTGAGCACGGGACTGACGATGGCGGGGCTCAGGCCCGTCTGCTCCCGAGCCAGGTCGATCACCTCCCGGAGCTGGGCGAAAAGCTCCATGGCCAGCCCCGCGCCGATCAGACACACCGCCAGACTCAGCGCCAGGCCCAGCTCCGGGGCGTTTTTCTTCAGCAGCAGCGATATGAGCGCCCCGGCCAGGCCCAGCGCCGCCGCCTGTGCCAGGACCGTCATCCCAGGTCGAACAGACTGCGGATGAGATCGAACAGCTCCGCGATCCGCTGCACCAGGATCACCAGCACCACCACCAGCCCCGCGATGGTGGTCATCAGCGCCTGCTCGTCCCGTCCCGAGCGGGTCAGCAGCAGGTTCAGCACCGCCACCAATATCCCCACCGCCGCGATCCGGAATATCAAATCAACATCCATCGTCCATCTGTCCCATAATGATTATATGATGGCGAAATGCCGTAAGGCGTTGCGCCGAGCCGCTTTGCGGCTCAGCAAAACAGCGTGGCTGTTTTGCCATATATTCATTGCAATGAGCATCGCGCAAATGATCCTTGGATCATTTGCCGCCAAACGTGTCGTTTGGCGGCGAAAACATTCGTTTTCGCCTTGCGATGATCATTATCCTTGGTTATATGAGCAGCACCGCCAGCGCCGCCGCGCCCGCGGCGGAGACGCCCACCAGCATCCGTCCTTTTTCCCGCTGAGCGGTCCTGGCCTCCGCCGCCGCGCGGGCCACGCTCTCCCGGCAGACGGCCAGCGCCATGCGCTGCTCCTCCGCCCCGTACCGGCCCAGCACCTGTCCCAGCGGCAGGAGCATCCGCCGTTCCGCCGGGGGGAGCGCCTCCAGCGCCGCCGCCCATATGTCCGCCAGGGTCCGGCTCCCCAGCTCCTGCAGGCCGTCCCGCATCCGGCGGCACAGCGCCCCCGCATCCCCCGCGAGCTGTCCCGCCAGGCGCTCGAACAGCGTCGGCAGAGGCGTGGAGAACCGGCTCAGCTCAAACTCCATCAGCTCCAGCATCCGCCCGAGCTCCGCAAGCCTCTCCGCCCGTTCCCGCAGACCGCCCGCCGCCAGCAGTCCCGCCAGCAGCCCCGCAGCCGTGACGAGCAGCGCCCCCAGCAGCCGTGTCACAGCTCCTCCACCGCGTACCGCCGGATGCCCTGGCGGTTTTCGATCCAGACCCGCCGCCGGAAAACGCCGGTCCGCAAGAGCTCCCGGCAGGGACCGTTCAGGCTCCCGCCCCGCTCTCCATGGGCGGCGGCCAGCACCCGGACGCCGCCGGACGCCGCCGCCAGCAGCGCCGCCGCCTCCTCTTCGCCGCCGATCTCGTCCGCCGCGATCACCTGCGGATTCATGGCCCGCAGCAGCAGGCCCACGGCCTGCGCCTTGGGCGCGCCGGTGAGCACGTCCGTGCACGGCCCCACGTCAAAGGCTGGCTCCCCGGTCCAGGCGTCCGCGATCTCCCCTCTCTCGTCCGCCACCGCCACCCGGTACCCCTCCCGGGACAGTCGGCGCACGATCTCCCGCAGCAGCGTGGTCTTACCGCCGCCCGGCGGGGCGACGAGCAGCGCGGAGGCGAAGCCCCCGGCGGTGAGTTCGGCCCATATGCCGTCCGCGCAGCCTGGCACGGCACGGGGCACTCTTATGGCCAGAGAGGAGACCTCCCGCACGCTCTCCATGCCGTTTTCCCCCCATACCGCCGTGCCGCACACGCCCACCCGGACGCCCCCCGGCGCGGAGAGGAATCCCCGGCGAAGCTGCTGGGCCGAGGCGTGGAAGGACGCGCCCGTGGCCGTCTCCAGCACGGTCCGCAGTTCCCCCTCCGTCACCGGTCCGGTCCCCAGGCCGAACTCACAGCCCCCCAGCTGAGCCGTCGCCTCCCGGCCCCGCCGCAGCCGCAGCTCCTCGCATATGGCCCGGCTGTCCGGCCCCAGCGCCTCCGCCGCCCGGCGCAGCCGCGCCGGCAGCAGCGCCAGCGCAGAAGCGAATCCGTCCATGCTCTCACCTCCGGGACAAGTCTATGCGGCCTGTCCCCCCGTCTATGCCTGGGCAGTGTTCACACACTGTTCACATCAATATGTTGACATTGTTTTTCAGATTTGGTAACATATTTTGTATATGTAGTATATTTGCACCATGAAAGGAGCGCATCCCGTCCCATGCGAGAGATTCTGACAGGATATTGGGGAAAGTACAAAAATTCCCTGATCCTGACCCCCATTTTCGTTTTGCTGGAGACGGTGGTCACCCTGGCCCTGCCCACGCTGATGAGCAACATCGTGGACCAGGGCGTGGCCACCGGCGACAGGCAGTACATCATCGTATGCGGCCTGCTCATGACGGCCCTGGCCGTTATGAGCGTGGTGTCCGGCTATATCAGCACCTGGAACGCTTCCCGCGCCGCCAACGGCTTCGGCGCCAACCTGCGCCAGGCCATGTACCGGCACATCCAGGAGTTCTCCTTCGCGGACATCGACCGGTTCTCCACGGCCAGCCTCATCACCCGCACCACCAGCGACGTGCGCCAGGTGCAGCAGGCCGTGCAGATGATGCTGCGCACCTTCATCCAGGCGCCGTTCCAGCTGCTGGTGGCCATGACCATCGTCATCACCTATTCCTGGCGTCTGGCCCTCATCTATATGATCGCGGTACCGGTGCTGTTCGTCGGCGTCGTCACCGTGATGACGCTGGTAGATAAGCTCTTCCTGGCGGTCCAGCAGAAGCTGGACGCCATGAACGCGGACATCCAGGAAAACCTCATCGCTATCCGGGTGGTGAAGGCCTTCGTCCGCCAGCGGTATGAGCGGCAGAAATTCAAAAAGGCCAACGACGAGCTCACAAAGTCCAACCTGAAGGCCGTGGGCGTCATCATCGCCATGAGCCCCCTGGCTACCATCGTGCTGAACGCGGTAACGCTGTGCATCTACTGGTTCGGGGGCCGGATGGTGGCGCGGGGCGACATCGAGAGCGGCCAGCTTCTCGCCGTCATCAGCTACCTCAATCAGATCATGATGAGCGTGATGATGTTCTCCATGGTGCTCATGCAGTACACCCGCTCACGGGCCTGCGGCAAGCGCATCGCGGAGGTGCTGGACGCCAAGCCGGACATCACCGACAAGCCGGACGCGAAGCCTCATACCATCGCCCGTGACCACGGCTCCGTGGAATTCAAAAACGTGTCCTTCCGCTATTCCCGCACCGGCAACGGCGAGGACGTGCTGAAAAACGTCACCTTCTCCGCCGAACCGGGCCAGACCGTGGCGATCGTAGGCGGCACCGGCTCGGGCAAGTCCAGCCTGGTGAACCTGATCCCCCGGTTCTACGACGTGTCCGCGGGCCAGGTGCTGGTGGACGGCGTGGACGTGCGGGACTACCGGATCGAGGACCTGCGCGCCGGTATCGGCATGGTGCTGCAAAAGAACGTGCTGTTCTCCGGCACCATCCGGGACAATATGCGCTGGGGCAATGAAAACGCCACGGACGACGAGATCGTGGCCGCGCTGAAAAACGCCCAGGCATGGGACTTCGTCTCCCAGATGCCCGAGGGGCTGGACACCCAGATCCTCCAGGGCGGCGCCAACGTCTCCGGCGGCCAGAAGCAGAGGCTGTGCATCGCCAGGGCCATGCTCAAGCATCCGGCCATCCTCATTCTGGACGACAGCACCAGCGCCGTGGACTCCGACACCGAGAGCCGCATCCGGGACAGCTTCTCCCGTGAGCTTAAAGACACCACCGTGTTCATCATCGCCCAGCGCATCTCCTCCGTGGTGGACGCGGACAAGATCGTGGTCCTGGACGAGGGCGGCGTGGAGAGCGTCGGCGCCCACCAGGAGCTGCTGGAGACAAGTCCCATCTATCGGGACATCTACACTTCCCAGGTAGAGGAGGCGCTTTCCAATGGCTGAAAAAAAGCAGAGCATCTGGGCCCAGCTGAAAGCGCGCATCGCCGTGGACAGCGTGGATGAAAACGACGAGAAGATCTACAAAAGCGGCGGCCGGGACTTCCGCAAGCCCAAGGACGCCAAGGGCACCCTGATCCGCATCCTGGGCTACGCAGGCAAGCGCAAGAGCCTTTTCGCGCTGGTGCTGGTGACCATGCTGATCTCCACCGTGTGCTCTCTCGCGGCCAGCTACTATCTGCGTCCCCTGATCGACGACTACATCGTGCCCCTCATCACGAGCCCGGAAAAGGACTTCTCCGCCCTGGCCCGGCAGCTGGGCATTCTGGCGGGCATCTATCTGGCCAGCGCCGTGGCCACCTACTTCACCTCCCGCACCTGCATGACCCTGGCCCAGTGGGCCACCAACGCCCTGCGGCGGGACCTGTTCTCCGCGCTGCAGGACCTGCCCGTCACCTTCTTCGACGAGCACACCCACGGGGAGCTCATGAGCCGGTTTTCCAACGACGCGGACAACGTGCAGATGTGCCTGGAGCAGGGCATCGTGCAGTTTTTGTCCGGCATCATCACCTTCGTGGGCACCGTGGGACTGATGATCAGCCTGAGCTGGAAGCTGTTTGTCATCACCCTCGTCACCATCGGCCTGTCCTTCGCGCTGGTGAAGGGCATCGGCAAATACTCCCGCATCCTCTTTAAAAAGCAGCAGTCCTCCCTGGGCGCGCTCAACGGCTACATCGAGGAGATGCTGGACGGGCTGAAGGTGGTCAAGGCATTCAACTACGAGGACCGGGCCAAGCAGGGCTTCGAGGAGCGCAACGACGAGTACCGGGACAACGCCATTTTCGCCAACTTCCTGGGCAGCATCATCTTCCCCACTATGAACGCCGTCATGAACATCTGCTACGCGGTCACCGCCGTGCTGGGCGGATTCATGACCGTGGCGGGATCGTTCACCATCGGCTCGCTGGGGGTATACCTCAACTACATCCGGCAGGTGACCATGCCCATCAATATGATGTCGAACCAGGCCATCAACCTGTTCTCCGCCATCGCCGGCGCGGAGCGGATCTTCGCCATCATCGACCACGAGCCGGAGCCGGACGAGGGCGCCGTGACGCTGGTGACGGTGGACCGGGCCGAGGACGGCTCTCTCACCGAGACCGGTCACGGGGAGCGGACCGGCTTCTGGGCCTGGAAGATCCCCCAGTCCGACGGGACATATGAGTTCCGGGAGGTCAGGGGCAGCGTCCGGCTGGAGAACGTGGACTTCTCCTATGTGCCCGGTAAGCCCGTGCTGCAAGACTTCACCGTCTGGGCCGATCCCGGCCAGAAGATCGCCTTCGTGGGCTCCACCGGCGCGGGCAAGACCACCGTCACCAACCTCATCAACCGGTTTTATGAGATCGACAGCGGCCGCATCCTCTTCGACGGCATCGACGTGAAGGACATCAAAAAGGCGGGGCTCCGCCGGAGCCTGGGCATCGTGCTGCAGGACACCGACCTGTTCACCGGCACGGTGATGGACAATATCCGCTACGGCAAGCTGGACGCCACGGACGAGGAGTGCGTCGCCGCTGCCAAGGCCGCCAACGCCCACGGCTTCATCTCCCGTCTGCCGGACGGATATAATACCATGATCACCGGCAACGGCCAGAACCTGTCTCAGGGCCAGCGGCAGCTGCTGGCCATCGCCCGCACTGCCGTGGCCCGGCACCCGGTCATGATCCTGGACGAGGCCACCAGCTCTATCGATACCCGCACCGAAAAGCTCATCGACCGGGGCATGGACGCGCTCATGGAGGGCCGGACCGTGTTCGTCATCGCCCACCGGCTCTCCACCGTCCGCAACGCCAAGGCCATCGTGGTCATCGAGCACGGAAAGATCGTGGAGCGGGGCAGCCACGAGGACCTGCTCCAGCAGCAGGGCCGGTACTACATGCTCTATACCGGCCAGAGCGAATTGGACTAAGTTACTTTTCTTATAAGAAAAGTAACCAAAAGAATTTTTGCAGCCGCACGGACAATGGCACGAGTCGGACAGCTCAGCCCGGTAACTGAGTGCGGTGCGCGGCGGAAAGGCGGGTAAACAACCGTTGGACAGTTGGGAAAAGCTCCGGGCGGACTGCGCCGGGTGCATGCGCTGCGAGCTGGGCCGGACCCGGCACAATCTGGTGTTCGGCGTGGGGAACGAGTCGGCGGACGTGATGTTCATCGGCGAGGGCCCCGGCGAGCAGGAGGACCTGCAGGGAGAGCCCTTCGTGGGCCCTGCGGGCAAGCTTTTGGACACCATGCTGGAGATCATCGATCTGGACAGGACAAAGGTCTACATCGCCAACATCGTCAAGTGCCGCCCGCCCCGGAACCGGGACCCGCTGCCCGACGAACAGGCCGCCTGTATCGGGTGGCTGCACCGGCAGATCGAGCTCGTGGACCCATCAATTCTGGTCTTTCTGGGCCGCATCGCCGCCATGGCCTTCATCAAGCCGGACTTCCGCATCACGAAGGAGCACGGCCAGTGGTTCGACGTAGGCGGCCGCCGGGCCATGGCCATGTACCACCCCTCCGCCCTGCTCCGGGACCCCTCCAAGAGACCGGAGACCTTTGTGGATCTGAAAGCCTTACAGCGGGAGATCAAAAGCCTGTATGATTGAACTGCATCCGGTCACACTGGCCGACAAAGCGTGGATCGACCCCATCGTGCTGGCGGAGAACTCTCCCAGCGCGGACTACGATTTCGGCAACATCTTCCTCTGGGACGAGACGTACCGCCAACAGGTGGGACGGCTGGGCGACAGACTGATATCTATGCCCTGCTATGAACGGACGCCCTTTTTCGCCTGGCCCGTCGGCAGCGGAGACGCGGCGCCGGTGCTGGACGAGATGCGCGCGTACGCCGCGGCCCAGGGTTTTCCCTTCGTGCTGCGGGGCGTGACGGCGGAGCATCTGCCCCTGGCGCGCGCTCTCTGGGGCGGCGGATGTACCGTCGAGCCGGAGCGGGACCTGTGGGATTACCTCTACGAGGCCGAAAAGCTGGACACCCTGGCCGGTAAGCGCCTGCACGGCAAGCGCAACCACATCCACCGCTTCGAGCAGGAAAACGACTGGCGCTTCGAGCCCCTGTCCGCCGCGCTCATCCCCGCCTGCCTTACCATGCTGGACCGGTGGATGGAGACCTGCGGCGAGGATGAGCAAGACGGCATCAACGACGAGTACCGGGCCATCCGGCGGGCGTTTGAATTTTATGAGGAGCTGGGTCTGGACGGGGGCGCGCTGCTGACGGGACGGCGGCTCGTGGCCTTCTCCATCGGGGAGATGGCCTCCGCCGATACCTTCGACGCCCATTTTGAAAAGGCGCGCGCGGACGTCAACGGGGCCTATCCCATGATAAACCGGGAATTCGTCCGCTATATCCGGACCGTTCATCCCCAGGTCCGGTGGATCAACCGGGAGGACGACATGGGTCGGCCCTCCCTGCGGCGCTCCAAGCTCAGTTACCATCCCGACAGGATGGTGGAAAAATATAAGGTGGTGCTGACCAATGGATAATGTGACGATCCGCCCCTGGCGCACGGAAGACCGCCCCCGTCTCGTCGAGCTCTGGCAGACGGGTTTCGGCGACGATCAGAAATACATCGACACCTATCACTCCCTGTTCCTGAAGCCGGACAAGTGCATCGTGGCGGAGGCGGACGGCCGCGTGGTGTCGGCCATGTACATCATGAACGGGCCGCTGATGTTCCCGCCCTCCGGCCAGTCGCTCTCCACCGCCTACGCCTATGCCCTCGCGACGGACCCCGCTTACCGGGGCCGGGGCATCGGCACCGCAGTGTACAAAGCCTGCGTCAGCGCCGCCATGGATTGGGTCCACGCGGTCTGCGTGCTGCCGTCGGAGCCGGGACTGTACGACTTCTACGAAAGGGCCGTCGGCTGTGTTCCCGCCAGCTTCATCCGGGAAGCCGTCATCCCCAGAGCGGAGGCGGTCGGTCCTGTCAAGACTGCCGCCGAGCCCATTTCCGCCGGAGAATACTATCTGCGTCGGAAGGCGCTGCTCCGGGGCAGGCCCTACGCCGTTATGGGCCCCGATCTGCTGTCGCTGGAGGCTCTCCATATGCGCCGTTTCGGCGGCGGGCTGCTCGACCTGGACGGAGACATCGCCGCGGTGGAGATGGACGGGGACACCTGCCGGGTGCTGGAGCTGCTGGCGCCGGAGGGCGACTGGGCCGACGTGCTGGCCTCGGTGGCGGCGCGTTTCCCCGCGGAGGATTACGCCGTCCGCACGCCCCTGTTCTTCCCCGGCCCCGGCCAGACGCGGCCCTTCGTGCTGGCCGCCCTGAATCCGGAGCTCCAGGAAAAGCTTCCTGACGATCTGTGGTGGGGCTTCGCCTTCGACTGACGGCTCTTCCCTTTTTTAAAATTTAATATTTTCGTAACGAGCCGCCTCTATCTTTTGTAACATCCGGTCGGTATACTAATAATCGCAAGAGTCAGTTTCATCTTTTTCATTTTGTCCTCAATCCATAGGGAATCGCCGGAACACATTGTGCTCCGGCGATTTTCTTGTTGTTGGAGTTTCCTATGAAAAAACTAGCCATCGGAATACTGGCCCACGTGGACGCGGGCAAGACCACCCTCTCGGAGGGGATGCTGTATCTGACGGGCCGCATCAGAAAGCTGGGCCGGGTGGACCACCGGGACACCTATTTGGACACCCACGACCTGGAGCGGGCACGGGGCATCACCATCTTCTCCAAGCAGGCCATCCTGACCACGGGGGATACCGAGATCACGCTGCTGGACACGCCGGGGCATGTGGACTTCTCCCCGGAGGCGGAGCGGGTGCTCCAGGCGCTGGACTACGCCGTGCTGGTCGTCAGCGGCACGGACGGGATCCAGGCCCACACGGAGACCCTGTGGACCCTGCTGGCCCGGTATAAGCTGCCCACGTTCATCTTTATCACCAAGATGGACGTGAACGGCACGGACCGGGCCGCGCTCATGGCCGACATCCGCGCCCGGCTGGGGGACGCGTGCGTGGACTTCACCGCCCCGCCCTCTGTCCGGGACGAGCAGATAGCCATGCTGGACGAGCATATCCTGGACCGGTATATGGACTCCGGCGCGGTATCCGACGCCGACGCCGCGATACTGGTCCGGGAGCGGAAGCTGTTTCCCTGCTTTTTCGGCTCGGGGCTGAAGCTGGACGGCGTAGAGGAGTTCCTCGCCGCCCTGGACAAACTCACCCTCTCCCCCGTCTGGCCCGCCGCGCCCTTTGCCGCCCGGGTCTACAAGATCAGCCGGGACGGGCAGGGAAACCGCCTGACCTATTTGAAGCTCACCGGCGGGGAGCTTGCCGTGCGGACGCCCATCCGGTATCTGCCGCTGAACGCCGCGGAGCCGCTGGAGGAAAAGATCGGCCAGATACGGCTCTACTCCGGCGTCAAATTCGACGCCGTGGACCGGGTCGCGGCGGGGCAGGTCTGCGCCGTGACGGGTCTTTCCGCCACCTGGCCCGGCCAGGGGCTGGGGGCCGAGCCCGACGCCGACGCGCCGTACCTCATCCCCGCCATGGGCTACCGGATCGTGCTGCCCAAGGGCGCCGACCCACGGGTGCTGCTGCCAAAGCTCAAACAGCTGGAGGAGGAAGAGCCCCAGCTGCACATCCTCTGGCAGGAGGCTCTGGGCGAGATACACGTCCAGCTCATGGGCGCGGTGCAGATCGAGATCTTGAAAAACCTCGTCAAAGAGCGCTTCGACGTGGATGTGGACATCGACTCGGGCCGGGTCCTGTACCGGGAGACCATCGAAAACGCCGTGGAGGGCGTGGGCCACTTCGAGCCTCTGCGCCACTACGCGGAGGTCCATCTGCTGCTGGAGCCTGGCGAGCCCGGCAGCGGCGTGCAGGTGGGCACGGTCTGTTCGGAGGACGTGCTGGACCGGAACTGGCAGCGGCTCATCCTGACCCATCTGGAGGAAAAGCGGCATCTGGGCGTGCTCACCGGGTCCCCCCTGACGGACGTGAAGATCACGCTGCTCACCGGCCGGGCCCATTTGAAGCACACCGAGGGCGGCGACTTCCGCCAGGCCACCTATCGGGCGGTCCGCCAGGGACTCATGCAGGCGAAAAGCGTGCTCCTGGAGCCCTGTTACGCCTTCCGGCTGGAGGTCCCCGCGGCCCAGATCGGCCGGGCCATCACCGACATCCGGGCCATGGGCGGCAGCCACGAAAGTCCCGTGGCCGAGGGCGACCGGATGGTGCTGGAGGGGCTGGCCCCGGTGTCCGCCATGGGCGATTACGCCGCGCAGGTGGCGGCCTATACCGGCGGCCGGGGGCGCTTTGCCTGTCACGTGGCCGGTTATCGGCCCTGTCATGACGCGGACGCGGTCATCGCGGCAGCGAATTACGACCCGGAGGCGGACCTGGAAAACACCCCGGACAGCGTCTTTTGCGCCCACGGCGGCGGCTTCACGGTGAAGTGGGACAAGGTGCCTGAGTACATGCACCTGGAAAGCGGCCTGAAACCTCCCGCCCAGTCGGCGGAGGCGGCGGAGCCTCAGGTCCGGCGGCAGAACCTGGACATCGACGAGAAGGAGCTGGAGGCCATCATGGTCCGGGAGTTCGGCCCCATCCGCCGCAGGCAGTACGCCGCCCCTCAGGTCAACAGCGCCGTAGGCGTGCAGATGCAGGCCCGTAAGACGAAAGAGCACATCATCGTGGACGGGTACAACGTGATCTTCGCCTGGGACGAGCTGAAGGCCCTGGCCGGACAGGGCCTGGACCTGGCCCGGGACAAGCTGCTGGACATCCTCGCCAACTACCAGGGCTATACCAGGTGCGATCTGGCGGTGGTCTTTGACGCCTACAAGGTCCCCGGCGGCGCGGGCAGCCGGGACAGCCGGGCAAACGTGCGCGTGGCCTACACCAAAGAGGGCGAGACGGCGGATATGTACATCGAGCGGCTGGTGGACCAGATCGGCAAAAACGAGGCCGTCCGGGTGGTCACCTCCGACCGGCTGGTCCAGCTGGGGGCCTTCCGCTCCGGGGTGCTGCGCACGTCCTCGGGCGAGTTCAAGGCCGAGGTGGACTGGGTCCTGGACCAGATCGCCCAGGCCGTAAAGAGGTCGCAGTTTTAAGATCGACGCGCCGGAGGCGCACACCATATTGAAAGCCTCCCCTGTGTAAGGGGAGGTGGGCGCCGCTTGCGGCGCTCGGAGGGGTTGATTACTAGAGCTGTACGTTTTAACTCTCCTGGTCTATCAATCAATCCCTCAGTCAGCGCCGGAGGCGCTGACAGCTCCCTTTACACAAGGGAGCCATAAGCAGTGCGGCTTCGCCGCCTTCCCCCCTTTACACAAGGGGGGCTTTCAACAAGGTGCGGCTTCGCCGCGACAAATTCCCATTTACAGAGGATCACGATGGAAAAAGAATTGGAAAAGCGAATCGAAGAGCTGGCCGCCCGGTGCGAGAAAAACAGCCTGGTCACCGCCACCGGCTTTCTCACCATGGCGGAGCAGGCGGAGGTATCCGCCTGGGCCAAGCGCCTGGGGGACGCGACGCTGCATCTGGACGGGGGCAATCCCGCCTGCGAGCGCAAGCGCGCCTTCTTCCTGCCCTACTGGCTGGCCGAGACGGACTTTGACCCGGCGGAATACATCCGGGCCCTCAAGGTCACCGCCTATTTCGGCACGCCCACCCACCGGGACTATATGGGCGCGGCGCTGGGCCTGGGCATCCGGCGGGAGTGGATCGGGGATTTTTGGGTCAATGGGGACACGGCCGTGATCTTCTGTCTGCCCACGGTGGAAAAGCTCCTGACCGACGAGCTGACCCAGGTGGGCCGGTGCACGGTCAGGACCTCGCCCATCCCCCTCGCGGACGTGCCCGTACCGGAGCGGAAGGTGAAAAAGATGACGTTCACCGTGAAGAGCCTGCGGCTGGACGCGGTGGCGGGCAATCTGTTCGGGCTGTCCCGGACCGCCGCAGCGGAGCTGATCCGGGCCGGGGCCGTGAGCCTCAACTATGTCCAGTGCCTGCATGTGGACGCCCCCGTCGGCCCGGGGGACGTGATCTCCATCCGGGGCAAGGGCAAGGGCGCGGTGACCGCCGTCGGCGGCCAGTCCAGAAAGGACCGGACGTTCCTGGAGGCGGAGCTCTATCTTTAAGGTCCCTTTTCTGCGCAAAAATATCCCCCGGCTCGTTCCGAGCCGGGGGATAACGGTATGACAGGCATGACGCCGTTCTTCGCCTCAGCCGCCCACCGCCGCCAGACGGGCGTTCACTGCCGCCGCGATCTGTCCCATCCGCTCGTAGAGATATGTACCCGGGCAGCTCTTATTCGCGTAGTCCCGGTGTACGGTCATATTGCAGCCGTTCAGATGGTTGACCCGCTCGTTTTTGTTCGTCGACCATATCAGCCTTTCGATGCCGTTGCGCGTGCAGATATCGGTCACAAGGTCGATGGTGGCGGCAAGCGCCTTATCCGTCACCGAATACGGCTCCTGGGCCGTGCTCGTCACCTCGATCGTGATGGCCCGGTTGTCGTTGAGCCGGTCGGACGAACACCAGGAGCGGTCCTTTTCCTCCACATACATGCCGATGCGGCCGTCGGACCCGACGCCGTAGTTGGAGGACGCCTTGCGCGAGGTAGGCGCGAATGACTGGCCCAGCTGCTCGATGCTCCACTCCACCGCGGTGCAGTGGATGGTGATGGTGTCGATGATGTTGTTCCGGTCAGTGTCCCGGTTCGGGCTGATCTGCGTATAGGACACCAGCGGACTGTTGGTGAACAGCATCGTTTTCTTGCCGTCGTCGTATCCGCTCAGGGTGCCGTCCTTGCCGCAGGACCGGACCGTGAAGTTATACGCAACGCCGCTGCTCAGGCCCTTGACCGTATAGCTGGTCCCGGTGGTCGTCACGAGTCTGGACCAGCTGCCGGAGCCCACCTTGCAATAGAGCCGGTATTTTTCCGCGCCGGTCACCTCGCTCCAGGTCACCTTTATGCCGCCGCCCGTATTGGACAGCTTGCCAATCTCCGGCATGGCAAGATAACGAATGCTCACGCCCGCAGCGTCGTAGGCGCTTGTATAGCTCTTGCCATCCGCGCTGAGACACCGCACCGTGAAGGTGTACTTCATGCCGCTCTGGGCACCGGTCCAGACGAAGTCGGTCTCAGCCGTATCCGCCAGTCTCTTCCAGCCGTTGGCGGTCATGTAAAACACCCGGTACCGGGCCGCGCCCGCCACCGCGCTCCACTGGAGCTTTACGCCGCCCACCGCGTTGGACGCCGGTCTGAGGACAGGCGCCGCGATATAGAGAAGGCGCACGCCCGCGGCGTCGTAGGCGCTGGTATAGCTCTTGCCGTCCGCGCTCAGGCACCGCACCGTGAAGGTGTACTCCGTGCCGCTCTGGGCTCCGGTCCATATGTAGCCGGTCTCAGCCGTATCCGTCAGTCTCTTCCAGCCACCGGTGGTCTTGTAGAACACCCGATACCGGACCGCGCCCTTCACCGCGCTCCACTGGAGCTTTGCGCCCTTCGCCGTATTGGACGCCGGTCGGAGCGCGGGCGCCGCGATATAGAGAAGGCGCACGCCCGCGGCGTCATAGGCGCTGGTGTAGCTCTTGCCGTCCGCGCTCAGGCACCGCACCGTGAAGGTGTACTCCGTGCCGCTCTGGGCCCCGGTCCATATGTAGCTGGTCCCGGCGGTATCCCCCACCTTCTTCCAGCCGCC
>CANRDC010000063.1 GCA_947629245.1 uncultured Oscillospiraceae bacterium | reverse complement strand
GCGACGAAGGCGGGGGTAGAGGCCAACGTGGCGCTGCTGGTGGAGCAGGCTCTGGACCGGCAGCTGGAGCAGGAACAGCTCACCGTGGGCTGGGACAGCTGACAGGAAAATACGGCGGGGGAGACAGACGAGTGATCATTACAAGAACGCCTTTTCGTGTGAGCTTTGCGGGCGGCGGAAGCGACCTGGCGGAGTATTACGAGCGGCACGGCGGGTGTGTGCTGAGCACCAGCATCAACCGGTACTGCTATATTTCCATCCATCCTTACTTTGACGAGCGCTACACGCTGCTGAAGTATTCGGAAAACGAGCTGGTGGACGATCCGTCCAAGATCCAGCACCGCATCTTCAAGTGTGTGCTGGGGGAGGCGAAGCTGCACGGGGTGGAGATCGTGTCCACGGCGGATATCCCTGGCGGGACGGGACTGGGGTCATCCAGCACGTTCACGGTGGGGCTGCTGCACGCGGTGAGCTGCTACCAGGGCAAGCACTACTCCAAACAGAAGCTGGCGGAGAAGGCGTGCCAGGTGGAGATCGAGAGGCTGGGCAGTCCCATCGGGAAGCAGGACCAGTACGCGGCGGCCTGCGGCGGGTTGAACTTTATCCGTTTCCATCCGGACGGAGAAGTCTCGGTGAGCCCGGTGGTCATCAAGGGGTCCACCTATCGGGAGCTGCAGAGGAACCTGGTGATGTTCTATACGGGCGAGACGCGCTCGGCCAATAACATTCTGTCGGAACAGAGAAGGAACACCGCGCAGGAGGACAAGGCGAAGAATTTGGGGCAAATGTGCCGTCTGGCGGAGGAGATGAGGACGGCGCTGGAGCAAAACGACATTACCGGCTTCGGGGAGCTCTTGAACGAGGGCTGGAAGCTGAAAAAGACCCTGGCCAGCGGGATATCGAGCCCGGAGATAGACGAGGCGTATGAGACGGCGCTGCAAAACGGCGCGGTGGGCGGCAAGCTGCTGGGTGCCGGTGGGGGCGGGTTTTTGCTGTTTTACTGCCCGCCGGAGAAGCAGGAGCGGCTGCGGGTGGCGCTGCGGATGAAGCCGTTCCCGTTCTCTTTTGAACGGGATGGAACTTCTGTGGCGTACATAGGCGACAAGTATTGGGATTGAAAGGGAGAGGCTATGAAGGTATTGGTGGCGGGCGGCGCCGGATTCATCGGCAGCAACCTGATCGACGCGCTGTTGGCCGAGGGCCACAGCGTGGTGTGCGTGGACAACTTTTTCATCGGGACGCGGAAGAATATCGAGCACCTGCACGGTCATGAGCGGTTCACGTTCTATGAGCAGGACCTGGCGGACCTGGCCGCGGTCAAGCAGATCTTCCGGAAGGAGAAGTTCGACTTTGTGTTCCACATGGCGGCCAACTCGGACATCCAGGCCAGCGCGGCGGCTCCGGAGGTGGAGTATAAAAACACGTACACCACCACCTTCAACATCCTGGAGGCCATGCGCACGGAGGGCGTGAAGCGGCTGTTCTTCTGCTCGACCAGCGCGGTGTACGGGGACGCCCAGGGGGCCCATGTGGACGAGAATTACGCGCCTCTGGCGCCCATCTCCTATTACGGCGCGTGTAAGCTGGGGTGCGAGGGACTAATCAGCGCGTTTACATATATGAACGACTTCCACACGCTGGTGTTCCGGTTCCCGAACGTGATCGGGCCGCGTCTGACCCATGGAGCGGTGTTCGACTTTGTAAAGCGTCTGAAGGCGGATCCGACGCAATTGACCATATTGGGCGACGGACACCAGTGCAAGCCGTACCTGTACGTGGGGGACCTGGTGGAGTGCATCACGCGGTTCACAAAGGAGCTGCCCCAAGGCGTAACGGTGTACAACGTGGGCGGCGAGAGCCAGAGCACGGTGACGGGTATCGCCCAGATCGTATGCCGGGAGATGGGGCTGAAGAACGTACAGTTCCACTACACGGGCGGCCGGGGCGGCTGGAAGGGCGACGTGCCGGAGTTTGCGTACAATCTGGACAAGATCCACGCCGCGGGCTGGCATGCCAGCATGACCAGCGACGAGGCGGTGGCGCGGACGGTGAGGGACGTGCTCTGATGCAGGCGGTCATCATGGCGGGCGGTAAGGGTACCCGCCTTCGCGCCATTACCAACGACGAGATACCGAAGCCGCTGGCGCCTGTGGCCGGTAAACCGATCCTGGCCTGGCAGATCGAGACGCTACGGGAGCAGGGGATCGGGGACGTCGTGCTGATCGTGGGGTATCTGGGGGAGAAGATCCGGGAGTACTTCGGGGACGGCTCCGCCTATGGCGTGCGTATCCGATATATCGAGGAGGAGACGCCGCTGGGGACGGCGGGCGCGCTGGCGCTGCTGCCGCCGCTGCTGACGGGGGAGCCGTTTTTTCTGGTATTCAGTGACGTGCTGTTCGACGTCGACCTGGGGCGGATGGAGGCGTACCACAGGGAAAAGGGCGCGGAGGCGACGCTGTTCGTACATCCGAACAGTCACCCCTTCGACTCGGACCTGGTGGTGTGCGACGAGACCGGACGGGTTACTGGCTTCGACTCAAAGCACAATGTGCGGCGGTACTGGTACAGCAACTGCGTGAACGCGGGGCTCTATCTGCTGGACGCGGGGATATGCGCCCGAGTGCCGGAGGCGAGAAAGACGGACCTGGAGAAGGCGCTCCTGGCCGGTATGATCGCTCAGGGCGCGGCGGTGTACGGCTACCGGTCGCCGGAATACATCAAGGACGTGGGAACGGTGGAGCGCATCCGCGCGGCGGAGCGGGAGCTGCAAAGCGGCCTGATCGCGGGACGGAGCTTGACTCGGCGGCAGCGGGCGATCTTTTTGGACCGGGACGGGACCATCAACCGGGAGAACGGCCTGGTGTACCGGGAGGAACAGTTCGAGCTGGAGCCGCGGGCGGCGGAGGCGATACGTGAGATCAACGGCTCGGGGTATCTGGCCATCGTAATCACGAATCAGCCAGTGGTGGCCCGGGGCCTGTGCGGGATAGAGGATGTGGAGCTCATCCACCGGAAAATGCAGACGCTTCTGGGCCGGGAGGGTGCGTATCTGGACGATATCCGTTACTGCCCCCACCACCCGGACAGGGGATACCCGGAGGAGGATCCGGCGTACAAGATCCCCTGCCGGTGCCGGAAGCCGGACACAGGGCTCATCGGGGCGTGCGCGGAGAAATACAACATCGACTTGGCGCGGTCGTGGATGGTGGGGGACACTACCATGGACGTGCAGACGGGGAAGAACGCGGGTACGGGCACGGTGCTGGTGCGGACGGGCGTGGCCGGTCGGGACGGGAAGTACGAGGCGGTCCCGGACATGGAATGCGCGGATCTGCTGGAGGCCGTGAGGGAGATCTTAAAGAGAGGAAATTGACGTGACCGATTATAAGGAATATATCACGGAATATCTGGCCCATGAGATGGAGACGCTGCAGGCGCTGGATGTGGAGTCGATCAACGAGGCGCTGAACGTGCTGGAGCAGGCGTATGACAGAGGCAGCGCCGTCTATATCTTCGGCAACGGAGGCAGTTCCGCCACGGCGTCCCATTACCAGAACGATTTCAACAAGGGCGTTTCGGAGCACACGGAGAAGAAATTTGATTTCCGGTGCCTGAACGACAACATGGCCACGGTGATGGCGGTGGCCAACGATATAGGGTTTGAAGAGGTGTTCCGGTTCCAGCTGCAAGGACATTTGAAGCCGGGGGACGTGGTGATCGCGATATCCGGCAGCGGGAACTCTCCTAATGTGCTCAACGCGGCGGAGTACGCGAAGGCGCAGGGGAACACGGTCATCGGCGTGACGGGCTACGGCGGCGGCAGGCTGCGCGAGCTGGCGGACGTGAATCTGCACGCGCCGGTGAACAGCATGCAGATCACGGAGGATGTGCATCTGGTATTCGACCACCTGATGATGAGCGTGTTCTATAAGACTATGGCCGGCATCGACCATTTGAAGGGGATGACGACCGCTGCGTTTGGCAGGTGAGATGGGAATGAAACGACTGAAGGACGAGCTGGCTCGATTTATCCGCTCCACTGTCCGGGAGACGATGGAGGAGTATATCGGCGAGGCGGAACGCAGGATAGGCGAGGCGGCCGAGGAATGGCGTCGGTATGCGGATACGGCCCGGGAGGAGGACCGGCGCGTTTTCGAGCGGCATTTGGATGAATACGCCGCCCGGCAGGAGGAGCGCACGGCCGGGCTGGAGAGCAGTATAAAGCAGTACACGGAGGAATGCGTGCAGCGGGCGGCGGATGAGCTGCTCCCGAAGCTGGACAAGCAGATCGAGCGCTGGACCTGGGAGCGGTATCAGCGGGTCCAGAACAAGCTGGCGCCCCAGATAGAGCGGAACGTAGAGCAGGCCGTGCAGGCGCAGCTGATGGACGAGCTTTTCCCGAAGCTGGACAAACAGATCGAGCGCTGGACCTGGGAACGGTATCTGCGGGTCCAGAACAAGCTGGAGCCCCAGATAGAACAGGCTGTGCAGGCGCAGCTGATGAATGAGCTTTTCCCGAAGCTGGACAAGCAGATCGAGCGTTGGACCTGGGAGCGGTATAAGCGGACGGAGGCCAGAGCGGAGGAACTGCACCGCCATCTGGAGTTGACATACCGGGATCTTATGGTGGTGCTGGAGAAGCAGCTCACGTTTGTCGGAGAGCATGACATCGAGCTGAAGACCGACTATCCGTGCGCCTATGAGAGTCTGGACGCGATCTATCCGCGGGGAACGGCCAACGACAATACGCGCTACCCCCGTTTTATCAAGAGATGCGAGACGGTGCTGCAAAGGGACAGCGGCCTGTCCTTTTTGGATCTTGGCTGTTCCGGCGGCGGGATGGTGCTGGACGCGGTCCTGCGGGGGCATCTGGGCATTGGACTGGAGGGCAGCGATTATTCTCTGATCCGTCAGCGCGCCGAGTGGCGTCTGCTGCGGAACAACCTGTTCACCTGCGATATCACCAAGCCGTTTTCGTTGATCCACAAGGCCTCCGGGGGGGTCGTACAGTTTGATGTGATCACCGCCTGGGAGGTGCTGGAGCATATCGCGGAGGACGATCTGCCCAGGATGTTTGCCAACATCCGCGCGCATTTGGCCGACGGCGGGTTGTTTGTGGGGTCCATCGCGTGCTGGGACGACATTGATCCGGATACGGGCGTGAACTGGCACGTGACGGTCCATCCGCCGGAGTGGTGGCAGGAGCGGTTCGTGGATTGGGGCTTTGAAGAGGTTCCGGACCTGTTTTCCGTAGAGGATATGGCGCGGGGCAGCATCAATCGTCCGATTAGCTGGCAGGCACTGAAGCCGCTCAAAATTCCCTCCTATCTTGTCGTTCTGCGTAAGCGAACGGAGGAATAACGAGCGGGTTGGATAAAAGAAGAAAGTATGTTTGGGGTGTGAGACATGGCAGCAAAGGTTTCGGTCATATTGCCGATCTTTAACAGCGCGAAGTATCTCAGCAAGACGATAGACAGCGTGATCGCCCAGACGTTTACGGACTGGGAACTGCTGGCCGTCAACGAATTTGGCTCCAATGACGGTTCTGCGGATATCGTGCGTATCTACGCGCGGGAGGACGGGCGCATCAGGCTCGTGCAGAACGAGGAGCATCTGGGGCTGGCGGGGTCGCTTAACGAGGGATTTCGTCGGGCGGAGGGGGAGTATCTGGCCCGGCTGGGCGCGGAAGATATCGCCTGTCCAGATCGCCTTGAAAAGCAGGTCGCGTTTATAAACGACCACCCGGAGACCGGCATCTGCGCCGGGCGTCGGAGCTGTCGGGGCGAGCTGTGGCCGAAGGCGTCGCCTGTGGAGCCGAAGGATGTGAAGGCCGCGCTGCTGTTTGGCTGTGAGATATGTCCGGACACGCTGATGATGCGGCGGGATGTGATCCTGGATAACGGGCTGCTGTATGATGCGGACAGTCCCCTGATGGACTATGAAATGCTGAGCCGCGCTTCTCTGGTCACGGGGATAGCGGTGCTTTCGGAAGCGCTGACGAAGCGGCTGAATGAGGCTGCCGCGCCTTTGACGATGGACGCGGCGGCGACGGAGGAGCAGCGGCGGATCACGGCCAGGACCCTGCGGATAGGGCTGGATATGGATGTGCAGCCAGAGCAGATCCGTCCCGGAGAACAGCCGGGCGCTTATGAGGCGCTGCTGCGGGATATCTTTTCCCACAATAAGGTCAGCGGCATCTTTGAGCCAAAGAGCCTTCTGAAGGCCATCGACCTGGAGTGGAAGCGTGCCAAACTCAATGGATCCTGGACGTGGAGCGGGGCCAGGCGGGTAGATTCCATCGACGAGGTTTTTGGCGGCGCCAAAGCGGCAAGACCGGCGAAAGCGGCAAAGTCGGCAAAGAAACCGGCGGGGCCGCTGCAAAAGGCCAAAGAAAAACTCAGACGTTGGCATAAGAGCCTGGCCAGAGACAGCGTTCGGGAAATTAAGAAGAACGCGGAAAAGCTCAACGGACAGAATGAACAGGAGATCGCCAGCAGGATAAAGGCCCTTGGCGAGGAGCTGGAAAAAAGCCAGGAGATCAGGCTCGCGTCACTGGGGACCCAGGTGGACAAGAAGATCGAACGCTGGACCTGGGAGCGCTACGGACGCATCAAGAAAGACCTGGCGCCGCTCAAGCAGGCGCTGGACGAGCTTCAGAAGCCGGAGGTCAGGTACGTCCCCTATCACCGGGGCGAGAAGATCCGCATCGGCATCCTGTTCCAGATCCCGTCCTGCTGGCCGTCCCTGGAGACGGTGTGGGAGACGCTTCAGACGGACGAGCGTTTTGAAGTAAAGATGTATCTGTATGACGAGGAGCAGAAGGAACCCGCGCAGATGGCGGGAGCCAGGCAGTTTTTGATCGACCGTGAGATCCCCTTTACCGTCGTTGACCGTTACACGTTTGCGCAAGCAAAGCTGCACATTCTGCTCTATCAGACGCCCTGGGACGACGCTCACCGGCCCCGCTGGCTGCAGTCGGACATGACCTCGCAGCTGGGCATCCGGATCGCGTATGTGCTGTACGGCCTGAGCTACTCCTCTTCCGTGTGGCTCGGCCATCAGTTTTCCGACACCAAAATGAAAGCCCGGCCCTGGAGGATGTTCACGACGACGGAGCGGATGCGGTTCGACCATATCGTTCTTTCGCCCCGAGGGGGACACAATGTGGTGGCTGTTGGCCACCCCAAGTTCGACGCCATCGCCCGGAAGGAAAACTATCCCCTGGAGCAGAGCGTTCTGGACCTGGCGGCGGGGCGCAGACTGGTGTTTTTGCAGATGCACTTTGCGGAGAAGATGGGCAATCCATCCATCCCGGAGCCGGATGTACACAGCTATATCGAGTTTTTACGCCATGCGGAGGATCATAAAGAAGAATTCTTTTTCCTGGCTCGGCCCCACCCAAAGATGCTGGAGTATTACGAACAGCACGATATGCCGGAGGAAGCGGAGGAGCTGCGGGAGCTGTTTGCCGAGGCGGAGAACGTGTATCTGTACGACGCGCCGGATTACCGACCGGCGCTGTTCGCGGCGGACTGCGTGGTCGGCGACCGGTCCGCGCTGCTGCTGGAGGCGGCGGCGCTGGATATCCCGGTGCTGTACATGACCAACTTCTATTACAAGGAAAAGATCCTGCCGGCGGTGGAGCCGGTGTTCAACAGCTTCTATCAGGGGTCCTTCGCCTATGATATCCGTCTGTTTTTGGACTTTGTAGTCCTGAAGGGCAACGACTACAAGCGGGAAGAACGCCGGGAAGCGGCGCGGACGTGTCTGCCGCCGCTGGACGGCATGGGCGGAAAGCGGATCGTGGACGCCATAGCGGACGCCATTTATGAGGAGGCTGCGGAAGATGCCTGAGATATCCGTGGTGATGCCGGTATACAACGGCGAGGAATACTTGCCGGAGGCCATCGAAAGCGTGCTGGACCAGACCTTCGGGGACTTTGAGTTTTTGGTCGTGTGCGAGCACGGCAGCAACGACGCCAGTCTGGAGATCGTGGAGCGGTACGCGGAAAAAGACAAGCGCGTCCGGCCCATCTACAACAGCGAGCGGCTGGGCATCGCGGCGTCGCTGAACGTGGGCCTGGAGGCCGCGACGGGCAAATACATAGCCCGGATGGACGGGGACGATTTGTCCGGCCCCAGGCGGTTCGAGGTGCAGAAGGCGTTTCTGGACGCCTATCCGGAGGTCGTGGTCTGCGGTACGACCCATACGGTGAACGACTCTCCAAACTGGCGGGTCGACTATGTAGCCGACCCGGATATGCTGGCAAGTCAACTCTTGTTCGTTGTGGCGATGCGTCATCCGACCATCATGCTCCGCCGGGAGCAGGAGGCTGGATGCCGCTATGACGAGGGTCTGGCGGGCGTCGAGGATTACGATTTCTATTATAAGCTCAGCAAGGTCGGCAAGCTGGCCAATATTCTGGATCAGAGTTTGTTCCTGTACCGACAAACGCGTCAAAACGCCTCGGTAAGGTTCGCCGATCGTGATCATTTCCTGATGAAGCGCATCGAGCACAGGATCTTTCAGGAGCAGCTGGGTCTTGATTTCCAGCCTCACCAGATGGATGTGCTCCACATCCACAACAGGCTCCTGTATGAGGCCGCCGGGCCCAAGGGATACGCCGACGTGACCCGTGAGCTGGAGACGCTTTTGGACCAGATCTGGGAGCGGAACGAGGAGCTGGGCGTCTACAGGCCGGAATGCCTGACCCAGACGCTGCGCCACCGGTGGTATCGGGAGAAGTACAAGCTGGATATGATGCTCCAGAAAAAAATACCCAAGGACGTTATGGACGTTTGGAGCCAGAGCAAATACTACAGCCCCTGGTTCTGAGCGCCGACGCCGAAGGAGAGGAGGGATGCGCGATGCCGGAAATATCCGTGGTGATGCCGGTATACAACGGTGAGGAATATTTGCCGGAGGCCATCGAGAGCATCCTGGACCAGACCTTCGGTAATTTTGAGTTCCTCATCGTGTGCGAGCACGGCAGCAGCGACGCCTGCCTGGAGATCGTGGAGCGGTACGCGGAAAAGGACAAGCGCGTCCGGCCTATCTACAACAGCGAGCGGCTGGGCATCGCGGCGTCGCTGAACGTGGGTCTGGAGGCCGCGACGGGCAAATACATAGCCCGGATGGACGGGGACGATATCTCCGGCCCCAGACGGTTCGAGGCGCAAAAGCTGTTTCTGGACGCCTATCCCGATATCGGGGTCTGCGGCACGGCCCATACGGTGATAAACTCCCCCAAGTGGGTCGAGGATTATGTGGCCGACCCGGAGCAAATGGCGTGCGACCTGCTGTTCTTTATCCCGATGCGGCATCCGACCATCATGCTGCGCTCTCAGTTGGCGCGGGTATGCGGTTATGACGAGGACCTGGCCGGCGGAGAGGAATATGACTATTTCGACAAACTCAGCCAGGTGACGAAGCTGTCAAACGTTTTGGACCAGTCGCTGTTTACTTACCGGCGCACCGGTCAGAACGCCTCCAAGCTGTATTACGAGCGGGACGTACTCATCCGGCGTGAGACCCAGCGGAGGATACTCAAGCGGCAGCTGGGGATAGAGCTCGCCGCTCGGGAGATGGATGTGCTCAACTTTGTGGGCGGCGCGGCCTATGTGGGGCTGGAAACGGAGCGGTACGCGGACGTTTTGCAGGAGCTGGAGGCGCTGCTGGACAGGCTGGAGCGGCGCAACCGGGAGCAGGGCGTTTACCGGCAGGAGATCATGGCCCAGACCCTGCGGCACCGCTGGTATCGGGAGAGGACGAAGCAGGATAGGCTCACGAAGGGGAAGATACCCAGATCGGCAAAGGAGCGGCTGTGCGAGGGCAAGTATTACAGTCCGTGGTTTTGACGGAAACCGGAGGAGTGCAGACATGAATACGGCGGTGATCCTGGCGGGCGGCGTCGGGACCAGAATGGGCGGCAGCCGCCCCAAGCAATATCTGACGCTGGGCGGTCAGCCGGTGATCTTATACGCCCTGCGGGCTGTCCAGCGGCACGCGGACATCCATCATATCGTCATCGTTGCGGCTGAAGAATGGAGACAGTTCATCGATCGGCTGCTGGAACAGAACGGGATCGGGAAGTTTTGCGGTTACGGAGAACCGGGACAGACGCGGCAGTTATCCATTCTCCACGGCCTGGAGACGATACGGCGGACAGCGCCGGATACCACCGGCGTGCTGATCCATGACGCGGCAAGACCGGCCCTGACTTCGGCGCTGATCACGGCATGCCTCGCGGGACTGGGGGAGGCGGATGGCGCGATGCCTGTCCTGCCGATGAAAGACACCTGCTATGTCAGCGAAGACGGGAGGACGGTCGAAGAATTCATCCCCCGCCGCAAGCTGTTCGCGGGCCAGGCGCCGGAAGCGTTCCGATATGACAGGTATCTGGCGGCGCACTATCGGATGAGCCGGGAGGAACTGCTGGAGATCAGCGGCAGCAGCGAAATGGCCTATAAGAGCGGCCTGTCCATTGTAATGGTGCCCGGCGACGAGCGAAACATCAAGATCACGACCCAAGAGGATCTGGCGCTGGTGGAGCGATATTTGACGGTCGAGTGAGGGAGAAGCATGAAAGCGTGTGTGTTGGAAGCTGTCGGGAAGCTGGAATATCGCGAGGTGCCCGCGCCGAGACCGGGAAAGGGAGAGGTGCTGCTGCGGGTGAAAGCCTGCGGGATCTGCAGCAGCGATATCGACCGGGTATTCAAGACGGGTACATATCATTTTCCCACGGTTCCGGGGCATGAGTTTGCCGGACAGGTCGTGGGCTTGGGAGAGGGCGTGGAGCCGTCATATCTGGGCCGCCGGGCGGCGATATTCCCGCTGCTGCCGTGTTTTCAGTGCCCGTCCTGTCGGGCGGGGCGGTACGCGATGTGCGATCGCTACAACTATTTCGGTTCCCGCTGTGACGGCGCGTTCGCGGAATATCTGGCCGTGCCGGTATGGAATCTGGCGTTTTTTTCCGACGCGCTCTCCTATGAGGCGGCGGCGGTGTGCGAGCCGGCGTCCGTGGCGCTGCACGCGGTGCGAACAGCCGGTATCATCGCGGGCGATACGGCAGCTGTCGTGGGCAGCGGGACCATAGGATTGCTGGCGGCCATGTGGGCGCGGATACAGGGCGCGGGCCAGGTGGTGGTGATCGGACGGGGACAAAAGAAGCTGGACGCCGTAAGACGGCTTGGCTTTGCTCATGCCGTCAGTTCTCTGGAACAGGACCCGGAGGACGCGGTCAAGGAACTCACAGACGGAAAAGGAGCGGACGCGGTCCTGGAACTCGCGGGCAACGCCGGGTCTATCGCCACGGCGATCGGCTGCGCCAGGAAAGGCGGGACCGTAGTTCTTACCGGCAATCCCGCCGGAGACATCGGATTGGACCGGAATGTCTATTGGCAGATCCTCCGGCGGGAACTGACGCTGAAGGGAACGTGGAATTCAGACTACCGGGGCCCGCGGGACGACTGGGAGACGACCCTGCGATCTATGGAAAGAGGTATGCTGCAGCCTGAAAAGCTGATCACGCACCGGTTCCCCCTGGAGCAGTATGAAAAGGCGTTCCAGGTCCTGAGAACGCCGGACAGCGGGGCGCTGAAAGTGATGTTTATATTGGGAGCGGCAGTTGAGGGTGGCAAAGATGAATAGACAGCCAGGCGCGATATCCGCGTCCATGATGTGCGCGGATCTGGCGCATCTTCGGGAGGATCTGGACGTTTTAGCACAGGAGAAGGTCGAATATCTCCACATAGACGTGATGGATGGCGAGTTCGTACCCAATCTGGGCCTGGGGGTCGACTATATACGGCGGCTCCGGGATATGACGGACATACCGCTGGACATCCACCTGATGGTGGAACGCCCGGAGGATAAGCTGGATTGGTTTGGCATTCGCCCCGCCGATCGGGTCTGCATCCACTATGAGAGCACGCGCCATGTCCAGCGAACGCTGGACCGCGCGAAACGGTATGGATGCAAGGTGATGCTGGCGATCAATCCTGCGACGCCGGTCTGCTCGGTCGAGGAGGTTTTGGACACGGTCGACGGGATCAGCGTGCTGACGGTGAATCCGGGTTTCGCGGGACAGAAGATCGTGGCGAGCTGCATCAAAAAAACCGAGAAGCTGAGCCGATTTTTAGAAGAAGCGGGCGCGGACGAGCTGGATATCGAAGTGGACGGAAATGTGAGCTGTGCGTATGCCGCGCAGTTGAGACGCCTGGGCGCGAATATTTTTGTGGCGGGCTCGTCCAGTATCTTCACGCCGGACGGTCGGGTCAGACGGGAACAGGCCGCGGCTCTGCGGGCGGCGATTTCCGGGTGAGAGGCCCCCACGCGCGCTGGCCTTCACCGTACATTACGTATTTTGCGGGGAGAGTGACAATGGATGGAGTGATCACAGGAACAGCGGAAAGATGTGGGGATGCTATACAGGAGAATGGCCGCCCCCGAGAAGTATGGCTGGACGTACTAAAGGTCCTGTCTGCGCCGCTGATCGTCCTGATTCATACGGTAGGGACCGGTTATAGCAGTACCGATGTGCAGACGTCGGGTTGGCTTGGGTATCTATTTCTGAACGTGCTGCCCCGGTGTGCCGTGCCGATCTTCATTCTGGTCTCCGGCGCGCTGCTCCTGGGCCGGGAGATATCCATTCAAAATGCCTGGCGAAAAACAAAAATCGCGCTTATTTTATTGGTAGTCTGGAACGGCGTTTATATATTCGCGCAAGCGGTGATCTGGGACCCGGAAATGCCGATCTGGAAACAGTTCCTGCTTCTCCCGATCAAGCGTGGACCTGCAAGGCCCCTGTGGTATTCGTACTTCCTTGTGTGGCTTTATTTGTTTTCGCCGATCACGAGCGTGCTTTATCGGCGCTTGACAGATAAACAGCGACGCTATTTCGTCCTGATCACGGTCATTATTCCGGGTATACTGGATTTCTTCATCAAATACTTCGATGTGGATTCGGTGGCGATCCTCCCCAGGTCGTCTCATTATATGGCTCTGCCCTATTTGGGGATGATGTTTGTTGGGCGGATGATCTATGAAGCGGATCTGAAGTCAAACGCGCGAAAGGTGAGCGTCGGCGCGGCGCTGACCGCTGTCGCAAGCTTTTCCTGCATGATGCTGATCACCTGGTACTATTCCAGACGGCATAACAGCGCTGCAGACAAGTTCATTATGGCGGAACAGCTCTTGGCCGTGTGTTACGGAGGGAGCATAATGACGTTCATATCGGCGAATAGATCGTTTTTTGAAAGGCTGCCGTCAACTTTACGAAAATGTATCTTAGCGGTTTCCCGGCGCTCGATCGGCGTTTATTTTATCCATCAGCTCTTTATTTGGATCGATATTGGCGTAAATCATGTTTCGTACAATGATGGCGCTGTTAAAACAGCGGCTTTGGCGGTGATGTATTATGTATGCGCCCTGGCTTCCGCCTTTTTGCTCTCAAAGATCCCGGTGCTGAAGCTCCTGGTCACTATGGAAAAACGCGCGCCCCGAAAATAAGCTGCCATTGCGGCGGAGATGCTGGCCCTGTCGGACGAGGCCCTGTCGGCAAAGCTGGACGCGGCCCGAGCCGCCGAGGGGGATTTTTATGCTGGCGGCAGGCACAGGATTTGCAGCGCAAACAGATCTCCCGAGGGTATCTTGGCCGCGATCGAACAGACGAGAGATGGCCTGTGTTGTGAAGGCGATAGCAGAGATACACATAAACGATCATCGAAACACATAGGATGTACCAAAATCAAGTCGGAGGTATGTCCAGTGAACAAGTTCAAATCTATGCTGATGAGACACCGCAAGCTGCTGGGCCCGACCGCCCTGGCGCTTGCGGTGGTGGCTATATTCTGGGTGGTGAACAGCCCGGCCATCGTGGGCGTGTCCGCGTCGTCGCGGGAGCTGCCCATCTACTGCGTGCAGCGGGACAACAAGGCCGTCAGCCTGACCTTTGACGCGGCCTGGGGCAATGAGGACACGCAGACGCTCATCGACATTCTGGGCAAATACGGCGTAAAGGCCACGTTCTTCCTGGTGGGGGAGTGGGTGGACAAATACCCCGAGAGCGTGCAGGCGCTCTATGACGCGGGCATGGAGATCGGCAACCACTCCGACACCCATCCCCACATGGCGAAGCTGTCCGAAAAGCAGATCATCGACGAGGTGAGCCTGTGCAGCGGGAAGATAGAGAACATCACGGGCGATGAGGTGAAGCTGTTCCGCTGCCCCTATGGGGAATACGACGACGAGGTGGTCCGGACCGTCAAAAACATGGGCGTGTATCCTATCCAGTGGGACGTGGATTCGCTGGACTGGAAGGACCTGAGCGCGGCGGAGATCACCAAGCGCGTCACCTCCAAGGTCGCGGGCGGCAGCATCATCCTGTTCCACAACGCGGCCAAGCACACGCCGGAGGCCCTGCCAGGGATCATCGAGTATCTTTTGAGCGAGGGCTACCAGATCGTGCCGGTGTCGGAGCTTTTGCTGGACGGGGAGTATGATATCGACAACACCGGCAGGATGACGGCGGCAGCCGGGAAATGAGAGACAGGAACGATATGAAAACCAGCCCGCGGCCATGCAGCCTGACATGGCCGCGGGCTCGGACTGTCAAAACAGGTCTTTTACAGCCGTTCCCCGTGCAGCCGATTTCCGCTTGTGCGGCGGCGATGAATATGGTATTGTTATAATGATCATCGTGGGGAAAGGCAGGGAAAACAGAGATGACAGGGAAGATCGTGGAGCTGTTCCCGGACGCCGACATGGAGCGGCTGGCCCGGCAGATCAGGCGGTGGCGGACGGCGCTTTGCATCCTCGCCGCCGCGGCGCTTGCGGCATGCGTGTGTATGGCCGCCGCTGCCGGGACCGCCAACGCGGACCGCATGGAGATCGCGGCCATCATCGTCAGCACCGTCGCGGGCTGGATCGTGATCTATTGCGCGATCTTTGTGGTGACGGCGCGGCGGCGGGAGCTGGCCCACGCCGCGATGCTGCGCACGGAGGACCGGCAGAGAGTGGAGGGGACCGTCGCCGTCACGGACGAGCGGTTCACCATCCGCAAGAGCGTCGCCGTCCGGCGGGTCGAGGTGAGCGGGGATGAGGAGCGCCGCCTTCTGGTGTGCGACAGCCGCGCGGCGGCCCTGGCGGCGTCGGGCGCGGTGGCCGTCTATACCGCCCATGGGTATGTGGCCGCCTATGAGGTGAAGGCATGAGAGCGCTGAAAAACATATTTTCCCAGCTGCACACGTTCGTGCTGTGGCTGCTGGCGTCGGCCCTGTTCTGGGGCTGGATCTTCACCTTCGTCACCGACACCTCTCCGGAGAAAAAGATCACCGTATACTGCGACGTGCCCCAAATGCGGGACACGGACCTGGCGGTGGCGCTGGAGGAGGATATGCCGGAGGGGCTGCGCATGATCAAGGTGCACTCCTTCGGGTATGTCATGTTCGACGTGGAGTCCATCGACAAGGGCGACATTTTTATCATTCCTGTGTCCGACATGGAGGACTGCGCGGAATTTCTCGCTCCGGTGGAGGGGGAGCAGGGGATCAAGGTTTACGACGCGGCCTCCGGCGAAGGGGCAGCTGAATCGTACATCCAATACGCGGACGAGGACTATTACCTGTTCCTTGGCTCCGGCTCGGCGCACATAGAGGACGGCAAGGCCCTGGCCGTGGCCCGGCAGCTGCTGGCGTTGGAATAGTGCCGGGCGGCCCCGTCCGGGGCTGAATATACGTCCCATTTGGGAATTTATACAAAAATATTTTTGTTTTTTTGGATAAATTTGATTGTGCCGATCGCATGGCAAGTTGTTGAAAATCGCCAGAAAATCTGGTATTATAACGATGTCGAAACAGGGGGCGCCCCCTGTTTGCATCCCCGCAGGGCGGGGATGATGACCAATTCAATGCAAAATCTTTAATATGGAGGCATGCAAAAACATGAAAAAACTCTTCTCGATCCTTTTGGCTGTTGCAATGGTGTTCTCTCTGAGCGTCTTTGCCAGCGCCGACGCGACCTCGCTTGAGGGTACCTATGATGTGACCATCTGGGCGCCTGAAGCTGCCGTCGCACTGACCGAGCAGCAGGTCGCTGACTTCAACGCCAGCAACGAGCTTGGCATCACTATCAACGCCACGGTGGAGCCGGTCTCTGAGGCCGACGCGGCTTCCAACATGGACACCGACGTGTCCGCGGGCGCCGATCTGTTCTTCTTCGCCCAGGACCAGCTGTCCCGCATGATCACGGACGGCGCCGTTACCAAGCTGGGCCAGGGCGCGGCTGCGTTCGTGACCGAGAACAACAGCAACGGCTCCGTGCTGGCTGCTCAGTCCGGTGAGGACTATTACGCCTATCCTCTGACCGCCGACAACGGCTACTTCATGTACTATGACACGTCCGTCGTCCCCGAAGAGGACGTGGACAGCCTGGAGGCCATCATCGCCGACTGCGAGGCCGCGGGCAAGAACATCTCCTATGAGCTGGAGAA
>CANRDC010000062.1 GCA_947629245.1 uncultured Oscillospiraceae bacterium | reverse complement strand
TCGCCGTTGTCGGTGTGTTCGGTGACGGTCTCCATGGGGATCTTGACCTCCAGGATCAGGTCCTCCATGTGCCGGTTCTCCGCCGCCTTTTCGATGGAGGCGGCTACCGTGTTCTCATACCCGGAATAGGTATGAACGACATACCATTTCGCGTCCTCTGCCATTTTCTCACGCGAAAATGTCGATCAGGGCCCGGACCGTCTGCTGGGCTACCTGGTCAAAGCCCCACAGCACGATGGCGCACACCACGATGACCACCAGGGCCACGCCGGTATTCTTCGCCGTCTGCTTCGGGGTGGGCCAGACCACCTTCTTCAGCTCGCTCTTCATGTCCCGGAACCATTTCTTGATCCGCTGGGTCCGTTTGAGCTTCTCCGTGGTCTTCTTGACCGCTACCTTCTGGGGGGCGGCCTTCTTCTCTTCTGCCATTCGTCCGCTCCTCCTTACTTCGTTTCCTGATGCAGCGTATGCTTCCGGCAGAAGGGGCAATACTTGTTCAGCTCAAGCTTATCCGTGGTGTTCTTCTTGTTCTTGAACGTATTGTAGTTCCTCTGTTTGCACTCGCTGCAGCGCAGTACGACCTTGATCCTTGCGTCTGCTGCCATATTTTCGGCACCTCCTTGTTAAATTGCCTCCCTATTCCGGCCACAACGGTTCGACCCGTCCGGACGGCAGGTAAACGTTATGCTATCACATCCCAGGAGAAATTGCAACCACATTTTCACTTTTCTTTGTGTATTTTTTCATACCTATATAATCGCGCCGTTTTTACCGCTTTTCCCATCGTTGCTTTTGTCCCGCCGATATGGTATGCTCATGGCGAACAGAGTAGGGACGGTCGCGTCACGCCGGTCAACAGCCGGCGTCCAGTGCCGGGGAGATGGGAGTTGTTCCCCGGACGAAACGGCGGCGCTTCGGAAAGCGGAAAATCTTTTTCATTCCGCGGCTCGGACGCCAATGCCTGCGGTGGCCGTCTCGCATCCGCTGGAGGTAACTGAATATGAAAAAACCATCCCTGCGCAGCATCTGCCACCTGGCTGTCCTGGTGGCCCTGGAGGTGGTCCTCAACCGCTTCCTGTCCATCCAAACGCCCTTTCTGAAGATCGGGCTGTCCTTCGTGCCCGTGGTCATGGGCGGCATGCTCTACGGCCCCGTGGGCGGCGCGATCGTGGGCGGCCTGGGTGACATGATCGGGGCGCTGCTGTTCCCCTTCGGTCCCTATCACCCCGGCTTCAGCGTCTGCGGCGCGATCATGGGCGCGGCCTACGGCCTATTCATGTACGTGCCCTCCCGCCGGTTCGATAACCGGGAAAAGCTGGCTTTGTGGCCCAACGTGATCGTGCCGGTGATATTCAACTGCGCGGTGATCGGGCTGTTTATCAACACCCTGTGGGTGTCCCAGCTCTATGGCAGCAGGACCTACTGGGGATGGTTCGTCTACCGGGTCCCGGACGAGATCGGCATGGCCGTCGTCAAGACGGCGATCATCCCGTTCCTGGCCCCCCTGGCCCGGCGGCTTTATAAGCTCGAGTTCATAAAAAACGGCAGTTAAGGAGTTTTGCGATTATGCGCGTCATGGCTATCGACTACGGCGACGCCCGCACCGGCGTGGCCGTGTCCGACCCGCTGGGGATGCTGGCGGGGGAGACCTTCGTCATCGCCCAGTGGGACCCCAACGCGCTGGCGGATCAGCTCGCCCAGGCCGCCAGAGACCGGGGCGCGGAAACTCTGGTGCTGGGACTGCCCCGGAACATGGACGGCACCGAGGGGCCCCGGGCGGAGAAGTCCAGGACCCTGAAAGCCCTGCTGGAGCAGCGGGGCATGACCGTGGTCCTCTGGGACGAGCGGCGCACCACCGTGGACGCCCACCGCATTTTGCGGGACAACGGCAAAAAAGAAAAAAAGCACCGCGCCACGGTGGACGCGGTGGCGGCGGCCCTGATCCTGGAGGGATATTTGGGGTCGGTCAGATAAGATGTTCCGGCGGAGAGCGTCTGCTCTCCGCCGGCGTCTTTATCTTACGAGGCGACCCACGCTCACAGAAAATACAGCACACTGCTCAGCAGATTTGCCAGGAAATGCGCCAGAAAGCTGCACCACACGTTGTCCGTTCTCTTGAATATAAGCCCGTAGATCACCGAGTCTATAAAGACAAACAGCAGGTCGTACAATACCACGCCCGCGCTTCCGGCGCTGAAATGTCCCAGGGCGAATAAAGCCGACGTGAGTATCAGAGACGGCACGAAGGGCATCATTTTCGACGTCTGCTTTTGGAAAAACGCCCGCCAGGCGATCTCCTCCCCCAGCGCAAAAACGACCAGCTCCAGAAGCAGTTTGGGCAGATCGGCGAAGTCCAAAAAGCCCGTTCTCGCCCGCAGGTGTTCAATATATTCCGGCATCCAGAGCTTCTCGGCCCCAAAACTGACCACAGTTATCATCAGCAGCAGCGCGAACAGCAGGATCACTTTTTTGTCTTTCAGCTGCCCGATAAATCCCTTGATATCCAGCCCCTCGGTCCGGGTCTCGTTCGTCTTGCGGGTGGCAAAATAGGCCGCTATCCCCACAAAAACGGACAGACCCGCCAGTTTCAGCGGCTCTCCGTTCATCCGCAGACCAAGCAGGTTCGTGAACGACAAAACCGTCATGATCGCGGCCAGGATCATGACCGCCTTCTTTGCTCCGGTCAGGTTTTTCATACGTCGTTTTCCTCCCGTATCGCCAAGATCGCGCCCTTATACACCCGCTTCAAATGTGCGGCCGCAAGGGCCTCGTCATACGCCATGGAATTGTTGGCAAGGATACTCGCGTATCCATGCACGAACATGGCAAGCGTCACAAAAACGTCCTTCGTCTGCTCCATGCTCAGATCCATCGCTTCCCGCATCGCCAGAAGGACCGGCGTAAGCTCCTGGGAATCTATCATTTCGACCAGGCTGTTTTCTTTGGCCAGACCGGATTGAAAAAGAACGCGGAACAAATTGGGCTCTTTGACCGCAAAGTCTATGTAGTTCAGCCCGATCCCAAGCATAACGTTTTCCCGGTTTTGGGGAATATTCAGCAGATATTCGGTGTGATACTCCCCGGCTTTTTCATAGACGGCCCGTTTCAATTCCTCGATCGTCGAAAAGTGGTACATAACGGGCTGCGTGGAACAGTTCAGCGCGCTTGAAACGGTCCGCGCGTTGACGCTTTCCACGCCTCCGGCCCTTGCGACCTCAAAAGCCGCGTCTATGACCATCTCTCTCGTGATCTTTGCCCTCGGCGGCATAGCGATCCCTCCCCATAAAAAATTATCTGCGTTATATAATAGTGATTATATAACGCAGATAATTATTTGTCAACAGCCTCCGGGTGATTTTGCGTCAGCCGCCGGGGACGCGCCTCAGCCCACCGGCGTAGGCACCGGAGTCGGGACCGGCGTGGCTGCCGGGGACGCGTCTTTGTACAGGTCCAGAAACTCCTCCAGACACAGGCCATGCTCCATCATGTACCGGGCGGCCTCATCCCCCACATACCGCAGATGCCAGGGCTCGTATTCCACGCCGGTGATATCCGTCTTTCCGTTGGGATAGCGGATCACGAAGCCGTATTCCGCGCAGTGCTGCTCCAGCCACAGCATCAGGCCCGAACCGCCGATGTAGGGCTCCATATCCTGACCGGCGTACTCCAGAACATCCACGCACAGACCGGACTGGTGCTCGCTGGTGCCGGGAAAGTTCACCGCCAGCCGCGCCTTCGCGTTGGCCTCCTCCTCGCTCATGCCCTGCGCTATGTACACGTCCACATGGTTGTCAAAGTAGATGAGGTGCTGGGTGGCGTAATCCCGATAGCCGGAGCAGACGTACACCCCGTATCCCGCGGCTCTGGCGTCCTCCGCCAGCTTCAGGAACATAGGCGCCACCCGGTAATCCATCTGCTGGCCGTCCCCCACGTCCGTCAGGGACTCCGGCACGAACTCCTCTCCCAGGGGATGGTCAAAGTCGATCAGCCGCAGCTCCCAACTCGTCACATCCACCGCCGGAAGCGCCGGTGTGGGGACCGGCGTCGGTACCGGGGTCGGCACCGGCGTCGCCACAGGCGCCGATGCGGCCCGCGCCTCGGCCTGCTCCGGCCTCAGGCGCCGGAACGCAAAGCTCAGCAGCGCCGCCACCGCTCCCAGAACCAGGAACACCGCCAGGACCCGTATCCCCAGCCGGGACGACCGCCGCCTTTTCGCCTTCCGAGATGCGCTCATCGTTTCGCTCCTTCCCGCTTCTCGCTGCCCACCATTTTACACCCGGCCCGCGCTTTCCGTCAACGTCCATCGAAACAAGAAAAACCGCCGGGCCCAAAAGAGAGCACGGCGGTATGTTCTTTTTGGTCACTCCGCTGCGTTGAGCTTCTTCGCCATAGCGGATTTCTTGTGGGCCGCGTTGTTCTTATGGATGAGACCCTTCGCAGCCGCCTTGTCAACGGACTTCACGGCAGCTTTATAGGTTTCCGCAGCCGCTTTTCCGTCACCGGCCGCAACAGCCGCGTCAAACTTCTTCAGCTCCGTCTTAAGAGCGGATCTGGCCGCCTTGTTCTTGGCGTTGGCCGCCTTCTGCAGAGCGTCCCGCTTGGCCGAGGACTTGATGTTCGGCATATACTCGCACCTCCCTATAAAAGTCTGAACATGATGTCCGCAGATGGTGATTATATCAATACTTTTCCGGAATTGCAAGTATTTTTTTCATTTTTTGGCCAGAATAAGGATAAAAGCATCGGGAGGGATGGAAATGGTAGGCTGCCGCACCGACCTGGCCGCGGAGGAGCTGCCCCAAAACGGCGGGGAGCTTCGCGGCGTCGTGAGCCGCCAGTACGAACGGGACGGCTTTTCCGTCACGGACGTGGAGGTCCTGGACGAGGAGGGTTCTTCTGCGTTATGTAAACCTATCGGCCGCTATCTGACCGTGGACCTGGACAGCTTTTTCCGCCGGGAGGAGGACTCCTTTACAAAGGCGGTGGAGCTGCTGGCGTCCTGCATGGGGCAGCTGCTGCCGTTGGGGCCGGAGGACAGCGTGCTGGTGGCGGGGCTGGGCAATCCCGCCATCACGCCGGACGCCGTAGGGCCCGAGACCGCCGCCGTGACCCTGGCCACCCGGCATTTGAAGGCGCAGATGCCAGAGGATTTTTCCATGTTCCGGCCGGTGAGCGTGTGCCAGACCGGGGTGCTGGGCACCACCGGCATGGAGAGCGCCGAGCTGATCCGGGCCATCGCGGGGGCTGTGTCCCCCGCCGCCATCGTGGTGGTGGACGCGCTGGCGGCCCGGTCCTCGGAGAAGCTCTGCCGGACGGTGCAGCTCACGGACTCGGGCATCATCCCCGGCTCCGGCGTGGGCAACGACCGGGCGGAGCTGTCCCCCAAGAATCTGGGCGTGCCCGTGCTGGCCGTGGGCGTGCCCACGGTGGTAGACGCCGGGGGCGGCCTCATCGTGACCCCCAGGGACATCGACAAGTATGTGAAGGACGCGGGCAAGCTGATCGCCTATGCCCTGAACATGGACCTGCACCAGGGACTGACCGTATCCGACATTGATATGTTCGTGGGATGATCGTTTAAAAGCCAGAGGCTTTCAAACGAGAAGAATGATTTCTGACGTACACGCCGCCGGAAATCATATTCAACTCTATTTGCGTCTGCGGGCGCAAACTCTGCGAGGCACTGTTTCACGTGAAACGCGACTCCTCCTCTCCCCAAAAGGCAGGCGTGCCTTTTGGGGGCCCAGAAGAAATGTTTCACGTGGAACATTGGGAATATTGATATTCCCGTTTACATCTGCTATAATTGCGGAGCATAAATAAAGGAGGCGCGCTATGGGCCGGATCGTATGCTTCGCAAATCAAAAGGGCGGCGTGGGCAAGACCACCACCTGCGTCAATCTCTGCGCCGCCGTCAAGGACAAACGCCGGAAGATCCTGCTCATCGACGCGGACCCACAGGGCAACGCCTCCACCGGCATGGGCGTGGATAAGCACAAGCGGCCAAACCTCTATGATATCCTCATTCGCCGCGCCCCGGCCAAGGACGCCGTCGTTCAGACGAAATACGGGGACGTGATACCGTCTAATCTGGATCTGTCCGGCGCGGCGGTAGAACTGGTCAATACGCCGGACAGGGAGATGGTGCTGAAAAAAGCCCTGGCGCCCATCCGGGAGGAATATGAGTACATATTCATCGACTGTCCCCCGTCCCTGGGCCTGCTGACGCTGAACGCCCTGGCCGCGGCGGACACGGTGCTGATCCCCATGCAGTGCGAGTTTTACGCCATGGAGGGCCTGACCGACCTGATGACCTCCATGCGCCTGACCAAGAGCCGGGTCAACCCAAATTTGAAGATCGAGGGCATCGTGCTGACCATGTACGACAAGCGCCTGTCCTTCTCCGGCCAGGTGGCCCAGGAGGTGGACAAGTACTTCGGCAAGGCTGTGTACCGGACCGTGATACCGAGAAATGTGCGGATCGCGGAGGCCCCCAGCCACGGCAAGCCCGTCAGCGCCTACAGCCGCCTGTCCAAGGGCGCGGACGCCTACGACCGGCTGGCCATCGAATTTTTCCGGCATAACCACACCATCGACATATGAGGTGAACGCCATGGCAAAGAAGAAAGCATACGGCCTGGGCACCGGCCTGGGCGCACTGTTCCAGGAGGCGGCTCCGGCGGCGGAACGGCAGTCCGCCGAGGAGCCCGCGCCGACGATGCTGCCCGTCAGCAAGGTGGAGCCCAGGGCGGGCCAGCCCAGGACGACGTTTGACGAGACCATTTTGCAGGAGCTGGCGGATTCCATCGCCCAGCACGGGCTCCTGCAGCCCATCACCGTGCGGAAGCTGGATTCCGGGTACTACCAGATCATCGCCGGAGAACGGCGCTGGCGGGCGGCGCGGCTGGCCGGGCTTACCGAGGTGCCGGTGCTGGTGGTGGAGGCGGACGACCGGAAGGCCCAGGAGCTGGCGCTGGTGGAAAACCTCCAGCGGGAGGACCTGAACCCCCTGGAGGAGGCCAAGGGCTATCGGGCCCTGATGGAGGACTACGGCCTGACCCAGGAGGCCGTGAGCCAGAGCGTGGGCAAGAGCCGCCCCGCCGTGGCCAACGCCCTGCGGCTTTTGAACCTGCAGCCCGACGTGGCGCGGATGGTGGAAAAGGGACAACTGACCACAGGTCACGCCAGAGCGCTGCTGCCCATCGAGAACACCGCCCTGCAGCTGGAGGCGGCAAAGCAGGTGCTGGAAAAGGGCCTGTCCGTCCGGCAGACGGAGGCGCTGGCCGCCACGCTGCTGCGGACTCCCAAGGCGAAAAAAGCCGCGCCGGAGGTGGATTACGCGGCCCATGTGAGCGCCCAGCTGGGGGAGGCCCTGGGGCGGAAGGTACATATCGTGGACGGCCGGAAAAAGGGCCGCATCGAGCTGGAATACTACGGCGCGGACGACAGGGAAGCCCTGCTGCAGGCGCTGTTCAAGCTGAAAAAATAGAAGGACGGGAAAATAGCTATGCTGGATATCCGATTCGTGCGGGAAAATCCCGACGCCGTGAAGGAGAACATCAAAAAGAAATTTCAGGACGCCAAGCTGCCGCTGGTGGACGAGATCCTGGAGCTGGACAAAGCGCTCCGGGCCGCCAAAACTGAGGCGGACGGCCTGCGGGCCAACCGCAACACCCTGTCCAAGCAGATCGGCATGCTCATGGGCCAGGCCAAAAAGGACCCCTCCAAAAAGGAGGAGGCCGAAAAGGTAAAAGCCCAGGTGGCCGCCCAGGCCGCCCGGCTGGCGGAGCTGGAAAAGCAGGAGCCGGAGCTGGAGAAGGCCCTGACCGAAAAGCTCATGGTCATCCCCAACATCATCGACCCCTCCGTTCCCGTCGGCCCGGACGACAGCCATAACGTGGAGCTGGCCCGGTTCGGGGAGCCGGTGGTGCCGGATTTTGAGGTGCCCTATCACACGGACATCATGGAGCGGTTCAACGGCCTGGATCTGGACGCCGCCCGCCGGGTGGCGGGCAACGGGTTTTATTACCTGAAGGGCGACATCGCCCGGCTCCACTCCGCCGTGCTGGCCTACGCCAGGGACTTCATGATCGACAAGGGATTTGTGTACCACATCCCGCCCTTCATGATCCGCTCCGCCGTGGTCAACGGCGTCATGTCCTTCGCGGAGATGGACGCCATGATGTACAAGATCGAGGGGGAGGACCTGTATCTGATCGGCACCAGCGAGCACTCCATGATCGGCTCCTTCATCGACCAGATCATCGACGAAAAGGAGCTGCCCATCACCTACACCAGCTATTCCCCCTGCTTCCGGAAGGAAAAGGGCGCCCACGGCATCGAGGAGCGGGGCGTGTACCGCATCCACCAGTTCGAGAAGCAGGAGATGATCGTGGTCTGCCGCCCCGAGGAGAGCATGGACTGGTACGAGAAGATGTGGCGCTATTCCGTGGAGCTGTTCCGCTCCCTGGACATCCCGGTCCGGCAGCTGGAGTGCTGCTCCGGGGACCTGGCGGACCTGAAGGTGAAAAGCTGCGACATCGAGGCCTGGAGCCCCCGGCAGCAGAAGTATTTCGAGGTCTGCTCCTGCTCCAACCTGGGCGACGCCCAGGCCCGCCGCCTGCGCATCCGGGTCCGGGGCGCCGACGGAAAGCTGTATCTGGCCCACACCCTCAACAACACCGTGGTGGCCCCGCCCCGGATGCTCATTGCCTTCCTGGAAAACCACCTGCAGGCCGACGGCTCCGTCACCATCCCCGCCGCCCTGCAGCCCTACATGGGCGGCAAGACCGTACTGGTCCCCAGCAAGTAAAAACCGGCATAAATTCAGGGCGCGTCTCACGACGCGCCCTCTTCATATATCCATTTTCAATTGTTCGTATTTTGACGGAAATTCCCGCAGATACGCGAAGATCGCCTCCGGCTCGTGCATCACCCCGTGGGCCTCGCACGCCTCATGGACCAGCCCCATCAGCGCCGGACCGTTGGGCGAGGGTATCTCGTAGGAATATCCAAATTTTTCCATATATTTTGCTTTCAGGCCGGGGAAATGCCGGTCCAGGGCGGCGTAATAGTACTCCCGGTCACCGGACCGGAGGGTCATGCCCCCCTGGCCGAAGGTGAGCACGCCCTTCACCCCCGCGTCGAAGCAGTAGTCCAGGACGCCCCGGACATTCTCCTGCTTGTCGTTGATGTAGGGCAGCAGCGGCGTCAGCCACACCACCGTGGGGATACCCTCCCGCTGGAACGCCTTCAGGACCTGGTACCGCCGGTGGGTGGTACATACGTGTGGCTCCACGATCCGGCACAGGTCCTCGTCAAAGGTGGTCAGGGTCATCTGCACCACGCATTTTGCCTTTTCATGGATGCTCCGGAAAAGGTCCATGTCCCGCAGGACCCGGTCGGACTTGGTCTGCACCGCCACGCCGAAGCCGTACCGGTCGATGACCTCCAGGCAGCGGCGGGTCAGGCCAAGCTCGCTTTCACAGTGCATATACGGGTCGCACATGGCGCCCGTTCCAATAATGCACCGGGCGCGCTTACGCCGCAGGGCCGCCTCCAGCAGCTCCGCGGCGTTTTCCTTTACCTCCACGTCCTCAAAGGCGTGGTCCATCTGATAGCAGTCGGAACGGCTGTCGCAGTAGACGCACCCATGGGTGCAGCCACGGTAGACGTTGATCCCGTTTTGGGCGGACAGGATGCCCTTTGCCTGCACAAAATGCATGGCGGACCTTACGTCTCCGCGTCCGGCGCGCACACGCCCAGCACCAGGTCCAGGCACTCCTCCGCCGTCCAGACCACCGGGCTGATATACCGGGGGTTGGCGGTGGCCGCCGCCATATCGGCGATCTCCGCCGCCTGGTCCGCCGTGACGCCCTCCAGCGCGTCCGGCAGACCCAGCCGGAACACAGTGGCGCGGATGCGGTCGATCAGCGCCGCGGCCCGCTCCTCCCGGCTGCCGTCCTCCGCCACATCCGCCAGCACCGCCAGCAGCGAGAGCTGCTCCGTGGCGTTTCCGCCATATTTTTCCAGCACTGCGGGCAGGATCACGCCGCAGGCCGTGCGGAGATCCAGCCCGCACACGGTCTGGGCTGCCCGGATCAGGGCCCTGGCGTAGCCGCCGCCTACCGCGGAGGCCGCCCAGCCCGCCATCCGGGACGCGGCCAGCAGATCCGCCCGCTCCTTGACCGTGCCGCCGCTGTTCCAGCAGGGCTCCAGACAGGCGAACAGATATTCCACGGCCTCCGCCGCCTGCTTTTTCGTCCGGCCGTCTCCTTGGGAGGCCGCGAGGAACGCCTCCACCGCCCGGCACAGGCCGTCCAGCCCCGCGTCCGCCACCTTGTCCCGGGGCGTGTCCGCCAAAAGCTCCGGGTCCAGCACCGCCACGCCCGGCATGAGCGCCTCGTCCTCGATCACAAAGATGTTCCGCGCCTTGTCGGCCAGCACCGCCGCGCCCATGGATTCCGCCCCGGACCCCGCCGCCGTGGGCGCCGCGATCACCAGGGGCAGACGCCGCCGGTGCACGTGCCGCACGCCCACCATGCCCATGATGGACCGGCTCGGGCACACGCATCGGGCCGCCGCGGCCTTCGTCACATCCAGCACCATGCCGCTGCCCAGAGCGATGAAGCAGTCGCAGCCCTCGCTCTGCCAGGCGAGACTGATCCGCTCCCCGTCATCCGCCGTGGGCATGTCCGGCAGCTCGTCCCAGACCGCGTATTCCACCGCGTCGTCGTCCAACGCGTGCAGCAGCTTGAGCCGGGTCAGTTCCTCCCCGGCGCCGATCACCACCATGGGCTTCCGCAGCCGCCGGTCCCGCAGGAGCTGCCCCACGGCGAATACCGCCCCCGCTCCGGTCTCCAGATGCTGCTTCCGGGCCGGGTGGAGCTTTCTCCCCAGACGCACAAAGACCTGGGCCATCCGGCACCGGGCCGCCGTCATCAGGCTCATGGGCGCACCTCCCATAGAATTGGAAAATATTTCAAGATGCATCATTATACCATACTTCTGTCAAATTGTACAGTGTTTCGCCTCATTCGCGGCGGATATATGGTGACAAATCCGCCAAATGTTGTTATAATGGAGGCACTATGGATCGAGGTGACGGATCATGAAACTGAAATGGCTGGGCCACAGCTGCTTTCTCGTCGAGGCGGAGGGGTATTCCGCCGTGTTCGACCCCTATCAGGACGGGAGCGTGCCGGGGCTGGCGCCCCTTCGGGTCACGGCGGACGCGGTATTCTGCTCCCACGGGCACGCCGACCACAACGCCAAAGAGCTGGTGACGCTCACCGGAAGGCCCTTTCCCCTGACCGTGGAGACGTTCGCGTGCTACCACGACGACAAGAGGGGGCTCCTGCGGGGCAAAAATACCATCCACGTGCTGCACGGCGAGGGGCTCCGGGCGGTCCATCTGGGGGACCTGGGGCACATGCCCAACGAAAAGACCCTGGCGGCGCTCAAGGGCGCAGACGCGCTTCTGCTGCCGGTGGGCGGGCACTTTACCGTGGACGCTGCCCAGGCCAAGGCCGTGGCGGACGCCATCGGCCCCCGTGTGGTGATCCCCATGCACTACCGGCTGGGCGGCATGGGCTACGACGTGATCGGTACGCTGGACGCCTTTACCAGTCTTTGCGATAACGTGCGGTTTTATGACAGCGACACCTTTGAACTTGGCGCGGACACACCCGCGCAGACGGCGGTGATGACTTATGGAAAATGAACGGTATTACGGCATCGACATCGGCGGGACCACGGTGAAGATCGGTCTGGTGGAAAACGGCGCGGTGCTGGACAAGTGGAGCGTGCCCACGGACACCTCGGACAACGGCCGGAACATCCTGCCGGACATCGTCCGGAGCCTGCCCGGACCCGCGGCGGGGGCGGCTCTGGCGGTGCCTGGGGCGGTGCTGCCGGACGGCACGGTGAACAAGTGCGTGAATCTGGGCTGGGGCGTCTGCCGTCCCACGGAGGAGTTCACCACCCTGACCGGCATCCCCTGCCGGGTGCTGAACGACGCCAACGCCGCAGCCCTGGCCGAGCAGCGGCTGGGGGGCGGCAAGGGCTTTGAGAGCATCCTGTTCGTGGCTCTGGGCACCGGCGTGGGAGCCGGGGTGATCCTGGACGGGGCTGTGCGGGTGGGCGCACGGGGCTCCGCCGGGGAGATCGGCCACCTGTGCATAGACCCGGAGGACCAGGCGGCGGCCTGTACCTGCGGCCACCACGGCTGTCTGGAGACCTACGCCAGCGCCACGGGCATCAGCCGCCTGGCGGCTCTGGCGGGCTATCCGGGGCTGACCTGCAAGCAGATCGTGGACGCAGCCGCGGCCGGGGACGAGGCGCTGGAGGCGGTGGTGGACCGGGCCTGCGACGTGCTGGGCCGGGGCATCGCTGGCGCCTGCGCCATCATCGACCCGGAGGCGGTGGTCCTGGGCGGCGGCGTGGCCCAGGCGGGGGATTACTTCCGGCTGAAGGTCCAGGACGCCTTTGACCGCTATGCCTTCCACGCCTGCCTGGGCACCGAGATCCGCCTGGCCACCCTGGGCAGCGACGCCGGTATGCTTGGCGCGGCGCTGTATGCGATGGGCTGACGGAACAACAGAACATAAGCGGACCGGCTGCAAAGCTTGCAGCCGGTCTTTCCATATGGAAAAGGCCCCCTTGTGCAAAGGGGGCTGGCAGCGCCGAAGGCGCTGACTGGGGGATTGCTTGATAGACCAGGCGCGTTAGACGTACATCTCTATCAAGCAACCCCTCCGCCTCGCTGTCGCTCGGCACCTCCCCTTACACAGGGGAGGCATTTGGTCTGGCGGTGACCTTCTATGCCCCTCTTGCACGGGGACTCTTTCTCTTTACATTTCCAGCTTCATGATCTCGTAGCAGTCCGAGGCCGTGTAACAGTCGGCCAGGGCCCGGTGGGCCGTGTCCGGCGCCACGCCCAGACGCTCGCACAGGTCGCTGAGCCGGTGGTGCGCATACTGGGGGTATAGCCGCCGGGACAGGCGCATGGTGTCCACAAAATCGTTTCCCACCGGCGGCAGGCCCAGCCGCAGGGCCTTGTCGTAGATGAAGTTGATATCGAAATTGACGTTGTGGCCCAAGATCACGTCGGATCCTATGAAGTCCAGAAAGTACTCCAGCACATCCCCGATGGAGGGCGCCGTCCAGAGCATATCGTCGGTGATGCCGGTCAGCGCCGTGATGCCCGGCGGCAGGTCGAAGCCCGGATTCACCAGCAGGCTCGCCTCGTCCCGGACCCGGCCGCCCCGGACCTTGATGGCCCCCAGTTCGATGATGGCGCTGTACCGGGGGCTCAGGCCCGTGGTCTCGATGTCCACGGCGGTATAGTCGTCCAGTGAAGCGATCAGGCTCTGTCCCTTATAGGGCCGGGCGGGCGGCATCTTTGGCGCGCGGGTCATCATCGGCTCGCGTATTTGTCCCGCTGGGCCACGGCCAGCGCGTCGCAGCGGTTGTTGAAAGCGTTGTCCGCGTGGCCCTTGACCCAATGGAACGTTACGGTATGCTTTTGCAGCAGCGCGTCCAGCGCCCGCCACAGCTCCGCGTTTTTCAGACCGCCCTTTTTGGTGAAGCCCGCGGCCTTCCACTTTTTCAGCCAGCCCTCCGTGATTGCCCGGGAAATATACTGGCTGTCGGTGTACACTGTTACGGCGCAGGGCTCCTTCAGCGCCTCCAGGGCCCGGATCACGCCGGTGAGCTCCATGCGGTTGTTGGTGGTGTCCCGCTCGCCGCCGGTGAGCTCCTTTTCCGCCGCACCGTAGCGCAATATGGCGGCCCAGCCGCCGGGGCCCGGATTGCCCGAACAGGCCCCGTCGGTGTACACGGTCACTTCCTTCATGCTTCCGGCGCGTCGGCGGGAGCGTCGTCCTCCTCCGCCTGTTTGTCGGTGCAGGCGATAGAGATGATCCGGCTGCCGTCCGCCACCCGCATCAGGCGCACGCCCTGGGTGGACCGGCCGTAGACGGAGATGGCCCCCGCGTCGGTGCGCAGGATGGTGCCGTCGTCGGACACCAGCAGGATGTCCTCCTGGCCGGTGACCAGCTTCATGGCCACCACCGGCCCGGTCTTCTCCGTGACCTTATAGTTCTTCATGCCGTAGCCGCCACGGCCCTGGGCCTCGCCGCCCCGGAGATACTCCGTCGCGGGGGTGCGCTTGCCGTAGCCGCCCGCGGTGACGGACAGCACCATGTCGCCGGCACGCACCGCCTCCGCGCCCACGACCCGGTCGCCGGCGCGCAGCTTGATGCCCCGCACGCCCATGGCCGTGCGGCCCATGGCGCGCACGTCGTTTTCGTTGAAGCAGATGGCCGCGCCGTCCGCGGTGGCGATGAGGATGTTCTGGTCCCCGTCGGTGAGGCACACGGAGACAATCTCGTCCCCCTCATCCAGGGTCAGGGCCCGGATGCCCACGCTGCGGATATTTTTCAGCTCCGTCAGCGCCAGGCGCTTGACGGTGCCCTGGGCGGTGGTGAAGAAGACGTACTTGCCCGGCGCCATGCCCCGGATGTGGAGCATGGCCTGGACCTTCTCCCCGGGCTCCACCGGCACGAAGTTCACGATGGCCGAGCCCCGGCTGGTCCGGCTGGCCTCGGGGATCAGATAGCCCTTGCGGCTGTAGACCCGGCCGCGGGAGGTGAAAAACAGGATGGAGTCGTGGCTGGAGGCGGTGAACACCGTCTCCACATAGTCCTCCTCCCGGGTGGCCATGGCCCGGATGCCCTTGCCGCCCCGGTTCTGGGCCCGGTATTCGCTGGCAGGCAGGCGCTTGATGTAGCCGTTGTGGCTCATGGTGTAGACGCACTCCTCCTCCGGGATCAGGTCCTCGGCGTCGATCTCCCCCACCACGTCCTGGATCTCGGTGAGACGCTTGTCGCCGTACTTGTCCCGGATGGCGATGAGCTCGTCCTTCAGCACGCCCCGGAGCATCTCGTCGCTGGCGAGGAGCTTTTCGTAGTAGGCGATCTTCTCCTCCAGGTCCTTATACTCCGCCTCCAGCTTCTCCCGGTTCAGGCCCTGCAGGGCGATGAGCCGCATGTCACAGATGGCCTGGGCCTGTACGTCGTCCAGGCCGAAGCGCTCCATGAGCCGCTGCTTGGCGTTGTCGTAGCTGGAGCGGATGATGCGGATGACCTCGTCGATGTTGTCCTGGGCGATGAGAAGGCCCTCCAACAGGTGGGCCCGCTCCCGGGCCTTGCGCAGGTCGTACTCCGTCCGGCGGACGATGATCTGCTCCTGATAGGCGATGTACTCGTCCAGAATGTGGCGCAGGGAGAGGATCTTGGGCTGCTTCTGGTCGTCCACCAGGGCCAGCATGATGATGGAGAAGGTGGACTGGAGCGCCGTCTGGGCGAACAGGCGGTTGAGCACCACCTGGGGATTGGCGTCCCGCTTCAGCTCGATGACGATGCGCATGCCGTTGCGGTCCGTCTCGTCCCGCAGGTCGGAAATGCCCTCCAGGCGCTTGTCCTTCACCTGGTCGGATATGTTCTTGATAAGCTGCTTTTTGTTGACCTGGTAGGGAAGCTCGGTGACGACGATGCGGGTCCGGTGGTCACGGCCGTATTCCTCAAAGTCTGTGCGGGCCCGGACGGTGATCCGGCCCCGGCCGGTGGCGTACGCCTGGCGGATGCCCGAGCGGCCCATGATGATGCCCTTGGTGGGAAAATCCGGCCCCTGGATGTGCTCCATGAGCTCGGAAAGGCCCGCGTCGGGATCATCCAGCACGCAGATCGTGGCGTTGATGACCTCGGTCAGGTTGTGGGGCGGGATGCTGGTAGCCATGCCCACGGCGATGCCGCTGGAGCCGTTGACCAACAAATTGGGGAACCGGCTGGGCAGCACGCGGGGCTCCTGGATGGATTCGTCGAAGTTGGGGTCCCAGTCCACCGTATCCTTGTCGATGTCCCGGAGCATCTCGTTGCAGATCTTGGACATGCGGGCCTCGGTGTATCGGTAGGCGGCGGGCGGATTGCCGTCCACGTCGCCGAAGTTGCCGTGGCCGTCCACCAGGGGATAGCGCAGGGAGAAGTCCTGGGCCATGCGGACCATGGCGTCGTAGACCGACGCGTCCCCGTGGGGGTGGTAGTGGCCCAGCACTTCGCCCACGCAGGTGGCGGATTTTTTGAAGGGCTTGTCGCTGGTAAGGCCCGTCTCATACATGGAGTAGAGGATGCGCCGGTGCACGGGCTTCAGGCCGTCCCGCACGTCGGGCAGGGCCCGGCCCACGATGACGCTCATGGCGTATTCCCGGTAGCTCTTCTGCATCTCCCGGACCAGCTCGCTCTCCACGATATGCTGCTCGGGGAACGCGATGTCCTCGGGCTTATAGTCTCTGTTGTGTGCCATTGTGCGTCACCTCCTCAGTAATCCAGATTGACGGCGTATTTGGCGTTTTCCTCGATCCACTGCTTCCGGGGTTCCACCTCTTCGCCCATGAGAACGGTGAAGATCTGGTCGGCGGCCACGGCGTCCTCCAGGGTGATGCGCCGCAGCGTGCGCTTTTCCGGGTCCATGGTGGTCTCCCACAGCTCGTGGGGGTCCATCTCGCCCAGGCCCTTGAAGCGGTTGAT
>CANRDC010000061.1 GCA_947629245.1 uncultured Oscillospiraceae bacterium | reverse complement strand
AGCACGTCGATGTGCATATCGCCGGCGCCGGCCACCACCTGCTGGTGGGTCTCGGCGTTCAGGGTGACGGTGAAGGCCGGGTCCTCCTCGGCCAGACGGGCCAGACCCTGGGCCACCTTGTCGTCCTGACCCTTTACCTTGGGGGCGATGGCCATCTGGTAGCAGGGGACGTCGAAGGCGATGCCGGGCAGGGCCTCCACCGCACCGGCGGCGCAGAGCGTGTCGCCGGTCCGGGTGTCGGAGAGCTTCGACACCGCGCCGATGTCGCCGCAGGCGATCTCGGTCACCTCGGTGTTCTTCTTGCCCTGCATGGAGTAGATGTGGCCAAGCTTCTCCTGGGCGCCGCTGCGGGCGTTGGTCAGGGTCATGTCGGCGGTCACCTTGCCGGAGACGACCTTGAACAGGGAGAACTTGCCGAACTGGTCGGACACGGTCTTGTAGACGATGGCCTTGGCCGGACCGTTGGGGTCGCAGCTCTTTCCGCCCTCGGCGGGAGCGGGGAACACCGCGCCCACGGCGTCCAGGAAGATCTGGGTGCCCATGCCGGTAAAGGCGCTGCCGCAGTACACGGGGCAGATGGCGCCGTCGGCCACGCCGGTGCTCAGCGCGCCGGAGATCTCCTCCGGGGACAGCTCCATGGTCTCGAAGTACTTCTCCATCAGCTCCTCGCTGGTCTCGGCGGCGGACTCGGCCAGCTCCGTATACAACTCGTCCAGACGGCCGCTCATGGCGTCGGGCACGGGAATCTCCACGCGCTTTTTGCCGTCCATCTTATACGCCTTGCGGGTGACGACGTCCACCACGCCCACGTACTTGTCCCCGTCCTTGATGGGGGCGGTCATGGCGCAGACGGAGTTGCCGAAGCGCTCGCGCAGACCGTCGAAGGTCTTGTCAAAGTCGGCGTGCTCCTCGTCCAGCTTGGACACGTAGATGGCCCGGGGCTTGCCCGCGTCGCGCAGGTACTTCCAGCTCTTTTCCGCGCCCACGTTCACGCCGTCCTTGGCGGCCACGCAGATGACGCCGATATCAGCCGCGCGCAGGGCCTGATAGACCTCGCCGACGAAATCAAAAAATCCCGGCGTGTCGATGATGTTGATCTTGTAATTGCCCCATTTCAGGTTCATGGTGGCGGCGGAGATGCTGATCTGGCGGCGGATCTCCTCCGGGTCGAAGTCGGAGACGGTGTTGCCGTCGGTGATCCTGCCCTGGCGGTCGGTCATGCCCGCGACGGACAGCATATTCTCGGCGAAGGAGGTCTTGCCGTTTCCGCCGTGGCCCAGCAGGGCGATGTTGCGGATGTTCTTCAGTTCGTAGCTCATAGGTCCTCTCCTTAACAAGACATGTATTGAAAAGCTAAAATATCATCCAAACAAATATTATACACGATTGGCAAAATCTTGGCAATACATACAATTAAATTATTTTCCGTCACCGGCTCTGGCCGTAGGCCAAAAACAGCACGGGCAGGGCCCACAGGCACATATAGCTCAGCACGTTGCCCGCGTTGGCGGTGTCAAAGGCTCCGGCGCGGCACAGCAGGAACATGGTGATCATGCCCACAACGGTACCGGCCAGGGAGATGAATGTGCCGAGGCGGCATGCGCCGTAGAGCTTCCGGCCGGACTCGGCCGCGTCCACCAGCGGCCCCATACCGCCCCGGGACAGGACCGCCGCCACGGGGGAGCCGGTATTGACGGCGGAGTTGGCCAGCCGGTAGCGGTCCCGGAAGGTGGGGAAGTTGAAGTTGTCCGTGGGCATGCGGAAAAGCTGCCGGATCATCAGGGGGGTGATGTTGAAGTCCCGGATGGCGAAGACGGGCTGGGTACGCCCCTGCAGGAGCGTCACCAGCGCCTCCTGCACGCTGCTGACGGGGATATATTCCAGGGTGAACACGCCCACCAGCTCTCCGCTGATGGCGGTGCATACGGCATTTTTCACGTTCATGTTCTGGGGCAGGCGTATGCCCATCAGATTCATGAACCCCACGGACCCCACCAGCACCTGCTCGCCGTTCACCCGTGCGGACAGGCCGCCGCCCTCGTGGCAGCGGAACTCCTCCGGCGTCACGGACGAGTAGCCCCGGCGGGTGACCAGCTCCATGAACACCCCGGACACGCCGCTGCCGGAGGCCAGAAGCAGACTTGCGGTGCAGGAGATGACCTTGTCCACAAAGGCGCCCTCCAGGATATTGATGCCGCTGAGCTTCATGGTGCCGGGGGGGAACAGGTCGCTGTCGGAGATGACCACCCGGCGGGCCCGGCCGATGTCGGCGCACCCGGCGTAGCCCACGATGGCGGCGCCGGAGCTCTGGAGCTTCCGGGCGATCATGGAGTAGGGCAGGGGGAAGCTGAGGAACGCGGTAAAGGAGGCGCTCACGCTCAAAAGAGCCGACAGCGTGTGCAGGAAACAGGCGCCCTGGCCGTTTACGGACGCACCGGCGGCCAGCGCCACGGACACGACCAGCAGAATGGGCGAGGCGGTGGCGTAAACGTCCTGACAGAAGTCCGGCTGCTCGCTGCGGCGTACGATGCCGTCGACGGACCGCTGGGCGCGGCAGATGTACCGGCCGCCCCGGCCGGTCTCCTCGGCGGTCATGGCGGCGGGCGTCTTGCTGATGGCGGCGGCGCGCATGGTCCGGGCCCGCGCCAGGCAGTTCAGCTTCTCGCCCCACAGCGCCGCGCCCAGCGAAAAGGCGCCTACGGCGCAGAAGGGCAGATAGCTGCTGTACCCGGCCACGACCGTGGCCGCGTCCACGCAGCTCATAATGGCCGCCAGCGCGGCCAGCGCCTCGCAGCCGGGACGCAGATCAAAAAGCTGCCGCATGCCGGCCGCCATGACGTCCAGCGCGGTCATCATCACGCTGAGCAGCAGCACCAGGGACACGCCCGCCTGTACGGCGGTGCTGCGGCCCAGTATACCGGCCATGGGGAAGCCCAGGCAGATCCACGCCAGCGTCACGCACAGAAACAGACACACCCGGCACCGGAAACGCAGGGGCGGGAGCTGTCGGCCATAGAATTTGGCGGCCCGTTTGGGGGGCAGCTCCTCCGTCTCCCGGTATTCCACCGGGTCGGGCCAGTTGGCGGCCTCCGCCTTCTGCATCTGCCGCATGGCGATCCGGGTGGCCGCCAGACGGACCAGCGGCATCAAAAACCGGTCGACGGGGCTCTGCCGCTCCTCCTGGCCGTCCTGAGCGGGACCCGTGTCCCGGCGGCGGAACAGACCGGCTCTTCGGGAAGCGCCATCCTCCTCCGGCTCCTCCGTCTGCGGGGGGACGTCCTCCCCGTCCTCTTCCGGCTCCGGGGGAAGCTCTTCCTCCGGCTCCTCCGGCACGGGGATGTCCAGATCCAGGGTGATGATGCCGTCGGGGGATATCTGAAAGCGGCGCTTGGGCCGCGGCTGCTCCTGTTCGTCCGCGGGCGGGTCCTCCCGGACGGGCGTCTGGTCCGGCGTTTCCGCCTGATCCGGCGACGGCTCCGGGGCGGACGCACGCACGGGACCGAGGTCCGGCTCCCGGTCCGGCCCGTCGGCGGGGACGGTCGGCTCGGATGCGGGCTCCTGGGACTGACGCCGCTGGCTGAGCGCCTCGCCCAGGGCCTCCAGCACGATCTGCCGGGAGCGCTGGGCAATGGCCTCCGCTGCGGCGGAGGGGGACTCGGACCGGGCGGGCTCGCCGGACGGCGCGGCAGGCGCCGCGGGGGCCGCGGCGCGTCTGCGGTATTCATCCAGCACGGATTCCAGAGAGTACTCTCCAAAGTCCGGCAGCAGATTGTCCAGATAATGCTCACTCATGGCGCTGCCTGACGATCTCGTACAGTAGGACGGCGGCGGCGGCGGCGGCGTTCAGGGAGTTGACCTTCCCCATCAGGGGGATGTTCATGACAAAGTCGCAGCTTTCCCGCACGAGGCGGCTCATCCCCGCGCCCTCCGAGCCGATCACAAGACAGACGGGGCCCTTCATATCGGTCTTCCAGAGCTCGCTGTCTCCGCCTGCCTCCGCGCCGTATATCCACAGGCCCCGGTCCTTCATGCTCTGGAGGGCGGCGGTCAGATTGGGCACCCGCGCGATGAGCATGTGCTCCGCCGCACCGGCGCTGGCCTTGTCCGCAGCGGCGGTGATACCGGCGCTGCGGTGCTTGGGGATGACCACGCCGTGGGCCCCGGCGCACTCGGCGCAGCGGATGATGGCGCCCAGGTTCCGGGGGTCCTCGATGCCGTCGCAGACCACCACGAAGGGGGCCTGTCCCAGCGCTTCCGCCCGGTCCAGAATATCCTGAAGGGCGCAGTATTCCCTGGCGGCGGCCACGGCGATCACGCCCTGATGGGAGCCGGTCAGGCTCATAGCGTCCAGCTTCCGCCGGTCGCACTCCGTCACCGCCACCCCGGCGCTCCTGGCGCTGGACGCGATGAAGGCCAGCGTCCTGTCGGCGATGCCCCGGACGATGAACACCTTGTCCAGCGGCCTCCCGGCACGGATGGCCTCCGTTACCGCGTTTTTCCCCTCTATTATGTTTTCTTCCGACATATTCATACAGATTGTACTATACCACAAACCTTTCCGATTTGGAAGACATAATTTGGCGTTTGGTGAAAAAACGCCGTCGGGAAATGGAGCGAAACAAATTTATGTGGACTTTGGCGGCAAAAAAGGGTATGATTGGATAGAGGTGATATATTTGAAGAGCCTGAATCAGAAGATCGACCGGTTCTGCTGGAACCATCCCCGGTTTGGCATCCCCCGGCTGATGCTATACATCGTAGGCGGCAACATTTTGGTCTATCTGATCGCCATGATGGACCGGACAGGGACGTTTATGGGCCTTTTGAGCTTCGATCCGACCCTGTTCTGCCGGGGCCAGGTCTGGCGGCTGGTCACGTTCGTGTTCGTGCCCAACACCAGCGGGCTCCTGTGGCTGGCCATCTCTCTTTACTTTTATTATTTCATCGGCTCCAGTCTGGAGAACGCCTGGGGGACAGGCCGGTTCACCATCTATTATCTCACGGGCATGGCGCTCACATGCCTGTATTCCCTGATCTACTACTGGATCACCGGGCTGCCTGTGCCGGTGGCGTCGGGCTACTACCTCAACATGAGCCTGTTTTTCGCCTTCGCCACCCTGTGGCCGGACCAGATGGTGCTGTTGTTTTTCTTCATCCCGGTGAAGATGAAGTGGCTGGCCTGGGCGGATGTGGCGCTGTTCGTGGTGGACTTCCTCCGGATACTGACCTCCGGGGCCCGTGGGGTCATGTTCACCTTTGCTCTGGGGCTGGCGCTGATCCCGGTGGTGGCGGTGGGCAACTACCTGCTGTTCTGCGGCGAGTGGCTGTTCGACATGCTCCGGCCGTCCCGCGTGAAGGGCCGGGCCCGGCAGCGGGCCAGGACCATCCAGTTCAAGCAGGCGGCCAAAAAGACCCAGGCCCAGCAGCAGGCCCAGGGCTATACCCGCAAATGCGCCGTCTGCGGCCGGACCGACCGGGACTATCCGGACCTGGAGTTCCGCTATTGCAGCCGCTGTGCGGGCTATCACTGCTTCTGCATCGACCATATCAACGACCACATCCATTTTACAGAATGAGAAATGAAGGGATGGAAAGTGAGCGGAAAAGATCTGCGTAAGCTGCTGCCGCAGGGCGCCGTGCTTTTGGGCCTGCTGATATGTCTGGCGGTCCTGGTCCGGGGCGTGGTGCGCGGGGCGAAGGACGAGGCGGCCGTACCGGCGGGCGTGGTCCTGTCCGACCAGGCCTCCGGCGGGGAGGCCGCGGAGGGGCAGGCGGAGCCGGGGGCCTCCGCGGTCCCGACGGTCGTTCCGGCGCCCACGGCCCTGCCGGGGTTTGAGCCGGAACGGCATGCCAGCGACAATATCACCGAGACCAGATACATGGTGGACGGGGAGGAGACGGACGGCTACCGCGCCGACAGCGACCATACCATTGATTTTCTCGGTCCTGATGATTATACCCAGATGGAGGGCATCGTCACCTTCCGGGGCAACAATTTCCGCAACACCTCCAGCTATGGCGTCGCGGCGCTGAACACGGCGGGCTTCGGGGACTACTGGACCGTCAAGACCGGCTCTCTGGCCGGTTGGGGCGGCAGCGGCTGGACAGGCCAGCCTCTGGCCGTCAAGTGGCCCCAGGAGACGAAGCAGATCATGAACATGCGCGACTGGGCCAAGCAGAAGGAGGACCTGGTGGAGGTGGTCTACGCCACGCTGGCCGGGCGGGTATATTTCATCGACATGGAGACCGGACAGGAGACCCGTGACAGCCTGTATCTGGGCTATCCCTTCAAGGGCGCGGGTTCTCTGGACCCCAGGGGCTATCCGCTGATGTATCTGGGCGGCGGCGTGCAGGGCGACGGAACGCCCCGGATCATGGTGGTGAGCCTGATCGACGGGGAGGTGCTGTACACCACCGGCAACGGCGACAGCTTCGCCCCCCGAGGCTGGTCCGCCTGGGACAGCGCGCCGCTGCTGGACGCGGAGACCGACCAGCTCATCTATCCCGGCGAGAACGGCGTGCTGTACCTCATCGACCTGAACAGCTACTACGACCCGGCGGCGGGCACCATCGAGGTGCATCCGGAGGAGGTCAAATTCACCTATCGTTCCAAGACGGGAGAGAAGTGGTACTACGGCATGGAGGACAGCGCCCTGGCCTGGCGGGGGCATCTGTTCATCGCGGACAACGGCGCCAGCTTTCTGTGCATCGATCTGAACACCCTGGAGATCGAGTGGCGCTTCGACTGCCTGGACGACACCAACTGCACCGGCGTGATGGAGCTGGACGAGACAGGACACCCGTACATTTACATGAGCACGTCCTTCCACAACGGCTGGCGCAGCTCCGCCACGGCGGAGATACCGGTGTGGAAGATCGACGCCGTGACCGGCAAGGAGGTGTGGCACCACAGCTATGAGTGCCACTCCATCACCGACCTGTCCGGCGGCTGTCAGGGCTCCCTGTCGCTGGGGACAGGCCCTCTGGAGGGCATCCTCTATGTGTCCATGGCCCGGTATCCGAACCTGAACGACGGCCACCTGCTGGCGCTGGATACCGACACCGGCGAGGAGCTGTGGACCTACCATTCCGACAGCTATTCCTGGTCCACCCCCGTCACCTTCTATGACACGGACGGCTACGGCTATGTGCTGTACACCAGCGCCATCAACGGCGTGATGCACCTGTTCGACGGCAAGACCGGCGAGCTGCTGGATACCTTTGAATTTGACAGCACCATGGAGGCCACGCCCATCGTCTACAACAACACCGTGGTCATCGGCACCCGGAACGAGCTGATCTACGGCATCACCCTGGAATAGAACGGAATAAAGAAATGTGACTTCCGCCGCGGGATGACCGCGGCGGAAGCTTTATATCATCTAAAAAACGGCTTGCATTCAAGGTGGCGACGCGCTATAATGACTTTAACGGAATAACAAAGGCGGGACTTGGAGTGGTAACGACACCCCAAGCCCCTATGCAGGAGAATCCCGGTCTCCCACACAGCAGTTATCTGCGCCTGCCTCATTATACCCGTTTGCTTTCCCATTTACAAGTGGGAGACAGAGGGGCGTTATGGGCTATGTGTCGCGGCCTTTTTTGCGGTGTAGGGAAAAGATGCCCTGCGCCGCTTTTGTTGTTCCGGCAGGAAAGCCCGGGGGCGCATATCGCCCCTCGGGCCGGTACTGTCGTGAAAAGAACAACAAATAAGAAAGGAAGGCACAACCCATGGCAAAGCGCGGTCTATGTATGCTCCTGGCGATCGTGACGCTCTTCTCTCTGTGCGTCCCGGCCTTCGCCGAGGAGGAGCCGGTCACGACGGAGATACCCGTCGAGACAACGGAAGAGCCCGTCGAGACGGAAGAGCCCACCGAGACGGAGGAACCCGCCGAGACGGAAGCGCCCACCGAGACGGAGGAGCCCGCCGAGACGGAGGGACCCACCGGGACGGAGGAACCCACCGAGACGGAGGAACCCACCGAGACGGAGGAGCCCGCCGAGACGGAGGAGCCCGCCGAGACAGAGGAGCCCGTCGAGGCGACGGAAGAGCCCGCCGATACGGAGGATCCCATCGTGACAGAGGAACCTGTCGAAGCGACAGAGGAACCCGTCGAGGCAACGGAAGAGCCTGTTGAAGTCACAGAGGAGCCCGTCGTGGTCACCGAGGCACCGGAGGCCACCGAAGAGCCGGAGTCTATCGCCGAGGACGAGCCCATGACCGTGGCGGATACGGCTACCTCCGGCACATGTGGGGATAGCGTCAAGTGGTCCTTCTCCGGGACGACGCTCACGATATCCGGTTCTGGTAATATGGATGATTATAGTTCCAAGAATGATTATTTGGGCTCCCTTACAACTGCTCCGTGGAGAGACATCGCCGATCAGATCAAAACAGTGGACATTAAAAACGGCGTGACCGGCATTGGAAAGTATGCGTTTGATGGATGTAGGTCGCTGGCGAGCGTGACGATCCCCGCCAGTGTGACCATTATCGGTGATCGCGCATTTATGTTCACAGCTCTGACCAACGTGACGATCCCCGCCAGTGTGACGATGATCGGCGAGCAAGCGTTTGCGTGGACTGACCTGACCAGCGTGACGATCCCCAAGAGCGTTACCGCCATCGGGCGCAGCGCGTTTTATTACTGTGAGAGCCTGACCAGCGTGACGGTCCCCAGCGGCCTGACCAATATCGGGGCCTATGCGTTTTCCGGAACGCCCTGGCTGAAGGCGAAAGGAGACTTTGGAATCGTTAACGGCGTCCTCCTGGAGTACCAGGGCACGGCGACCAGCGTGACGATCCCGGCCAGTGTTAAAAGCATCAATGAATGGGCGTTTTCTGGAACCGGCGTGACCAGTGTGACGATCTCCAACGGCACGACCAGCATTGGGAGCCAAGCGTTTTCCGGGCTGGACAGCTTGACCAGCGTGACGATCCCCGGCAGCGTGGTCAGCATTGGAGAGTCTGCGTTTGATGACTGTGAGGCGCTGGCTAAGGTCTCCATTGGAAACGGTGTGAAGGAGATCGGAGAGACCGCGTTTTTCAGCTGCGATGAACTGCGGAGTCTGACAATTCCCGATTCCGTCACCACCATTGGAAAGTCTGCGTTTGCGTACTGTGGGTTGACCAGCCTGACCATTGGCAGCGGGGTAAAGACCATCGAGCAATTTGCGTTTTCCGACTTGAAGGATCTTGCAAGTCTTACCATCAATTTCCATATGGAAAAGGTGGACTCCACGGCGTTTGAGGACGCCGGAAAAAACAGCTCTTCCCTGACGGTGACGTTCGGCAATAAGGTGACCCACATTCCAAGTGGTATTTTCTATCATGGAAATCCCTGGAACGGGGACGAAACCAGAATAACCAGCGTGGTTATCCCAAAAAGCGTGACCAGTATTGGAAGCAGCGCGTTCGAGGGCTGCACAGAGCTGAAAAGTCTGACGATTCCGGGCAGCGTGACCAGTATTGGAAGCAGTGCGTTCGAGGGCTGCACCGGGCTGACCAAGCTGACCATCCCGGACAGTGTGGAGAGCATTGAAGTCGGCGCGTTTGAGGATTGCGCTGGGCTGACGAGCGTCACCATCGGCAGCGGTGTGAAGACTCTCAAGGACAGAGTCTTTGGCGGTTGTACGTCCCTCAGTTCTCTTGTTATCAACGCAAGCATTAATCAGAGCAGCGCTTGCTTTAATGATTGCGGTGAGAATAGCGGTTCTCTAAAAGTTACCTTTGGTGACAAGGTGACCTGTATACCCGGTTATATATTCTACAATTGTGAGAACCTGACCAGCGTGACCATCCCTGCCAGTGTGACCAGCATCGGGAAAGAGGCGTTTTGGGGCTGTACCGGTTTGACCAGCATCAGTCTGCCCAGTGTGACCAGCATCGGGGATTGGGCGTTTATTGACTGTACCAGTTTGACCAGTATTAGTCTGCCCAAGGTGACAAGCATTGGAGAATTGGCGTTTAGAAACTGCGCCAGCCTAAAAAATGTGACGCTTTCCAACAGCTTAAAGGAGATTGGAGAGAGGGCATTCGAGGGTTGCACTGGACTGACCAAACTGACCATCCCGGCCAGTGTGACCAGCATCGGGCAGGAGGCGTTCGAGGGCTGCACAGGCCTGAAAAGCGTGACGCTTTCCGAGGGCCTGGGATCCATCCCGTTCCTTATGTTCTCTGGCTGCACCGGCCTGACCAGCGTGTCGGTCCCGGTCAGCGTGACCGAGATCGGTCCCTGCGCCTTTGACGGGTGCAAGGGCCTGACGAAAATAACGGTCCTCAATCCGAAATGCGAGATCGCCTGGATGGCGACCGACAGCGAAACGATATATGAGACGATCCCCGCCAAAACGACCATTTACGGCTACGACGGCTCCACGGCGGAAAGATACGCCAAGGAATACGGCAACCCGTTCAAATCTCTCGGCAAGGCTCCCAGCGTGCCCCTTGCCGCGCCTAAGCTCACGAAGGTGGAGAATACTGCCACGGGCGTGAAGATCACCTGGAAGGCGGTCTCCGGCGCGGCCAAGTACCGGGTCTATTACAAGGGCGGCGACGCCAAGAGCTGGACTAAGCTGGACGATGTGACCGGGACCAGCTACACCTGGAAGGACGCCAAGAGCGGCACCGAGTATAGCTTCACGGTCAAAACCTATGACAAGAACGGCAAGGCCGGAAGCTATGACAAGAACGGCAAGAGCATCACCTATTACGCCGCGCCGAAGGTGACGATATCCAAGACGTCCAACGGCATCAAGGTGAGCTGGAACAAGGTGTCGGGCGCGAGCCGGTACATGGTGTACTACAAGGAGAACGGCGGAAGTTGGAAGAGGATCGGCACCACCACCGTCACCAGCTACACCCGCAAAGCGGCGAACCTGAAAACCGGCGTCGCGTATCAGTTCACAGTCCGGTGCGTGAAGAACGACAAAAAGACCATGCTGAGCTCCTACGCCGCCAGCAACAGCCTGCAATATGGCGCGGGCGCCCAGCTTGCCGCGCCCAAGGTGAAGATCAGCGCCGCTGCCAACGGTATCAAGGTGACGTGGAACAAGGTGTCCGGTTCGCCCCGATACATGGTGTACTACCGGGAGAACGGCGGAAGCTGGAAGAGGATCGGCACCACCGCCGCCACCAGCTACACCCGGAAAGCAGCGAACCTGAAACCCGGCGTTACGTACCAGTTCACGGTCCGGTGCGTGAAGAACGACAAAAAGACCATGCTGAGTTCCTACGCCGCAAGCAACAGTCTGCAATATCTGGCCGCGCCGAAGGTGACGATATCCAAGGCATCCAACGGCATCAAGGTGACGTGGAACAAGGTGTCGGGCGCGAGCCGGTACATGGTGTATTACCGGGAGAACGGCGGTGCCTGGCATAAGATCGGGACTACGACCGCGACAAGCTACACCCGCGCCGCGTCCAAGCTGAAAAGCGGCGTCACATATCAGTTCACGGTCCGGTGCGTGATGAACGACAAAAAGACCATGCTCAGCGGCTACGCCGCCAGCAATTCCCTGAGATACAAAAAATAACGCATAAATTTGAATGGGCGCGTCATCCGACGCGCCCATACTTTATGCAATGTCTCCCCTGTGCAAGGGGAGGGGGTCGCCGCCTTCGGCGCGGTCACGAGTTCACCACATTCACGGGGGACCCGGCCAAAAACGCCCGGAGGTTTTCCACGGCCATGTCCATGAGCCGGGCCCGGCTCTCCCGTGAGGCCCAGGAGATGTGGGGCGTGATGAGGCAGTTTTTCGCCCGCAGCAGGGGATTGTCCGGGCTTATGGACTCCTCGGCCACCACGTCCAGACCGGCGGCGTAGACCTTCCCGCTGTTCAGCGCGTCCGCCAGGTCCTGTTCCACGATCAGCGGGCCCCTGGCGTTGTTGAGGATGATGACCCCGTCCTGCATCTTGGCGATGGACTCCCGGTCAATGATGCCCCTGGTCTCCGGCGTCAGGGGACAGTGCAGGGAGATGACGTGGGACTGGGCGAAAATTTCATCCAGAGAGGCGTAGCGGCAGGTATCCGACTCCAGAGCCGGGTCCGGGTGTCCCGCGCTGGCCAGCACCTTCATGCCCAGGGCATGGGCGACGCGGCCCGTGGCCTGGCCGATGCGGCCGAAGCCGATGATGCCCATGGTCTTGCCCGCCAGCTCCATAATGGGCCAGTCCCAGAAGCAGAAGTCCGGGCAGGCGGACCATCGGCCCGCGTGGACGGCGGCGTCGTGGTGGGCCACGTGGCAGCAGATCTCCAGCAGCATGGCGATGGCGAACTGGCCCACCGCGTCGGTGCCGTAGGCGGGGATGTTGGTGACGGGCACGCCCCGTGCTTTGGCGGCGGCCACGTCCACCACGTTGTAGCCCGTGGCCAGCACGCCGATGTAGCGCAGGGCCGGGGCCGCCTGGATGACGGCGGCGGACAGGGGCATCTTGTTGGTGAGCACAGCTTCCGCGTCAGCGATCCGGCGGAGGATCTCCCCCTCGTCCATGGGGGTCCGGTCGTACACCGTCAGCTCCCCCAGCGCCTCAAAGCCCGCCCAGGACAGGTCGCCGGGGTTTTCCGTGTAGCCGTCCAGAATGACGATCTTCATCGTATGTTCCTCCTGAAAGATAAATACACCGGAACTTCCCAAAAATGAGGTAACAAAGGTCATGCAAGGGGGAGCTCGAGGGGGACGGTAGTCCCGCCTCGAATAGGATAAATAGCCGCCAAGCGTCTGCAAAGCAGGCGTTTGGGGAGCGTAGCGACGTTTTTTGCGGCGGCTTGCCGCCGGGAAAAACACGGCGTTTTTAGGCTGTCAAAAATTCTTTTTTGACAACCTAATACGCCGGAGCGGGGTATGCCGCTCCGGCGTCCTTTGCGGGAGCGCTCTCACTCCACGCTGATCATGTAGTAGTAGACAGGCTGGCCGCCCCGGATGAGGCTGGTCTCCGCGTCGGGCAGCCGGGCGCCCAGCGCGCCGGAGAAGCTCTCCGCGTCCGCCTCCGTCACATCCGCCCCGTAGTAGACGGTGACGAACTCGGGGGACAGGTCCGCGATGGCGGGGTCGATGCCCTCCACCAGCGCGTCCATGTCCGCGAAGGAGCCCACCAGCTGGCCGTCCATCAGCGTCAGGTACTCACCGGCCTTGATCTCGTGGCCGTCGAATTCGGAGTCCCGCGCGGCGTAGGTGACCTGGATGGTGTGCACGGTCTGGAGCGCCTCGTTGAACTCGGCCTCCAGCGCCTCAGCGCTGCTGTCCGGCGTCAGGCGCATCATGGCGCTGATGCCCTGGCACACGGTCCGGGAGGGGATCACGATCACCTTTTTCGTGGTCATGGGGACGCACTGTTCCGCGGCCATGATGATGTTCTTGTTGTTGGGGAATACGAACACGGTCTCCGCCGGGGTCAGATTCACGGCCCGGAGGATGTCCTCCGTGGCGGGGTTCATGGTCTGGCCGCCGGACACGATGCCGTCCGCCCCGAGCTGGCGGAACAGCTCCTCCAGCCCGTCGCCCGCGCACACGCACACGGTGCCGATGGGCTTTTCCGCGGGTACGGGATCGGGGATGGCGTGGGGATCGGCCTGCTCCTCCTCCGGCTCCGGAGTCTTGGGTCCGTCCGGCACCGCCAGGGTGGGCGTGTGGCCCTCCAGGGCGGTGTGCTGCTCGCGCATGTTCTCGACCTTCACCGCGATCATGGCCCCGTAGGTCAGCGCCTGGGTCAGGACCCGGCCGGGGGCGTTGGTGTGGATGTGGACCTTCACGATCTCCTCGTCGTCCACCAGCACGATGCTGTCGCCCATATTGCCCAGGTAGGCCCGCAGCAGGTCCACGCTCTTCTTGTTGGCCTTGCGGACGATGAACTCGGTGCAGTAGGTGTATTTGATGTCCTCGTCGGCGATGGCGGCGAAGTCCGCCTTCGCCTTGTGGGCCTCCTGGCCCTGGCTGACCGTCACCCGGCCCTCCAGCCAGCCCAGCATGGCCTCCAGCATGAGGATGTAGCCATAGCCGCCGGCGTCCACCACGCCCGCCTTTTTCAGCACCGGGTTCTGGTTCACCGTGTCCTCCAGAGCGGCCTTGCCGGACTCCAGGGCGGCGAAGAGCATCTCCTCAAAGTACGCCGACTCCTTGGCCTTGGCCACGGCGGCCTCCGCCGCCAGGCGGCTCACGGTCAGGATGGTGCCCTCGGCGGGCTTCATGACCGCCTTGTAGGCGGCCTCCACGCCTGCCGTCATGGCCTGGGCGTAGTCCGCGGCGGAGGCGGTCTCCATCTTCTTCAGGCCCTTGGAAAGGCCCCGGAACAGCAGGCTCAGGATGACGCCGGAATTGCCCCGGGCGCCCCGCAGCAGGGCGGAGGCGGTCCGGGCGGCGGTGTCCGTCACGGTGGAGGCCTGCTTCTGACGCAGCTCCGTGGCGGCGGAGCCCAGGGTGAGGCGCATGTTGGTGCCCGTGTCTCCGTCGGGGACGGGGAACACGTTCAGTTCGTTGATGGCCTGTTCGTTCGCTTCAAGGGCGTCATAGGCGCACAGGATCATGTCCCGCAGCGCGGCGCCGTCTATCGTTTCTCTCAAAGTCAGTTACCTCTTCCTCTGCAAAGGCTCAGTCCATATTCATCGAGTCGATGAACACATTCACCTGATTGACGGGCACGCCGGTGGCCGCGGTGACCTTGTAGCCTACCTCCGCGATGATGCTCTCGCAGAGGGCGGACAGATTCACCCCGTGGTCCACCACGATGTGAAGGTCAACGATGAGGGAATCGTCCTCCTCGAACCGCACGCTGACGCCCTTGGACATGGATTCCCGGCGCAAAAGCTGCCATACGCCGCTGTCCCGGCTGGCCATGCCCTTGACGCCGAAGCAGCTGGAGGCCGCGTCCCCGACGATGTTGGTGAACACGTCGGTGGAGATGTCGATGACGCCCTTATCGCTCGCTTTTCTGACCAATTCAATGACCCCCTTTGAAAATACGCTACTTTTATTATACAACATCCCGTGCCGGGAAACAAGCTAAAAATTTCCGATACAATATGTGGCAAAATGCGAGAAAAAGCCTTTTCAAGCGTGCTGTGTTGTGTTATAATGCACATACGATGGCGAAACGCCGCAAAGCGTTTCGCCGAGCCGCTATGCGGCTCAGCAAAACAGCATGGCTGTTTTGCCATATGCGCATTACAATGAGCATCGCGCAAATGATCCAAGGATCATTTGCAGCCAAACTTGTCGTTTGGCTGCGAAAACGATCGTTTTCGCCTTGCGATGATCATTATAATGCCCAATGGCAAGGCGGGGACTGCCTTGTCCGAACGTATATCCAAAAATAATTTTACATAAAGGAGATGCGCCTTATGTCCCGAGTCAAAAAAACCATGGACGGCAACAACGCCGCGGCACATGTGAGCTACGCGTTCACCGAAGTCGCCGCGATCTACCCCATCACGCCGTCCAGCCCTATGGCCGACTTTGTTGACCAGTGGGCCGCCGCCGGACAGAAAAACGTGTTCGGCACCACCGTCAAGGTCCAGGAGATGCAGTCCGAGGCCGGTGCGGCTGGCGCCGTGCACGGCAGCCTGAACGCCGGTGCGCTGACCACTACCTACACCGCGTCCCAGGGCTTGCTGCTGATGATCCCCAACATGTACAAGATCGCCGGTGAGCTGCTGCCCTGCGTGTTCCATGTGTCCGCCCGTACCGTGGCGGCTCACGCGCTGAACATCTTCGGCGACCACTCCGACGTGTATGCCTGCCGTCAGACCGGCTTCGCCATGCTGGCCGAGACCAACCCCCAGGAGGTCATGGACCTGGCTCCCGTGGCCCATCTGGCCGCCCTCAAGGGCCGCGTCCCCTTCATCAACTTCTTCGACGGCTTCCGCACCTCTCACGAGCTGCAGAAGATCGAGGTCTGGGATTATGAGGACCTGAAGGACATGATGGACATGGCCGACGTGGAGGCCTTCCGGGCCCGTGCCCTGAACCCCGAGCACCCCGTCATGCGCGGCAGCCATGAGAACGGCGACATCTTCTTCCAGAACCGCGAGGCCTGCAACAAGTACTACGAGGCCGTCCCCGGCATCGTGCAGACGTACATGGACAAGGTCAACGCCAAGCTGGGCACCGACTATAAGCTGTTCAACTACTACGGCGCGCCCGACGCGGAGCGCGTAATAGTTGCCATGGGCTCCATCTGCGACGTGGCCGAGGAGGTCATCGACTACCTGACCGCCCAGGGCGAGAAGGTGGGTCTTGTGAAGGTCCGCCTGTACCGGCCCTTCGCCGCCGATAAGCTGCTGGAGGCCATCCCCGCCACCGCCAAGAAGATCGCCGTCCTCGACCGGACCAAGGAGCCCGGCGCTCAGGGCGAGCCTCTGTATCTGGACGTGGTCACCGCCCTGGCCAACGCTGGCCGCACCGACGTGAAGGTCATCGGCGGCCGCTACGGCCTGGGCTCCAAGGACACGCCTCCCGCCACGGTCCTGGCCGTGTACAAGGAGCTGAAGAAGGACGCGCCCAAGGCCCAGTTCACCGTGGGCATCGTGGACGACGTGACCAACATGAGCCTGGTGGAGGACGAGTCCCCCAACACCGCGGCCGAGGGCACCATCGAGTGCAAGTTCTGGGGCCTCGGCGGCGACGGTACCGTGGGCGCCAACAAGAACTCCATCAAGATCATCGGCGACTACACCGATAAGTACGTGCAGGC
>CANRDC010000060.1 GCA_947629245.1 uncultured Oscillospiraceae bacterium | reverse complement strand
TCCACCAGGTCCACCGCGTCGTCCACGTACAGCTCGTCCACGACCTCCTTCAGCTCGCTGTCGGAGAAGCCCCGGATCAGAAGCTCCTGGCTGTCCGGCTCCATCTCCACGAAGGTCTCCGCCGCCGCGTCCTTGGGCAGCAGCCGGAACAGCAGCGGCAAAAGGTGCTCGTCCAGCTCGCCGAACAGCGCTGCGGTGTCCGCGGGATTCATAGTTACCAGGATATCCCGCAAGGTGGGATACTTTTTCTGTTCCGCCAGAGCGACGATGGTGTCCTCCAGCGAAACGCTGCGTTCAGCCATTGTCCTTCCTCCTTATGATACGTATTCGGAAGGCACAAAAAGGCCGTTATAAGTCAGCGGACGATGGTCGCCCGCCTGGTTCGGCCTCGTTTTGTGCCGGTACTATCGCCAGCGTCCATCGTCTCACCTCTTTTCGTCAGCGGGTCTGTTTCCGCGATAATGATTATCTGATGGCGCAACGCCGCAAAGCGTTGCGCCGAGCCGCTTTGCGGCTCAGCAAAACAGCGTAGCTGTTTTGCCATATATTCATTGCAATGAGCATCGCGCAAATGATCCTTGGATCATTTGCCGCCAAACGTGTCGTTTGGCGGCGAAAACATTCGTTTTCGCCTTGCGATGATCATTATGCCGCGTCAGGCGGCTTGGCAATACACAAAGTATTCCCCGCGCCGCCTTTCTCGCCTCGCGAAAACATCCCTCGCTGCGGTTTATCAGGGATTTCGGCCAAAGATCCGTATTAATCCAGAAGTATCCGGCATAGGTCCTCCGCCGTGTCCGCCACATCGACCGCGCCCGCGTCCATGAGCTCCTGCCGGGAGCCGTAGCCGAAGGCAACGCCCACGCAGGGGATGCCGCACTCTCTGGCGCCGAGCACGTCAAAGCTCCGGTCGCCCACCATGACGGCCCGGCTCATATCGACGCCAAAGGCGTCCCGGGCGGCGCGGATCACGTCCGCCTTGGAGCTGTCCGGCCGGTCCGGGTCGCTGCCGGAGACGGTCTCGAAGTAGGGCGCCAGGCCGAACTGCTCCACGATCTGCACGGACATGAACGTGGGCTTGGAGGTGGCCACGTAGAGCTTGCATCCGGCGGCCTTCAGCGCCGCCAGCGCCTGGGGGATGCCGGGATAGACCCGGTTTTCAAAGATGCCCTTCGGCACATAGTATTCCCGGTAATCGGCCAGGATGCTTCGGGCCTCGTCCAGATCCACGCCCCAGTACTCCACGAAGCTCTGGGGCATGGGGGGACCGATGAACTTATAATAGTCCTCATTTCTGCCAGGGTCAAGTCCCCGTTTTTTCCGGGCGTACATGATGGCGTTGGTGATGCCAAGGCCGGGGTCGGTCAGCGTCCCGTCCAGGTCGAAGAAGATGTGTTCGTATCGCATGTCACCGTTCCTCGCGGAAGTAGCTTAGGCCCAGGCTCTTGGGGGGCTGGGACTCTCTGCTCCGGCGCATGCTCACGGCCACCAGCACGATGATGGTGACCACGTAGGGCAGCATCTTGAACAGCTCTATGCTGGCCCGGCTCAGGCCGGTGATGTAGTTATAGGCCCAGTAGAGCACGCCAAACAGGTACGCCGACCAGATGGCCCGGGCGGGCTTCCAGGTGGCGAAGATGACCAGCGCCACGGCCAGCCACCCCAGCGCCTCGATGGTGCCGTCGGTGGACCAGGTGCCCTTGATGTAATCCATGGCGTAGTACAGTCCGCCCAGGCCCGAGATGCCCGCGCCCACGCATGTGGCCAGGTACTTGTACCGGGTCACGTTGATACCGGCGGCGTCGGCGGTGGCCGGGTCCTCGCCCACAGCCCGCAGGTTCAGGCCCACCCGTGAGCGGTTGAGGAACCAGTTGGCCGCCAGGGCGAGCACGATGGCCAGATACGCCATGAAGCCGAAGGAGAAGAAGAGCTGTCCCACCCGGCCAAGGCCCGCCAGCGAGGGGATATAGGCCCGATAGGCCCGGCTGGTGGTCGCCACGCTGATCTGTCCCACGCCGCCGGCCAGGGCGTTCAGGCTGCCGCCGAAGAGGTTGGCAAGGCCCGCCCCAAAAATGGTCAGCGTCAGGCCGGTCACGTTCTGATTGGCCCGGAGGCTGATGGTCAGGAAGGCGTAAATGAGCCCACCAAGGGCGGAGGCCGCCACGGCGGCGATGAAGCTGACGATCAGCCCCACGAAGCCGATGGGCTCAGCCGCGTGCAGCTCGTAAAAGAACGCCGCCGCCAGCCCCGCGATGCCGCCCAGGAACATGATCCCCGGCACGCCCAGGTTCAGGTTGCCGGATTTTTCCGTGATGATCTCGCCCACGGCCCCGTAGAGGATGACCGTGCCGAAGACGATGGCGCTGGTGAGCAGGGAAATGAGCTGTGTCACGACGGGGCCACCTCCTTTTTATTCTTGTGGGAGCGGAAACGGACGGTGTACTGGATGAAGAACTCGCTGCCCAGCAGGAAGAACAGGATGATGCCCTCCACCACATTGGAGGCGTAGTCGTTCAGGTGGAACTGGGAGGCGATCTGGATAGCGCCCTTTTCCAAAAAGACCAGCAGCAGCGCGATGAGGATCATGACGAAGGTGTTGAACTTGGCCATCCATGCCACGATGATGGCGGTGAAGCCCCGGCCTCCGGCGGTACTGGTGGAGATGGTGTGGCTGGCGCCCGCCACGGCGATGAAGCCGCTGAGGCCGCACACCGCGCCGGAGATGGCCATGGTCCGGATCAGCACCCGGCGCACGGAGATGCCCGCGTACCGGGCGGTATTCTCGCTCTCGCCCACCACGGAGATCTCATAGCCCTGCTTGGTGTATTTCAGGTACAGATACATGCCCACCGCCACGGCCAGCACGATGATCACGTTGAGCAGGTACTGCTTACCGGCGATGGCGGGAAACCACCCGGCCTGGGTCTGCTGGTTGATGATGCCCACGGAGTTGGAGCCCTTGGGGTTCTCCCACTTGGCGACAAGAAAGCAGGTGAGCTGGATGGCGATATAGTTCATCATGAGGGTGAACAGCGTCTCATTGGTGTTCCACTTGGCCTTGAACAGGGCGGGCACGACGCCCCAGAGGGCGCCTGCGGCGAGGCTCACCACCAGACCGATGCCCAGCAGCGCCGCGGTAGGCAGGCTCCTGCCGCAGTAGATGAGCACGGCGGCGGTGGCGCACCCGCCCATGAGCACCTGTCCCTCGGCGCCCACGTTCCAGAAGCGCATCATGAACGCGGGAGCCAGCCCCACGCCGATGCACAGCAGGATGGACGCGTCCCGGGCGGTGATCCAGGCCCGGCGGGGGGTGCCGAAGGCGCCCTCCCACATGGCGGCGTAGACCTTCACGGGGTTGAGCTTTGTGAGGCTGTAGATGAACAGCGCGCTGACCAGCAGCGCCAGCACGGCTGCCGCCAGCCGGATCAGCCAGGCCCGCCACCAGGCGAGGCCGTCCCGTCTGGCGATATGGATGAACGGTTCATGTTTCGTCATGCGCCCGCCTCCCTGTCCTTTTTGAGATAGGTCATGAGATAGCCCACTTCCTCTTTCGTGGCGGTGCGGCCGTCCACGATGGCGTTGAGTCTGCCGCCGCAGAGCACCGCGATCCGGTCGCAAAGCTGCAGCAGCACGTCCAGGTCCTCGCCCACGTAGATCACGGCCACGCCCCGGCGCTTCTGCTCGTTCAAAAGCCGGTAGATGGTGTAAGAGGTATTGATGTCCAGTCCCCGGACGGCGTAGGCGCTCATGAGAACGGTGGGCTCCATGGCGATCTCCCGGCCCACCAGCACCTTCTGCACGTTGCCGCCGGACAGCTTGCGCACCGGCGTGTCGATGCTGGGGGTGACCACGTCCAGCTCCCGGACGATCTTCTGGGCCATGTCGTGGGGGTGGCGGCGCTCCACCAGGGGGCTTTTGCCGGAGCGGTATTCCTTGAGCATCATGTTGCCCACCAGGGTCATACCGGCCACCAGGCCCATGCCCAGCCGGTCCTCCGGCACGAAGGCCAGGCGCACGCCCTTTTCCGCGATGGAGCGGGGCGTCTGGCCGATCAGTTCCTCGGCGGGGCCCTCCGGTCCCGTGGGGCGGTACTTGACGCTGGAGCCGGACACGGTGCCCTGCAGTCCGGCGATGGCCTCCAAAAGCTCCTTCTGGCCGCAGCCGGAGATGCCTGCCACGCCCAGTATCTCCCCGGCGTACACGTCCAGGGACACGCTGTCCAGCCGGGTCACGCCCTCGGCGTCCTTCACGGTCAGGTTGCGGATCTCCAGCCGCCGCTGGGGGTCTATGGGAGTGTCCCGGCGGATGTTCAACGTCACGGTCCGGCCCACCATCATGTCGGTGAGGGAGCGGGCGTCGGCCTTGGCGGTCTCCATGTCGCCGATGTACTCGCCCTTGCGCAGGATCGTCACCCGGTCGGAGATGGCCAGCACCTCGTTGAGCTTATGGGTGATGATAATGATGCTCTTGCCGTCGTCGCGCATGTTGCGCATGACGGCGAAGAGCTTTTCCGTCTCCTGGGGGGTCAGCACGGCGGTGGGCTCGTCCAGGATAAGAATATTGGCCCCCCGGTAGAGGGTCTTGACGATCTCCAGGGTCTGCTTTTCCGACACGGACATGTCGTAGACCTTCTTGTCCGGGTCCACGTCGAAGCCGTACCGCTCGCAGATCTGCCGGACCTTTGCCGCCACGGCCTTCCGGTCCACCACCGGCCCGCCGGGCAGGCCCAGCTCGATGTTCTCCGCCGCGGTGAGCACGTCCACCAGCTTGAAGTGCTGATGCACCATGCCGATGCCCAGGGCGTAGGCGTCGTGGGGCGAGGCGATGACCACCTCTTTGCCATCGACGTATATCTGTCCGCTGTCGGGGAAATAGATGCCCGAGAGCATGTTCATGAGGGTGGTCTTGCCGCTGCCGTTTTCGCCCAGCAGGGACAGTATCTCCCCCTTTTTCAGTTCCAGATACACCTTGTTGTTGGCGGTCACATGCCCGAAGGTCTTGGTGATGTCCACCATGCGTACGGCAAAATCCTCTGCCATGGGCGTTCCTCCTTGGGTGATTCAAAAGGGAAAAACAAGGCGCCGCGGGGACGCGACGCCTTGTCCGTCAGTTCAATTAATTAGCTCAACTCGGTAATTCCGTCGATGCGGAGGGAGAAGTAGGGAGCGGAGCGCAGCTCGGGGTCGGACTCGTAGAAGATGCCGTCCCGGATGGCCTCGCCCTCGTCGCCGTTGAAGTCGCCGTCCAGGTCGATGGCCAGGAAGCTGGTGGGATGCTCGCCGTCCACGGTGAAGGTGGAGCAGTCGAACACCTGCAGGCTGCCGTCGGTAATGCCAGCTTCGACCTCGGCCACCTTCTCAGCGGTGCCCTCGGCCACGATGGACTCGTTCAGGGGGAAGATCTTGTTGGCGCCCTCGCTGTAACCGGCGGACCAGTCATGGGGCAGCTTCTCGCCGTCCAGCATGGACTGCAAGGCGAAGGTGTAATACACGGACCACTCATTGCCCGCGGAGGTCAGGGCCACGTCGGGGGCCACCTCCAGCATGCTGATGTTGTAGCCCACGCAGAACACGGTGTGACCGGCCTCGTGGTAGGCCTGGACAGCGGAGGGAGCGCCGGTGGAGTCGGCGTGCTGGCTGATGATGACGCAGCCGTCGGCCATCAGGGCGTTGGCAGCCTCTCCTTCAGCGGTGATGTCGAACCAGGAGTTGGTGTAGCGAACGGACATGACCACGTTCTCCACGATGGAGCGGATGCCCAGGAAGAAGGCGGTGTAGCCGGAGACCACCTCGGCATAGGGGTAAGCGCCCACGTAGCCGATCTTCACGTTGCCGTCAGCGTCGTAGTTCTCGTCGGCCAGCTCGTCGTTTTCAATGAGCTCGGCCAGCTTCATACCGGCCACCACGCCGGAGACGTAGCGGGACTCAAAGGTGTGGTTGAAGGCGTTGGACAGGTTGTCCAGGCCGGACAGAGCGGCCAGGTCGCCGGTCATGGCCACGAACTGGATGTCGGGGTACTCGCTGGCCACCTGCTGGGTGTAGGACTGATGGCCGTAGGAGTCGGTGAAGATGATCTGGCAGCCGCTCTCGGCCAGGTCGTAGCAGGCGTCGGCAGCCGTCTCGTCCTCGCCGATGTTGTACTTGTAGGTGACGTTCTCGGCGGGCACGCCCACGGCCTCCATAGCGGTCTCCAGACCGGAGATGTGGGCGATGTCGTAGCCGGAGTTGTTGTCGCCGATGCAGACCATGCCGATCTTCAGGTCCTCGGGGGCGATGCCACCCTCGTCGGCGAAGGCGCATACGCCCAGGCTCAGGACCAGGCACAGGGCCAGGAGCAGGGAAGTGAGCTTTTTCATGTTTTTCCTCCTAATAAAATTGTTTGTATGGGAACTCGGACGGGCCGCGTCCGTCAGGAGACAAAAGTAAGGCTGTCGTCGCTCATGGACGCCACCCGCGCCAGGGATTCGATGCGCAGCCCCCTGGCCCGCAGGCGCTCGCCGCCGGGCTGGAAGGCCTTCTCCACGGCGATGCCCGCGCCCACCAGCGTGGCGCCCGCCTGCCGCACCAGGTCGCACAGCCCCTCCAGGGCCGCGCCGTTGGCCAGGAAATCGTCGATGAGAAGGACCCGGTCCGTGGGGAGAAGGTATTCCTTCGCCACGATCACGTCGTAGACGTTGCCGTGGGTGTAGCTCTGCACCCGTGTGGTATAGACCGAGCCGTCGATGTTTTTCGTCTTTGTCTTTTTCGCGAATAAAACAGGGCACCCGAACTCCTGGGCAGCGATGCACGCTATCCCGATGCCGGATGCCTCTATGGTCAGGATTTTCGTTACGTTGTCGTTTGCGTACGCGGCGTGCCACGCCTTGGCCATGGCCGCGAACAGGTCCACGTCCATCTGGTGGTTCAGAAAGCCGTCCACCTTCAGGATGCCGCCGGGGCGCACTTTCCCGTCCCGCAGGATACGCTCCTCCAGCAGTCTCATGGGAGATACACCTCCATCGGCCCGCGGCCCTCGATAATTCATTCTACTACGGGCGGGGACAGGTTTTCAATTGACGAATCCGAAGAGGTTTATCCAAATTTCCACCAAATTTTGACCAACTTCAACAAGGGAAAGACGTTATGTAAATCCCAATATCTGGAATTGGAAAATGCTCCCTCACCAGGGCGCGATACCAGCCTTTGTGACCAGGAAGGCGGCGTCCGCCAGGGCGGCCATAGGACTGTCGGAGCGGGAGTCGGACCAGAAGCCCTCCACGGGAGCCTGGCCGTATTTTTCCCGGAACCGGCGGACCTTCTCCTGTCCGTGGCAGTTCTCCCCCTCGTACCGGCCCGTGGCCTGATCCACCGGGGAGGCCATGAGGGCGAAGCCCAGCCTTTCCGCCACAGGCCGCAGGAGAAATTCCGGCGAGGCGGAGATGACCAGATCGTCGGGCCGCTTTTGCGCCAGATACCAGGGGCATACGGCGCCGATGTGCTCCCGCCAGAACCGCTCCGGCGCGTCCTGGGGGACGTGGCGGAGGAAGCGGTAAAAGGTCTGCTTGCAGGCCGTCTTGGGCCGCAGGCGCAGGCCCATGCAGAAAAACGCCCACCCGGTGCAGGGCAGGGTGAGCCACGTCCCCGGATACCGGCGCAGACACCACAGATAAAACTGGGCGGTGCTGTCCACGGGATAGATGGTCTTGTCAAAGTCGTAAACATTCATGCTGTCACTATACCATGTCGCGCGGTTTCGCGCAAGCGGGAGCGCGACCGGTATCTCAAGTATAACAGACGCCGCAGCGGCTGTTATACCTGTTTTTCCCGGCGGCGTCAACGGGGCGCGGACATCCTGCCGTGCTCCTCGGCCAGCGCCGCGTAGAGGACGGGGCCTGTCCAGGACGCGTTGTACTCGGTGAGGACGGCTTTCAGACTATCCCCGGCCCGGGCGGTGCGCAAAGCCGTCAAAAGCGCTTCCCGCTGCCGGTCGGTGAGCCCGGCCAAAACCAGCATCCGGCCAGGGATATCCCCGGCGGACGCCGCTCTCTCTCCGGCGTTTGCCAGGCCGAAAAACGCGCCGACGGGCCGACCGTATTCCGCGGGGACTACCCGGCGGGCGCGAAGCCCCAGACGGGCGCAGACGGTCTTGAGGATATCCAGCTCCCGGCCCTCGCAGCCATAGGCAAGAACGGTCGCTCTCAAAGTACGCCCAGCTCCTTTCCGCGTTTCGGACGGTTCGCCTCCCGTCAGCTATACCTGCCCGAAAAAGTTTTATGAGCCCTTCGACAAAACTAGTGCCCGTCCGACGACCTTCGCTCTTTACAAGTCGGCCGGAAAGGGGTATTCTCTAGATACAGCTTATCCAATGGGTCCTGGAGGGCCCGGCTCATATCTTTATCCCACAACCCTATACTTTGGCGGACTGCGTTACCACAGCCCGCCCTCTTTTTTTACCTGTTTTGCCTGTCAGCCCTCCGCGGTATCGGGGGCGTCGGTGGCCGCCGTACCGGCGGCTCCGGCGGTGATGATCAGGTACTCGCTGCTGCACCAGCCGTAGACGGGGCCCTCGTCGCCCTGATAGAGGATCAGGCTCCAGTCGTTCTTTTTGGCGAACACGGATACGGTGGTCCCGTTGGGCATCTGGGCGATGGGGTCATAGGTGACGTTGGGACCCTTCCGCAGCCGCAGATACTCGGAGCTGACGCTCACCGTGCCGGAGGTGGCCTCGGTCACGTAGTCCTCCGGAGAGGGGAAGATATCCAGATCGGCGGCCATGATGGCGGCCTGGGTGGCCGCGTCCGGATAATCTCCGGCGGCGGGAGCGCCGTTGTTCCCGGCCGAGCCGACCTCGCCCGCGGGCGGGATGGCGGAGCCTCCGTTGTTTCCGCTGTCGCCGCCGTGCTTGCCGGAGATGATCATGACGGCGATGACGATCAGCAGCGCCGCGCATACGAACACGCAGATGAACTCCAGCCGCCGCCACTTATCGTCGCCCCATTTCCCGCCGCCCTCCGCGCCGCCGTCACGGGCGGCCGGAGCGGGACCGCGGCGTCCTCTGCGGACGGGCCGGGCGTCGTCGTCCTCATAGCCGTCGTCCCAGGCGGCCTCGTCCACGTCGAAGCTTTCGTCGGCCTTGGCCTGCTCCGGCTGCCGCCGGGGCGCGGTACGGCGGGACGTCTGCGTCGGACGGGAGGCGGGGGCGCTGCGGCGGACCGGCGCGCCGCGTCCGGCGCCGCCGTCCTCTTCGGTCTCGGCGGCGGTCTTTTTCACGCTCTCGGTGTCCGCGGGGGGAGCGCTTTGCGGGGCCGGAACGCTCTGGCCGCTCTGGCTGAGCAGGGAGGCCATCTGCTCTTTGGCGGGACCGTAGCCCGCCTGGGCGGCCTTCACCAGACACTTGGCGGCCAGCCGGTTCCAGCGGGGCTCGTCCGGCTCCTCCTCGCCCCGGCGCAGGGCCCACAGGCTCAGCGCGTAGTTTGCCTCCGGGTCTCCCGTCTTGGCCTGTTCAATGATCTGTTGTTCTTCCTGTTCTGTCCATTCATCCATTGCTTTATGTACCTCCCGCCCCCACGCACGGGGGAAAAGACGCTCTCCTTCTGATGGGCATATATCACTATTATACCTTGATACCGGCCCGATTCCAAGTAAAAACGCGAAAAACGCGGAATTTTTTTAGAAAAGCGCGAAAAACGGCGGCCGGGAAACGATGATTGCTTTTTTTTGCCAAAACCGCTATAATGATGCGCGGGTGATCGGAAATGAAGAAATTGCTGCTTCTTATCAATCCCAACGCCGGAAAGGGCGGGTATCGCAACGGGCTGGGAGAGACGCTCATGAACTTCCACCGGGCGGGCTTCGTCACCACGGTGGCTTTTACGGACAGACACGGCGACGCGCCCCGGATCGCGGCGGAGCAGGCGGAGAACTTTGACCGCATCGTCTGCGTGGGCGGGGACGGCACGCTGAGCGAGACCGTCTCCGGCCTGATGCGGGTGGAGCGCCGTCCGGCGCTGGGGTATATCCCCATGGGCACCACCAACGACTGCGCCGCCACCCTGGGCCTGAGCCACGATCCGGCGCTGGCCTCCCGCACGGCGGCGGCGGGGCGGGTGATCCCGCTGGATGTGGGGCGGTTCGACGGCGACCGGTTCTTCACCTATGTGGCGGCCTTCGGGGCCTTCACGGAGGTGTCCTACCAGACGCCCCAGGACCAGAAGAACGCCCTGGGAAAATTCGCCTACTTTCTGGACGGCGTGAGCCGTCTGCCCAACCTGACCCATCGATGGGCCAAGGTAGAATATGACGGCGGCGTGCTGGAGGATGACTTTATTTTCGGCGCGGTGACCAATTCCCGGTCCGTGGCGGGCCTGATCCGGCTGAAGGGCGATGTGGGCGTGTCGCTGAGCGACGGGCTTTTCGAGGTGCTGCTGATCCGCACGCCGGAGAGCGTGCTGCAGCTGGGCGCCATCCTGACGGACATCGTGGCCAATAAATTCGACAGGAACTATGTGACGCTCCTGCAGAGCAAAACGATCCGCTTCACCTTCCGGGACGAGGTGTCCTGGACCTTGGACGGGGAGGACGGCGGCAGCCATAGCGAGGTGCTGTGCGAGAACATCCACGAGGCCGTGCGCATCGCGGTGAGCAGGGACGTGTAAAGAGACGGGCTATATATAGGCGGACCATGACGCTCCCCCTGTGAAAGACGGCGAACAGGCGCCTGTCGGACAGGGGGAGCATATCGTTTTGGGCGGGCCCGCATGGGCGGAAAGCGCTCTCAGACGCCGAAGCCGTAGCTCCTCACAGGCAGCACCCTGCCCGCCAGGGCGGCCTCCGCCTTTTCCCTGTCCTCCAGGGCCACGTCGATCGTATAGAGCGTGGTGGGCACCGGGTTCGGATTCATAAACTTCCGGGGATCGATCTTCGCGCCGCAGCCCGGCACGGGAGGCTCCTCCCCGGCGAAGGGGAAGCACGCGACGCCCGCCTCCCGCAACAGCTGTTTGGCCTTGTCCCAGTCCGCTCTGTCCTTGGACCGGTATACCAGCGCCTTTCTCCATCTTTTCATGATACGGCCTCCTTTGTCGGCATGACGCGCCGATGACGTCATTATACCACTTTTCCGGCGCGGCGGAAAGAGCCGATCCGCCTCCCGGCACGGGATAGGTGCGAACTGCGTGTTGCCCGCGGCGCGTCTTTGCGGTACAATAGCGGCGCAGAGGGATGCGCGGCGGACGCCGCCCGCGCTCCGGCGAACGAAGGAGGAACGAAAAATGTTTGAGATCAGGGTGAAGATCGACCGGGAGGAGGACCTGTACTGCGGCTTTGACGAGACGGGCCTGACCCTGAGCGACGATGTGTTAGTTTACATAACAAAAACTCTCGAGGGTCTGCGCCGGGGCGAGAAGCTGCGGCTGTGCTTTGTCAGCGCGCTGGACCTGGACGAGGGCCGCCTGGAAGAAGCCATCGCCCAGTACATGCGGTCGGTGGAGCGCAGCGTGAAGCGGCTGAAGCGGAGCAGCTGGCTCAACAGCCTGCGGCTTTTGGCCATCGGCGTGATCTTCATCGTGCTGGGCCTGGTGTTTGAGTCGAAAATGGGCGCGGTGCTGGCGGCCATCGTGTCCACCATCGGCTCCTTCTCGGTGTGGGAGGCGGCCAACGTGTGGATACAGGAGTTCCCCGCCATCCGGGTCAAGGAGCGGGCCGTGTCGTTTTTGAAGCAGTCGGAGCTGGTCATCGAGGACGCGGATTGAGAGTCCGGACCGTCCGGTCGTTGGTTAACATAATTTTATGATGCGACCGGTGCTGCGGCGCCGGCCGCTTTGCGTCCTGCCACGATCCCCTCGACTTTTCGCCGCAGAAGGAGTATCATATCGGCAGCGTAAGGGGAAGGAGACGGATAGCATGAAGCGCACGAAGCTCCGGGACAGGGAACTGCCGGATTACACAAAGGGCGAGGAGAACTTCAATATGGTCTCCCACATCGTGGGAGGCGCGGTCGGCGTGGCGGCGCTGGTGCTGTGCGTGGTGCGCGCGGCGCTGCACGGAAACGGCTGGGGCGTGGTCGGGGGCGCCATTTTCGGCGCGTCGATGATTTTGCTGTACACCATGTCCAGCGTCTACCACGGCCTGCGGGCGGGCATGGGCAAGCGGGTCCTGCAGGTGATCGACCACTGCACCATCTATTTTCTCATCGCGGGCACGTATACGCCGCTGCTCCTGAGCGCCATGCGGCCCATCGATCCGGCGGCCAGCTGGGTGCTGTTCGGCGTGGTCTGGTCGCTGACCATCCTGGCCACGGTGCTGACGGCCATCGACCTGAAGCGCTACCAGATCTTTTCCATGATCTGCTACATCGGCATCGGCTGGGCCATCATCTTCAAGGCGCCGCTGCTGGTCCAGGCCATCGGCTGGCCAGGTTTCTGGCTGATCCTGGCGGGGGGCGTGTCCTATACGGTGGGGGCGGTCCTGTACGGGCTGGGCAAAAAGCGCCGTTATATGCACAGCGTCTTTCACCTGTTCGTGGTGGCGGGCAGCGTGCTGCATCTGCTGGCGATCCTGATCTACGCGCTGTAGGTCAGAAAGCGACGCCCCGGACTTGTCGAGCGCCGGTATCTCCACGCCGCGGCGCGTTATCAGGCGGGGCAGGAGTGAAGATAACTTTTTTCAAACCGCCTCATTGCATGACGGAGGACGAGCCGGTAGAATGGGTCCGGGAGGTGACTTGAAATGGCGAATGAGGATAAGAAGGATTTCAACGCCATGCTGCAAGACCGCAAGGATATGCCCAAATTCCAGACCATCACGGACCGGGCCAGCATCGAAAAATATGGCGGGGACAGGATGTACTTTGCCCCGCCCATGGATTATGACGAGGTGATGCGGCGAGTGCCGTACGGGAAGGTCGTCACCGTGGGGGCCATCCGGGAGTACTTTGCCCGGAAGTCGGGCGCGGACTTCACGGAACCCATCACCGCGGGGATATTCGTGTCCATCGCCGCCTGGGCCAGCTTCCAACGGGGAACGGACGAGACGCCCTGGTGGCGCACGCTGAAGGCGGGCGGGGAGCTGAACGAGAAGTACCCCGGCGGCGCTCTGGCCCAAAAGGCGAAGTTGGAATCGGAGGGGCACACCGTCGTCCAGCGGGGCCGGAAGAATATCCGTTACTATGTGAAGGACTACGAGGCCGCGCTCTTCGCGCTGGCTTGACAGAGGATAGACAGATGGACAGACAGGCTTTGATAGAATACGCCCTGGAACGGTACGGAGCGGAGCCGGAGTATCTGTGGAAGAAATATCCCCGGTATTTCGTGCTGCGCCGTCCGGATGACCGCAAGTGGTTCGCGCTGGCGATGGACGTGCCGAGGGACCGGCTGGGGCTGGATGGGGACGGCACCGTCGATATCGTGGACGTGAAATGCGGCCCCATCCTGCTGGGCTCCTATCTGGGCCGGGCCGGATTTTTGCCCGCTTACCACATGAGCAAGACCAACTGGATCTCCGTCCGGCTGGACGGCTCCGCCGAGGACGCGGACATTGCCGCCCTGCTGGACATCAGTTATGACCTGGCGAAATAAGGGAGGATACGAAATGGCCATCACCGTGAACATCTACTATACCGGCCCGGCGGGCCGCGCCAGAGCCTTTGTCCGGGAGATGACGGAAAGCGGCGTCGTGGCGGATATCCGGGCGGAGGAGGGCAACCTCCGGTACGGGTACTTTTTCCCCATGGACGACGAGGACACCGTGCTGCTCATCGACAGCTGGAAGGATCAGGCGTCGCTGGACGCGCACCACGCCTCGCCCATGATGGGCCGTATCGCGGCGCTGCGGGAGAAATACGACCTGCACATGCGGGTGGAGCGGTACGTCTCCGACGAGACCGCCCCCGTGACGGACAGAAAGTTCATTAAGGAGTAAAGGAGAGGCCATGAAAACGCTGATCGTCTATTATTCCCTGGAGGGCAACACCAAGTGGGCGGCGGAAAAGCTGGCCGCCAGACTGGACGCGGACACGCTCCGGCTGGTCCCCAGGACCGCCTATCCCGACAAGGGATTTAAAAAATTTCTCTTCGGCGGCAAAAGCGCGGTCATGAAGGAGACGCCGGAGCTGGAGCCCTATGATGTTGATATAACGCAATATGGGCGCGTCGTTCTGGCCACGCCCGTATGGGCGGGCACCCTGGCGCCTCCGCTGCGGACCTTCATCCGGCGGGAGGACCTGACCGGCAAGGAGCTGGCCCTGGTGGCCAGCAGCATGGGCGGCAGCCCCGGCAAGACTTTTGAGAACCTGAAAACCCTGCTGGGTGTGACGGAGGACATCCCCGCCCTGAGCCTCAAGGACCCCAGGAGCCACCCCAGCCAGGCCAACGAGGACGCCCTGGCGGCATTTTGCGAGAAGTTGACATAATTTATTTTGCGACGGACAGAACGGCTGGCGCTTGTGGGATAAGGGTGGAAGCATAAATGACAAAACAGAAAAAGAAACCGTCTAAAGTGGTGTTTTCTCCGGAGATCGATAGCAAGATCAACGGCCTGACGCTTGGATTTGCGTTTATTGCGGTCGGCCTGTTCCTTGTGATCGTCCCGGACTATTTTGAAAACGAGCTGGCAGGATAGATCGTCCGGTGGCTGTTTATCGTGACAGGAGCGTTGGGACTGATAGCGGAGTTCAGCGGATCAAAGCGGTTTGCCGCGATTAAGGGCTTCGACGATTTTTTTGCAGGGCTTATCTTCGTTGCCTTCTTCGCGATCCTGTATTCCATTTCAAACGTGCTTATACTGAATATCGTGGGGTTTCTCTGCCTGCTCATTGGGACATATGGGACGTTCAAGGGCCTTTTTGAGATCGTCTATTCTTTCCGCCTAAGCATAAAGAACGGCGGGAAAATGGGGGCGGTTTTTTCAGATATCCTTATTTTTCTGACCAAGCTTGGCTCTTTGGTCCTTGTCGTTCTTCAGGTGATAAAGGCGCTTCAGTAACAGAGCGGATGACCGGTTTTTGGGACAGGGACCTGTGTAGAATGGAGAAAAACGAAAAAGAGGTGCTTTTCATGGTCCTGCTTTTCATCATCCTTCTGCCGATCATGGTGATCTTCGACCTGGCCAGACGAAGCTGAAAACATTTTGACAAGCGCGGCAAAAACACGTCCTGTCCAAAGACAGGACGTGTTTTCAACTCTCCATCTGCTTGCCGAGAAAACCGCTGACGGTGGTAGCCAGCTTCAGTTCCGTGTCGCCTGCGCGCACGCCGTCGCCCCGCTCCAGAAAGACCACGCAGCCCAGCACGTCTCCCTCCGAGAGGATGGGTACGGCCACGGCGGCTGTGGGGGCGTTATCCCCGTCCGTGACGGGCACCTTCCGGCCGCCCGGCTCTGCCCGGAAGGCTTTGCGGCCCTCCATGATCTCCTCCAGCGCGGCGCTGATGTGCCGGTCCAGGATCTCCTTGCGGCCCTGTCCGGCGGCGGCGATAACGCTGTCCCGGTCGCATACGGCGGCGGCGTATTCCGCCGTCTTGTGCATGGACTCGCATATCTGCTCGGCAAAGGCGCTCATCTCGCCCATGGGGGAGTATTTCTTGAAAATGACCTCCCCGTCCTTCTCCGTATAGATCTCCAGCGGGTCGCCCTCGCGGATGCGCATGGTGCGGCGGATCTCCTTGGGGATGACCACCCTGCCCAGGTCGTCGATGCGCCGCACGATCCCTGTTGCTTTCATCTTTATCCTCCTGTCATCTTTTTGTCGGACAGGATTTATTATCCGCAAAAGTCCCAAACCTATGCAATGCGCCGAAATTTGGTATCTATTGCGAGAGAAAGCAGGATTAAGAAATTCTTAACAAATTGCTCCTCCACAAGCGCCGCGTTTCGTGTTATGATAGCAAAAAGCGATGAACAAAGGAGACGGACCAGATGAGAAAGACACGGAACGCCCACAGCAGGCTCAAGGCGGAGCTTTTCGTCCTGTGCATCCTGGCGCTGGCGCTGGTCACGGTGCTTTTATGGCGCGGCGGCCGGGATGGCGAGACGGCGGAGACGACGGAAACGGCGGAGACGGCGGTCGCGCCGTCGGCTCTGCCCACGCAGGCGCCCACGCCCTCGCCCATTCCCCCGGATATGTTCGAGTGGCGGGAGGGAGAGTACGTCCATGTGGATTATGGGGACAAGACCAGCACCCTCATCGACGGCAGCCGCCTGACCGACCCGTATGTGAAAAACAGCACGGACCTGGTGATCTGGGTCCAGATGGCCTGGGAGAACCAGTGGGGCTATGTGTGGGGCACCTTTGGCGACGTGCTGACGGAAGATCTTCTGAGCTATAAGCTGGAGCAGTACCCGGAGGGCGTGGGGGACTACGAGCAGATCATCCGGGAAAAGTGGATGGGCCGCCGGGTGGCCGACTGCGCCGGGCTCATCAAAAGCTACTGCTGGTATGACCCGGACAGCGGCACGATACCGTATAAAAACGGCGACCTGCCGGATTGCGGCACGGAGGAGTTTTATGACGGCGCCGAGGTGAAGGGGGACATCTCCACCCTGCCCGAGCGGCCCGGCCTGCTGCTGCACGGCAACGGCCATGTGGGCGTATACATCGGCGGCGGCTACGCCATCGAGGCCATCGCCACCGCCGGAGGCGTGGTAAAGACCAAGGTGGCGGACCGACCCTGGCTGCAGTGGATGGAGTGCCCGTACATACGCTACGACAGCTGAGCGGCATATTGAAAAATCCGGTCAATGGTGTATAATACTTCTATCGCATCGCGACGAACAGGAGGTATCCACCATGAGAAGAACACGGACCGCCGCCATCTGGGGCGACGCGGAAAAGTACGCGGCGCTGGAGAGCGTCACGGTCTGCGGCTGGGCGCGGACCATCCGGGACCAAAAGAATTTCGGCTTCATCGACCTGAACGACGGCAGCTCCTTCAA
>CANRDC010000059.1 GCA_947629245.1 uncultured Oscillospiraceae bacterium | reverse complement strand
CTGCGTGAGAACATGCAGATCCGCCGCTTCGCCCGCGTGGCCGAGGGCGTGAACGTGCCCTACGTGCACATGAACGGCAAGGTGGGCGTGCTGGTGACCCTGGATACCGAGAGCACCGCCGCCGCCGTCATCGAGCTGGGCAAGGACGTGGCCATGCAGATCTGCGCCATGCGTCCCCAGTATCTGGACAAGAGCGTGGTGGACGAGGCTTTCATTGCCCACGAGAAGGAGGTCCGTCTGGCCCAGGCCATGCAGGACCCCAAGAACGCCAAGAAGCCCGAGAACATCATCGAGAAGATCGTCATGGGCGGCATCGAGAAGTATTACAAGGAGATCTGCCTGCTCCAGCAAGCCTATGTGAAGGGCGAGGGCGAGGACGTGGCCGCCCATGTGGCCGCCGTGGCCAAGGAAGTGGGCGCGCCCATCGCCGTGAAGAGCTACCTCCGCTTTGAGAAGGGCGAGGGCATCGAAAAGCGCCAGGACGACCTGGCCGCCGAAGTGGCCAAGATGATCGGCTGAGCGAAAAAGAAGAGGCCCCCGACGGGGGGCCTTTTCTTTATATCCATACACAGGCGCGGCACCGTCGGGAGGCGATGCGCCGATAGGGGGAAACGGTATGAGAAGGGGTCTGGCGCTGCTGAGCGCGCTTTGTCTGGCTCTGGGTGCGGCGGGCTGCGGCCAGGGGTCAGAGCGGCCGCCCGAGGCCACGGCGGCGCCGGAGTATTACGACGCCGGGACTGAGGCCGCGGCGCGGGGCGACTATGCCGCCGCCGTCGACGCTTTTTCCCGGGCCATCGAGGCGGACGACGATCGGGCCGCCGCCTATGCGGGCCGTGCGGACTGCTATCTGGCCCTGGCCCGCCAGGAAGAGGCCGAGCCCGGTCCGGACCTGAGGGGCCTGGCCCTGCGGGACCATGAGATCGCGCTGGAGCTGGACCCCGCCCTGGGACCGCACATTTATGAGGTGTACGCGGACCTGGGGGCCGAGGCGCTGGCCGCCGGGTCCACGGCGGAGGGGCTGTGCTGCCTGCACATGGCGCTGGCCGCCGCGCCTGACGGGGAAGGGGAGGAACTGCTGGACCAGGTGCGGGAGTTCACGGACGGGATACTGACCGGCTCGGTCTGGTACATGGACGCGCCGGACAGCCGGTATTACGAGTTTTTCAACGATGGGACAGGCCGGATCGTCGACGCTGTGACCATGGAGGCGGCGGGCGATCTTGCTTATGAGAACGAGGGCTTTGCCCTGTCGGTGACGGAGGACGGCGGGACCGAGCGGTGGACCTATGAGCCGGAGCGGGAGAGCTATTATACGGCTGTCCCCACGGCGGACGGAGAGACGCTGTCCCTGCGGCTGACCGGCACGTCCCCGCGCCGGATGTACGCGCAGTGGCAGGCGGCTATCCTGGGGTCGGAGGCCGAGCTGCGGGTCAACGGGAACGCGGAGGAGGACCCGGCTGTCGGCTACGAGGCTCTGTACGAGCGGGAGTACGCCCTGCTGGAGGCGCTGGCGGTCACGCGGGCCGGGGCGCTGACGGAGGAGGACGACGCAGCGCTCTCGGCGGAGCGGGAGCGCCGGGAGCTGCTGCGGGCGGATATGTCCGCGGCGCAGGAGGCGTTCGGGCAGCTGCGGGAGACGGTCGACGGGCTGATAAAGCGGCTGCCGGATACGGCGTCGGGGGAGGGCTCGGCCCTGGCGGAGATCTTCCCCGTGGGGGAGCGGACCCTGCTGGACTATCTGCGGCTGATCGTCGGCTGGGCCATGAACGGGCAGACGCTGACCGTCCGGGGCGGCGCGGAGGCGCTGACCCGGTGGGAGAGCCTGCGGGATGTGGACCACTATTTTCGAGGCGGCAGGCTGTATCTGCGGCTGAACGGGTATGTGCGGCGGGACGAGCCGCTGGCGGCGCTGGAGGGGCTGGTCCCGGACGAGCATGGCAGATTCTCCCTCGAGACGCCGTTGACCTTCGGGGACGACGTGACCCTTACGGGGCGGGCGCTGCTTTCCCGTCTGCAGGGGGACAGCTGGGTCAGTCTGTGGGCTCTGGGCTGCGGCACGGAGGCGTTTTTCCTGGAGCTGGATCTGGCGGACGACATGACCTGCACCGGTCGGGGCGGGTACTATCCGGGCGAGATGACCGGTCGGCAGAGCGGCGAGTATGCCCTGGAGGGGGACCAGCTGACGCTCACCCTGGCCGCCGACGGTTACAGCCCCGGTACATACCGGTACGAGGTGCTCCCTATGGGGGACAGCCTTTACATGACGCTTTTGACCGACGGCATCGTCTACGGCCAGACCGCCGGGAGCACCTATGTGTTCTGCGGCGGCGGCTATGCCGAGGGCGTGCGGTCCCGTCTGGGATAGACGCCGGGATGGAGGATCTGGGATGAAGCGAAGCGAAAGCACCAGGGTGGAAAATAAAAGGCCGCCCCGGCTCCGGGCCCTGCTTCCGGCAATGCTGGGGACCGTGGCGGCGGCGGCGGTGGCGGCGCTCGTCGTGCTGTCCATGACGCCGCCGGACTTCACCGACGCCGAGGCGCTGGCCATGCTGCCGGAGGGGGCGGAGCTCCTGGAGCGGCACGAGTTGAGCCAGGGCCGGATCCAGCAGCTCGAATACCGCTATACGGAGGAGCACGAATACTGTCTGGTGGAGCGGACGGAGCGGGCGCCCTTCCGGTACGCAAAGGGCGTCTGGAGCCGGGACGGAGAAGCTGAGGTGCTGTCGGAGACGGAGGACTGGAGCGGTCTTGCCGGGTATTGGACGGAGCAGACCGAGGGGCCCTGGGGCAGATTCCTGCGCCTGCGGGTGGACGGCTTCGACGGCGGAGCGCTGACGGGCCAGGTGCTGTATCAGGACGCGTCCGCCTCCTGCGAGGGTCCGGCGGAGGAGCTGTTCCCGGCGGGGGAGAAGGCGGACGGCGAGCAGAGCTGGCTGCTGCGAGGGACCGGCTTTTTCCGGTACGGCTATCTCCGGGTGGACCGGGACGGCGGCGTCTATTTTGACAACGACGTGCGGCCCATGAAGCGGAGCGAGCTTCCCACCGAACCGCCCCCGGCGGTGGAGCCGGAGGCGGAGGACGAGGAGCTGCCGGAGAACGCGGCGGAGGGTGAGGAAAGGACCTGGCTCGTCGTCACGGAGGAGCTGAGCGTGCGCCGGACGCCCGACACGGACGGCGAGCCTGTGGCCACGGCGTCCGTGGGCGAGGTGCTGTCCGGCGTCGCGGCGGAGAACGGCTGGTATCAGGTGGAGCGTGATGACGGCACAGGCTACGTGCCCGGCGGCGACGTGCTGGCCCTGACAGAGGACATGACCGTGGGCGTGGCCGCCGTGTGGGCGGATGTTAACGTGCGCGCCGGTCCGGGCCAGGAATATGAGGCGGTAGGCGTGGCGGGCGCGGGCGCCCGGTTGGTCTATACCGGCCTGGAGGAGAACTGGTATCGGGTGATCTATGGCGGCCGGACCGCTTATGTGGCCGGCGGGTATGTGACGGCGGAGCCGATAACGCCGCCGGAGGAATAAGCGGTATACAAAGAGAACCCCGGAGACGGTTTTCCGTCTCCGGGGCATTTGCGGTCTCGGGGGTCAGCCCTGTTTTTCGGCAAAGGCGGCGCGGAGAAAGGCAAATACCTCCTCTTCCGTGTCGAAGCAGCAGATGGCCACCTGGTTGCCCATGGCGCCGGACAAAGCGTCCGGCATACGGGTGAAGATCCTCCCGTTGTCGGCGTATCTCGCCTCCAGCTCATCCATGCCGAGCACATAGTCGCACTCGTCCCGCCGACCGGCGTAGACGCAGTAGCCGCGGGGGCCGTCGTAGACGTGGCGGGCCTCGTCAAAGGCGATCATATCCGCCCAGAGCTGGTACACGTCGGCGCTCTGGCTGTAATTGAGCATGTCCGGCGTGAAGCCGCCCGCAGGGCGCATGTTGACCTCCAGCGCCACGATGTCCCCGGTCTTGCCGAGACCCTTTTTGTCGGCGGTCAGACGGAAGAATTCCAGGTGGAAGAACCGGCTGGCGGCGCCGAAGGCCTTTAGCGTGGCGCGACCGGCGGCCTCCACCTCCGGGGGTATCCGCTTGTCCACATAGTAGGAGCAGGGCTCGTGCTCGTTGACCATGTCCATGATGGAGGTGGGGGAGATGTGGCTGGCGGCAAAGAGCACCTCGCCCTTGGAGTTGCAGATGCCGTCGTATGTAGTGACCACGCCGGGGACGAATTCTTCCATGATGTAGGGGATCTCCGGCGGCATGGAGAAGAACGCGGCGGTATCGGCGTCGTTTTTCAGCTTGTAGGTGGCGGCAGCGCCCACGCCGCTGTCCGGCTTGACGATCACGGGATATCCGGCCTTGGCGATGAATTTTTTCGCCGCGGCCAGGTCCGTCACGGGCGCCCAGCGGGCCGCAGGCACACCGGCCTTTTTGTAGTACTCCTTCATGAGAGACTTGCTCTTGTACTTTTCGATCTCGCCGCTTTTCAGCCCGGTGGTCACGTTGAAGTCGGTGCGGAGCCTGGCGTCCTGCTCCAGCCAGTACTCGTTGTTGGACTCGATCCAGTCGATCTTGCCGTACCGGAAGGAGAAAAACGCCACCGCCCGGAACACCTGGTCGTAGTTTTCCAGGCTGTCCACCTTATAATACTCGGTGAGGGCGCTACGCAGCTCGGGCCGCAGCTCGTCATAGGGCGCGTCGCCCACGCCCAGGACCGTGACGCCGTTGGCGGCCAGACACGCGCAGAAGTGCCAGTAGGCCTCCGGGAAATTGGGTGAGATAAAGACAAAATTCATGTGGGACGTCCTCCTTGCTTTGACTTATCATAATGTTAAAGAGATAAAAAGTCAATCCCCCGCCCTTGCCTTTTGGCGGGGAAGCACCTATAATGGAGGCATCGATATGAAATATAAGGGGGTCGTTTTCATGAAAGACCAGAATTGCGGTTACTGCATGCGGGGCGAGCTGCTGGACGCCTTTGGCATCTATATCTGCGACCTGTCCGTCAGCTCTCTCATCCTCTTCAGGGAGCAGAGCCACCCGGGCCGCTGCATCGTGGCGTATAAGGACCATGTGAGCGAGCTTGTGGACATCAGTCCGGAGGACAGGGACGCCTTCTTCGCCGATGTGACGCGGGCATCCAGGGCCATCCACGCCGCTTTCCATCCGGACAAGGTCAACTATGGGGCCTATGGCGACGGGGGCTGCCACCTGCACTTCCACCTGGTGCCCAAGTACAAGGACCAGTTCGAGTGGGGCGGCGTGTTCCAGATGAACCCCGGCCGGACCTATCTGACGGACGAACAGTACGCGGAGCTTATCGCGAAGATCAAGGCAAACCTGTAAAACCGCAAAGTCACCCCCGGAGGCGTCTGCCTCCGGGGGTGAGCCTTTATACGCGTTTTCCGTCTCTATAAACGCCGCTTTCCGTCACCACCAGGGGAACAGGCCGGTCAAAGGGCCCCTAGGGGACCCGGTCCAGCACCAGGGCCTGGGGGCACGCCAGCGCGGCGTAGCCTGCATAGGCGGCCAGATACCGGTCATAGTACCCGCCGCCGTGGCCCAGCCGGTGTCCGGCCCGGTCACAGGCAAGGCAGGGGACGACCGCCAGCTGTATCTCCGCCGGGGAGACGGGCGGCCAGCCCGCCTCCGGCTCCAGAATGCCGTAGGAGCCGGGCAGGAGCAGGGTCGGGTCCTCCACCAGAAGGGCCCGCATCTGGCCGGGGCCGACGCACCGGGGCAGGGCCAGGCGCTTTCCGTCGGCCAGGATCATGGCCACCAGCGTCCCAGTGTCCAACTCCCGGTCAGTCCCGGCGAAGGCCAGCACCGTCTTGGCCTGTCGATATTCCGGCAGGGCGGCGATGCGCTTTGCGACAGCCTGTCCCGCCGCGCGCAGATATCCTGTCGGCAGCGCGTCCGTGCGTGACACGGCCTGTCGCCGCAATTGGCGTTTTTCCTCGTCCATAGCCCCTCCTGAAACGCCGGATAGGTCAAGGGAAGGGTAGCATGGAACGGTCCCAGTGTCAAGAAAGTTCGTTTTTTTTTGAAACTTTTTTGCGGGAAAGCCGTCTAACGGGACAGAATAAACGGAAAGAGGTGTTTTGCATGAAGCGTGTTTTTGCGGCCATGCTGCTGCTGGCCCTGTTGACCGGCTGCGGAGCCGGAGGGGAGGAGGGCGCCCGGAGGGACGAACAGCCGCCTGCGGTGGAGGCGGGGGAAGGGGACCTGATGGAAGGCGTCGAGCCCCGGCGGCTGAGCGCGGGGGACGCCGCCGGGCTGCGGACCGGCGTCATCACGGATTTTGGTCTGAGGCTGTTTCAGGCGGGCTTTGACGGAAGCGGCAATACGCTGGTGTCGCCCCTGTCCGTGCTGGAGGCTCTGGCCATGACCGCCAACGGCGCGGCGGGGGATACTCTGGCGCAGATGGAGGAGGTCTTCGGCCTGGATATACAGGCGCTGAACGAGAGCCTGCACGGCTACGCGGAGGCCCTGCCCGACGGGGAGGGCGGCGGCGTGCGCGCGGCCAACGGCGTCTGGCTGAACGCCGACGCGGGCCTTGCCGTGGAACCGGCATTTTTGCAGGCCAACGCGGACTATTACGGCGCGGGGGTCTATGAAAGGCCCTTCGACGCCGCCCTGGCGGAGGAGATCAACGGCTGGGTGTCGGAGCATACCGAAGGGCGCATCACGAGCGTTCTGGACGAGGCGCCCACGGGCGCGGTGACGTATCTTGTGAACGCCCTGACCTTCGACGGCGTCTGGGAGGAGATCTACCGGGCCGATCAGGTGCAGGACGGGACCTTTACCACCGAGGCCGGTGAAGAGCGGGACGCGCAGTTCATGTGGTCCACGGAGCAGGCGTTTCTCCGGGACGAGAACGCCGTGGGCTTTTTGAAGTACTATGAGGGCCGGGACTACGCCTTCGCGGCGCTGCTGCCGGAGGAGGGCGTGGCGCTGGCGGATTATATCGCGTCCCTGACCGGGGAGCGGCTCCAGGCGGTGCTGGACAACGCGGACGAGAGCGTGTATGTGAACGCCGCCATCCCGAAGTTCTCCGGCGAATACGGCGCGGAGCTGCAAAAGACCCTGGCGGACATGGGCATGGCCGACGCCTTCGATCCGGGGAGGGCCGACTTCTCCCGGCTGGGGACCTGCGAGGCGGGGGACCTGTATATCGGCCGGGTGCTGCACAAGACGTTCGTCAACGTGGACGAGAAGGGCACCGAGGCCGGAGCCGCCACCGCCGTAGAGGTGCGGGCAGCGGGACTGCTGGGCCCGGAGGAGCGGGTCCATCTGGACAGACCCTTCCTCTATATGCTCATCGACTGCCGACACAACGCGCCGCTGTTCATCGGCGCGGTGACGGATATGGCCTGACGGAGAGAGCGCCGCCGGAAAGAGGAGTCGGTTTTCCGGCGGCGTTGCCCGTTTGTAACCGCCTGTTGCTTGCGCGTGGAGATACGCTCTGGTAAAATATTCTGGCAAGTACGGAAGGCCGGGAGGAGAGCGTATGGAGCGGGGAAAATACCGGTGGCGCGTCGCGGCGAAGGCGCTGGCGGCGGCCGCGCTGCTGGGCATCGGCGGTGCGCTGCTCTGGGCGGGACCCAGAGCGGGACGGCCGGAGGCGGCAGGCAGGGTGGTGTTTCTGGGAGACAGCATCACGGAGTACTGCGACCTGGCCGCGTACTATCCCGGACTGGACGCCGTCAACCAGGGCATAGCGGGGGATACCACCGGCGGTATGCTGGAGCGGCTGGAATGGATAGTTGCCGCCGAGCCCCGGATCGTGGTGGTCCATGGGGGCGTAAACGACCTGCTGTCCGGCTATGAGAGCGATCAGATCGTGGAGAATCTGCGCGCCATCGTGCGGGGCATCCATGAGCGCCTGCCAAAGGCACGGGTGGTGGTCCAGTCCGTCTATCCCGTCGGGGAGGGAGAGGGCCTGTATTTCACGACGCGGATCCAGGATATCAACGCCCGGCTGGAGAGGCTGGCGGACGAGCTGGATTACCGGTACGCGGATGTGTATTCCGCCCTGCAGACGGCGGATGGCCGCCTGGACGCGCGCTATTCCGACGACGGACTGCATCCCAACGACGCCGGTTATCAGGCCGCCTGTCCCATAGTGCTGGCGGTGCTGGAGAGCGCGGCGAGAGGATAGCGGGGGCGGACAAAGGGACCGCGCTTGCTCCCCGTGCCGGAGCAGGCGGAGCGGCATACTGGGAATACTGAATAAAATGTTTCATAAGTTGGTCGGTAAAAATATAACTTATTGAGTATTATGACTTAGCAAAAGGGCGAACGTATTGACAACTTTATTTTTAAGATGTATAATTCGTCCGCGTATGAGAATTTGTATCGCATCAACAGAGACAAAATAAAAATTAAGTTCCTTTATTGGGTTTGTACTATCAAAATGACATGGGGACCAGGGAGTTATTTTACGGCGCAGTCTGCCAGAAAATATAACATATTGAATAATATGTTATGATTCGCGGCGGCGTTTTTTTGTGCCGGGTCAGATAGAGAGAGGGAGACAGAAATGGGAGAGCTTTCCAGAAAACAATTTGACGTCCTGGAGCGATTCGCAACGAGCAGGCAGCCCTTGACGCAGCGGCAGCTCCTTGAGCAGACGGGGTATCCCGCCGAGGTCTTGGACGCCGTGCTCCGGGAGCTTGAGGCGTCAAAATATGTGGAGGCGGGCGTTATTACGCCCGCGGGACTCGTGGCGATGGAACCCTACCGGGTGAAGCGCGCGGTGTTCATCGCGGCTGGCTTCGGTTCGCGCATGGTCCCCATCACGTTCAATACGCCGAAGCCTCTGGTGCGGGTCAACGGAAAGCGGATCATCGACGGCCTGATCGACGCATGTCTGGACGCGGATATCCAGGAGATCTATATCGTTCGCGGGTATCTGGCGGAGCAGTTCGACCAGCTCCTTTACAAGTACCCCATGATCAAGTTTCTGGAAAACCCGGTGTACAACGAGGCGAACAATATCTCCTCCTCCGTGGTGGCCAGATATCTTCTCTCCAACGCTTACGTGTTCGAGGCGGATCTGCTGATCTCCAATCCGGCGATCATCAAAAAATATCACTATCGCTCCAACTTCCTCGCCATCAAGAAGGACCGGACGGACGACTGGTGCTTCGTGGTGGAGGACGGGATCATCACCGAGGAGAAGGTCGGCGGCCTGGACTGCTGGCAGATGGTGGGCATCTCGTACTGGGACGAGCAGGACGGCCAGAAGCTGTCGGTGGATATCAAGGAGACCTATGAGCAGCCCGGCGGCAAGGAACGCTACTGGGAGCAGGTCCCGCTGGTGTTCTGCAAGAACCACTATGCCGTCGAGGTGCGGGAGTGCGAGGAATCGGATATCATCGAGATCGACACGTTCCGTGAATTGAAGGCGATCGACAAGCTTTATGACGTTTGACGGAGGATGGAAGCATGAAGGGGAATATAGAGACGACCCGTAAGGACGACCGCCAGCCCGGTCTGCAAAGAGCGCTGAATCCGGCGCATGTTTGGGCCATCGCCTTTGGCTGCATCATCGGCTGGGGATCGTTCATCAATCCCGGCAAGAAGTTCCTGCCCAATTCGGGCGTAGCGGGAACGGCCATAGCCATGGTGCTGGGCGCGCTTGTGATGATCATCATCGCGTTCAGCTACGCGTACATGGTGCCGAAATATCCCACGGCGGGCGGCGAGTTCGCGTTTACAAAGCGCTGCTTCGGCAAAAGGGCCGCCTATCTGTGCGGCTGGTTCCTGGTGGCGGCGTATCTGACGAACGTGCCCATGAACAGCACGGCCATCGGCCTGATCGTGGACGGGCTGGACGGTCCGGCGGATATCCTGAAATTCGGCTTCCACTACACGATCGCGGGCTTTGATATCTATTTTGGCGAGATGTTCCTGGCCATGGCGATCCTGATCCTGTTCGGAGTGCTGAACATTCTGGGCGTGAAGAAGGCCGGTATCGTCCAGACGGTGCTGGCCGCTGTGCTGGGCGTATCCGTCGTCACGCTGACGGTGGCCGCCGTGGTGAGCGGCAAGGCGTCGGGGATCAATATGAAGCCGGTGTGGGGCTTTGACAAGGCCGCCATGACGGCCGCGGGCGCGGCCCAGAGCGAGATCGGCCAATATGCCCATCAGGGGACCAGCGGGGTCCTGTCCGCCATTCTGGCCACGTTCGCCATCGCGCCCTGGGCCTATGTGGGCTTTGACACGATCCCCCAGGCCGCAGAGGAGTTCAAGTTCTCCTACCGCAAGGTCAGCGGCATCATGGTCATCGCGATCGTCTTTGGCTGCTTTGTGTACACCGCCAACAATACGGTGGCGGCGGCGACCCTGGCCAACTGGCCGGAGCGGGTCATGGCGGGCGACTGGGTGCTGCTGGTGGCGGCGGAGGAGTTGCTGGGCACGTTCGGAAAGGTCCTGATCGGCGTGGGCGTCTCCTGCGCGGTGCTGTCCGGCATCATGGGATTTTATCTGGCGTCCTCCAGACTCATGTACTCCATGGCGCGTGACGGATATCTGCCCGCGTTTTTCGGGCAGATCGACGAGAAGCACAGAACGCCGAAAAACGCGATGATCTTCTGCATCATCGTCTCCCTGAGCGGCCCCATCCTGGGCCGCGAGGCGCTGGGCTGGTTCGTGGATATGTCGGCCATCGGCGCCTCCATCGGATATTTCTTCACCTGCGCGGCTACCCTGGTCACCCAGAAGCGGGACCGGGACGCCGGAGGCTGGCTCAAAACGATGGCGACCGTCGGCGTCATCTTCTCGCTGGCGTTCATGGTGCTGCAGCTTGTGCCCATCCCCGGCCTTTCCGGGGTCCACTTTGTCAAGCAGAGCTATATCATGCTGGTCGTCTGGATCGCGATAGGCGTCGTGTTCTACTTCTTCCAGGGGAAGAGCTTCAGCGGCGACGAGGGCTGATCCGGCCTGAGAGCCGCCTTGCAGACTGATCGGGAAAAGGGGAAAGACATGTTTACGAATGAAACGATCAAAGAGTTGAATATCAAACGGAACGTTCTGCTCAATCCCGGCCCGTCCACCACGACGGACACCGTCAAGATGGCCCAGATCGTGCCGGATATCTGCCCGCGTGAAAAGGAGTTCGCCGGGCTGATGAAGGGGTTGCGGGAGGATCTGGTGAAGATCGTCCACGGCGACCCGGAGAAGTATACCTCCGTCCTGTTCTGCGGCTCGGGAACGCTGAACCTGGACGTGTGCCTCAACTCGCTGCTGCCGGCGGGAAAGAAGGTCCTGGTGGTCAACAACGGCGCCTACAGCACCCGTGCCGTGGAGATATGCCAGTATTACGGCCTGGACCACATCGACCTGCGATTCCCGGTGGACCAGCGGCCCGACCTGGCCCTGGTGGAACAGACGCTGCGGGAAAACCACGACATCGCCATGGTGTACACGACCCACAACGAGACGGGCACGGGTATCCTGAATCCGATCCGTGAGATCGGCGCGCTGGCCCATCGATTCGGGGCGATCTTTGTCGTGGATACCACGTCCACCTACGCGATGCGGCCCATCCATATCGAGGAGGACAACATCGACTTCTGCATGGCCTCCGCCCAGAAGGGACTGATGGCCTTTACCGGGCTGTCCTTCGTGGTGGGAAACCGGGCGATCATTGAGGCGTCGAAGGACTATCCGAAGCGGTCCTATTACTGCAACCTCTATTTGCAGTATGACTATTTTGAGAGGACCGGGGAGATGCACTTCACGCCGCCGGTCCAGACGATCTACGCCACGATCCAGGCGCTCAAGGAGTATTGGGCGGAGGGCGAGCAGGCCAAGTGGGCCAGGCACACGAGAGTGTTCGAGGCCATCCACCAGGGCCTGGACGAGCTCGGCTTCCGGGACGTGATCAAGCGGGAGGAGCAGGCGGGACTTGTGGTGTCGGCGGTCTATCCCGACGACCCCAACTGGGATTTTGAAAAGATCCACGACTACTGCTACGAGCGGGGCTTCACCATCTATCCGGGGAAGATATCCACGCGCAATTCCTTCCGCCTGTGCGCGCTGGGAGCCATCGACGAGCAGGACGTGCGGGATTTCTTTGTCGTGTTCAGGCAGGCGCTGGAGCGTTGCCATGTTTCGGTGCCGGTAATATATTCTGACGAGAAATAAAATATGAGGAAGAGGACACACCCAATGAAGACTGTCTACACTGTTTTTTGCACCGACATCATCCATGAAGGTCATCTGAACATCATCGAGCAGGCGCACAAGCTGGGCAAGGTCGTGATCGGCGCGCTCAGCGACAGGGCGCTGATCCGGTATAACAAGTTCCCCACCATCACCCAGAGCGAGCGGGTGGAGCTGTACAAGGGACTGGACGGCGTGGACGAGGTCTTGATCCAGGACAGCATCATGTATACGGACGTCATCCGCTCTTTGAGGCCGGACTATGTCATCCACGGCGATAACTGGCAGACAGGCCCCGCGTCCGCCATCCGGGAAAATGTTCTGGGTCTGCTGGCGGAGTATGGCGGAGAGCTGATCGAGATCCCCTATACCTACAACGAGAACGTAAAAAAGATCGACTCCCAGTTGATCGAAAAGCTCTCCATGCCCGAATACCGCAGAAAGCGCCTGCGCCAGCTGATCGAGATGTGCCCCATCGTCAAGACCATCGAGGCCCACAGCGGCCTGACCGGTCTGATCGCGGAGAAAACGGTGGTGGTGGAGGAGAACGGGAAGCTGGACCAGTTCGACGCCATGTGGGTGTCCTCCCTGTGCGACAGCACCGACAAGGGCAAGCCGGACATCGAGCTGGTGGATATGAGCAGCCGTCTGCGCACGATCGACGACATCATGGAGGTCACCACGAAGCCCATCATTCTGGATGGGGACACCGGCGGCCTGACGGAGCATTTTGTGTACAACGTCCGTACTCTGGAGAGGATGGGCGTCTCCGCGGTCATCATCGAGGACAAGACGGGCCTGAAAAAGAACAGCCTTTTCGGCACGGAAGTGGAGCAGACGCAGGATACCATCGAGAATTTCTCCGCGAAGATCGCCGCGGGCAAAAAGGCCCAGCTGACCGACGATTTCATGATCATCGCCCGTATCGAGAGCCTGATCCTGGAAAAGGGCATGGAGGACGCGCTGGAAAGAGCCGTGGCGTTCTGCGCCGCTGGCGCGGACGGTATCATGATCCACAGCCGGAAAAAGGACCCCGCGGAGATCTTTGAATTCTGCGACAAGTTCCGCCAGATCGACCCGAAGACCCCACTGGTCGTCGTTCCTACATCCTACAACTCCGTGACGGAGGAGGAGCTGGCCGCCCACGGCGTCAACATCGTCATCTATGCCAATCAGCTCATGCGGGCGGCGTTCCCCGCCATGGTGGATACCGCAGAGACGATCCTGAAGTGCCACCGGGCCCAGGAGGCGGACAAGAAGCTGATGCCCTTCAAGAAGATCATCACACTGATCGACGAGCTGTAAGGAGACGGACCATGAAAGTCGAAAAACTTGTGCAGATCATCGGAGCCGATTTTTATACGGGCGTGCCGGACAGCCAGCTTCGGGCCCTGTGCGATTACCTGATGAATACCTACGGGATCGACAGCCGCCATCATATGATCGCGGCCAACGAGGGGAACTGCACGGCGCTGGCGGCGGGATACCATCTTGCGACCGGGAAGATCCCGGTGGTCTATATGCAGAACTCCGGCGAGGGCAATATCATCAACCCGGTGGCGTCGCTGCTGAACGAGAAGGTCTACGCCATCCCCATGGTGTTCATCGTGGGCTGGCGGGGCGAGCCGGGGGTCCACGACGAGCCCCAGCATATCTACCAGGGCGAGGTCACGCTGAAGCTTTTGGAGGACATGGGCATCCGGACGTTCGTCATCGGGAAGGATACCTCCGACGACGAGGCGGCGGCGGCCATGGCGGACTTCCGGGGGACCCTGGCTCAGGGCAGGGATGTGGCGTTCGTCATCCGCAAAAACGCCCTGGTCTATGATGAGAAGGTCAAGTATTCCAACGCCAATACGATGAAGCGGGAGGAGATCATCCGGCACATCGTCGCGGCGAGCGGCGAAGACCCCATCGTCAGCACCACGGGCAAGGCGTCCCGGGAGCTTTTTGAGATCCGCGCGGCCAACGGACAGAGCCACAAGTACGATTTCCTGACGGTGGGCTCCATGGGCCACAGCAGCAGCATCGCGCTGGGCATCGCGCTCAACAAGCCGGATACGAAGATCTGGTGCGTGGATGGCGACGGCGCGGTCCTGATGCATATGGGCTCTCTGGCGGTGCTGGGCGCCAACCGGCCGAAGAATCTGGTGCATGTGGTCATCAACAACGGCGCCCACGAGACCGTGGGCGGCATGCCGACGGTGGCCGGGAAGCTGGAACTGGCCGCGGTGGCGAGAGCGTGCGGGTATCCCTATGCGGTGAGGGTGGACACCTTCGAGGCGCTGGACGAGCAGCTCGCGCTGGCCAGGGAGCGGAACGAGCTGACCATGATCGAGGTGGCGTGCAGCATCGGCGCGAGGGACGATCTTGGCCGTCCCACGACCACCGCGCTGGAAAACAAAGTGAACTTTGTGGAGTATCTGAAGAGCGTCTGACCGCATGGCGGAATGCTACCGGGCGCGGAAATAAGGAAAAATACGAAACACCCTTGACCATGTCTTTTCTGGTCAAGGGTGTTTTATGACGGTTCGGTCCATGCGGCTATAGGAAAGCTCTGTCCCATTCCCGGACGGTCTCGTCCGACAGGCGGCAAATCTCGTCCCAGTCCGCCGCGCACTGGTCGTCGAACACGCCCACGGTATAAAACCCCGCTGCCTTTGCCGTCCGGAGGGCGAACAGGGCGTCCTCGTATACGGCCACGTCCTGCGGCGGCCCTCCCAGCCGCCTGGCCGCCGCCAGATATATATCCGGCCTGTCCTTGCCCGCGCCCACCTCGTCGCCGGAGATGCAGAAGCGGAACATGTCCAGCACGCCCAGCCGGGACAGACAGGCGCGCACCAGCGGCGCCGGTGTGTTGGTGGCCACGCACATATCCGCGCCCCGCGCCCGCAGGGCGGCAAGATATTCCTTTGCGCCGGGCTTTAAAGGGACGTCACGGCGGTAATGGTCCGCCATGACGGCGTTCAGCTCCGCCGCGACGGAATCGGCCGTCCCGGCGACGCCCAGGTCCCGGACGAACCATTCGGCAGTCTGGGGCAGGGTCAAAGCCTTCATGGTGTCCCAAAGGTCCTCCGGCGGACGGGCGAACCCCTTGGCGCGGAGATATTCCGCCCCCAGATGGGTCCAGTACCCCATGGAATCCACCAGCGTGCCGTCCATATCGAAAATGGCGAAGGATCTGTTCATGCCATGTTCCCCGCATGCAAAGGGCCGCCCATGGCGGCCCCTGATCGTTTTGCTATACCGGCGCTCAGTCCAGATTGTGGCACAGAGCGATCAACAGTATGTCGTCCACGGACGAGCTTTTGACGAAATAGTCTGCGGTCTCCACCCGGCGATAGACGCCGTCGTCTCCCATCTGGCGGGTGACAAGGGTGACGGACTGCTCCCCACGGTCGTGGGCCGCTATCAGGCTGTCGGCGTTGAAGGTGCTCCGGAACAGCTCCTGATCCTCCGGGTGCATGGAGGCCGTGCCGTGGGCGATCAGCTCGCTGAACTGACCCGCGGACGGGCAGACGGAGTGGCGGGTGAAATTTTCATACGCCATCAGGTAAAAGCTGTTGCGGGTGAGGTTGGCGAAGATCACCAGGGGATAGCGGGCGAACACGGCCTCCAGCAAGAGCTGGGTCGCGCTGGTGGCGGGCTGGGTCAGCAGGACGTCCTCGGTCTGTCCCTGCTTGCTCTGCTCCCGGCAAAGCTGTATGTACTGGTCCTCCGGCATGGGCTTGGCCGTGAGATAACCCTGGATCACCTTACAGCCGCACATGCGCAGGAAGCTGAGCTGCTCCTGGCTCTCCACGCCCTCCGCCACCGTAGTCAGCGACAGGCGGTGGGCGAAGTTGAAGATGCTCTCCAGCACGATCCGCTCCTTCTCATCCTCGCAGTTGCGGCTGATGAGGGACTTGTCGAGCTTCAATACGTCCGCGGCAATGTCCTTTACGAAGCTCAGGGACGAAAGCCCGCTTCCAAAATCGTCGATGGCCACCCGGAAGCCCGCGTTGCGCATTTTGTTGATCCATTCGGCGGTCTTTTCCGGCTCCTGGGCGAAGGCGGACTCGGTGATCTCCACCTCGATGAGATGGCGGGGAACGCCGTAGCCGTCCACGATCTGCTCCACGGCCCGCAGGCAGTTGGCCTCGTACACATGCAGCCGGGAGAAATTCACCGCCACCGGGAGCTGTGGGAAATTCTCCTCCTTCATCTGCCGCTGCAAAAATTCGCAGACCAGCCGCAGGATGTAGTAGTCCAGCTCCAGTATGTCCTTGCCGGTCTCCAGCTGGGGAAGGAAGTCCAGCGGCATCACCAGGGAGCCGTCCGGCCGCAGCCAGCGCACCAGAGCCTCCGAGCCGACCAGCCTGCCGGTGAGCGCGTCGAACTTTGGCTGATAAAACGCCCGCAGTTCATGGGCGTCCATAGCCCGGTGGACACTCTGTATCAGGGTATCCAGGCGCTTATCTCCTCTTGTCATCTTTGCCCCTCCTCAGAAGAACGGTCGGCGTCACTGTGCGTGCTGTTTGCGGACGGCGAACACAAACGCCTGGGTCGGATCTATGGGAAAGTCTTTGCGGTTCCGGCGGCAGCCGGGGGGGTAAACCGCTTTAAATCGTGTATAATAGCTGTCTTTCAGCTATTATAGCATAACGCCGCAGGCGGGATGCTATAATGCGGCATGTTTTGCGGTTCCGGCGACAGCCGGGAGCAAAACCGCCTTAAATCATGTATAATAGCTGCTCTGCGGCTATTATAGCATAACGCCGCAGGCGGGATGCTATAATGCGGCATGTTTTGCGGTTCCGGCGACAGCCGGGAGCAAA
>CANRDC010000058.1 GCA_947629245.1 uncultured Oscillospiraceae bacterium | reverse complement strand
CTGATGCGCTTCATGCTCATCCTGGGCATGTTCCCCGGGATGCTGACCATGATCATCCTGTACCGTGTGCTGAGCGACCTGGGCCTGACCCAGGCCAACGCGGTGCCCGGCCTGATCCTGGTGAGCGTGGCGTCCTCCGGCATGGGCTACTATGTGTCCAAGGGCTTCTTTGACACCATCCCCAAGTCCCTGGACGAGGCGGCGCGCGTGGACGGGGCGACCCGGTTCCAGGTGCTGTACAAGATCATCCTGCCGCTGGCGAAGCCCATCGTGATCTACACCATCCTGACCGCCTTCATGGGCCCCTGGGGCGACTTCGTGTTTGCCCGGTACGTGGCGTTCGGTACCTCTTCCGGCTACAACGTGGCTGTCGGTATGTACAGCTGGCTGACCAATGACCAGATCGCCCGGATGTACACCACCTTCTGCGCGGGCGGCGTGATCGTTGCCGTTCCGGTGACCATCCTGTTCCTGTGCCTGCAGAAGTACTACGTCGAGGGCGTTACCGGCGGCGCCGTCAAAGGTTGATTTGAAAGGAGCATAAGGATAATGGCAAGCGTTAAACTGACGGGAGTCAAAAAGATATACGACAACAAGGTCGTGGCGGTCCACGACTTCGACCTGGACATCCACGACAAGGAATTCGTGGTGTTCGTCGGCCCCTCCGGCTGCGGCAAGTCCACCACCCTGCGCATGATCGCCGGCCTGGAGGACATCAGCGAGGGCACCGTGGAGATCGACGGCGAGGTGGTCAACGACCTGCAGCCCAAGGACCGGGGCATCGCCATGGTCTTCCAGAACTACGCTCTGTATCCCCACATGAGCGTGTACGACAACATCGCCTTCTCCCTGCGGCTGAAGAAGGTGCCCGAGGACGTGGTCTATGAGAAGGTGACCAACGCCGCCGAGGTGCTGGGCATCACCGAATACCTGATGCGCAAGCCCCGGGCGCTGTCCGGCGGCCAGCGGCAGCGCGTGGCCATCGGCCGCGCCATGGTGCGCGACTCCAAGGTGTTTTTGATGGACGAACCTCTGTCCAACCTGGACGCCAAGCTGCGCAACCAGATGCGCGCTGAGATCATCCTGCTGCGGCAGAAGCTGGACACCACCTTCATCTACGTCACCCATGACCAGACCGAGGCCATGACCCTGGGCGACCGGATCGTCATCATGAAGGACGGCTACATCATGCAGGTCGGCACGCCCACCGAGGTGTTTGAGATGCCGCAGAACCTGTTTGTGGCGGAATTCATCGGCGCGCCCAAGATGAACATCATCAAGACCCAGCTCCTGCTGGAGGGCGGCCAGTACTACGTCACCCCCTACGGGGCCAAATTCCCCGTCACCGACGTCAAGGGCGAGAAACTCAAGGAGAAGAACGTCAAGCCCGGCGAGATCCTGCTGGGCGTGCGTCCCGAGCATATCTCTCTGGCGAAGAAAGACGAGCCGGGCATCGACTGCAGGCTGGTGGTGAACGAGATGATGGGCTCCGAGCTGCATCTGCACGTGGAGACCGAGGACGGCGCCAACCTGATCGTGCGCATTCCGACCGTCGACCTGGAGACGGACGAGCGGGCCGCGCTGGTCGCCGGATGCAAGCTGCGCATCACCTTCGGCGGCAAGGTCATGCACTTCTTCGATCCCGCTTCGGAGGAGAACCTGCTGACGTAAAAGGCGGCGGAAAGCCTTTCGGCAGCGGAAGCGGCGCCGGGCGCCGGAACACGGCGGCAAGGCGCTGCGGAAAATGGGGCTGCGGCCGTGAACGGCCGCAGCCCTTATTCTTTGCGGAAAATAACACGAGCCGCGCTCCCGGCGTGCGCCGGTCCGCGCGACAGGACGGAATAACAGACATCGACAGGGAGGAGCCTTATGAAACGCTTTCTGGCATTGTTCATCGCGGCGATGCTGCTTCTTTCAGGCTATACCGGCGGACCGGGCCGGGACGCCCCCGGACGTGCTACCGGCGAAACGGGGGAGACGGCGGTGGAGGGAGAGGCGTACGCGCCCGCCGCGGCCACAGACGACAACTACCGGGTGTTCTATGAGATCTTCGTCGGATCGTTCTCCGACTCGGACGGCGACGGGACCGGCGACCTGCGGGGGATCATCGACCGCATGGACTATCTCAACGACGGCGACGACGGCTCCGGCCTCAGTCTCGGCGTGGAGGGCCTGTGGCTGTCCCCGATCTTTGCGTCGGGCAGCTATCACAAATACGATGTGGACGATTATTACGCCATCGACCCGGCCTTTGGCACTGAAGCGGACCTGAAGGAACTGACGGCGCTGTGCCACGAGCGCAGCGTGAAGGTGATCCTGGACCTGGTCATCAACCATACGGGCGCGCGCAATCCCTGGTTCGAGGCCTTCGCCCAGGCCCACCGGGACGGCGATACCGAGGACCTGTACTACGACTTTTACTGCTATTACACCGAGGGCGAGACCGCACCCGCCGGACGGACCTTCGCAAAGCTCGCCGGTACGGACGTGTACTACGAGTGCAATTTCTCCGAGAGCATGCCGGAGCTGAACTATGATAACGAGGCGGTGCGGCAGGCGGTGCTGGATGTGGCGAAGCACTATCTGGACCTGGGCGTGGACGGCTTCCGCTTCGACGCGGCCAAGTACATCTATTACGGGGACGATGTCCGGAGCGCCCAGTTCTGGCAGTGGTACATGGACCAGCTGCGGCAGATCGATCCGGACGTTTACGCCGTGGCGGAGGTCTGGGACAGCGACAGCGTCACCGAGCAGTATTATCCCGCGCTCAACTGCTTCGACTTCACCACCTCCCAGCCGAACGGCCTGATCGCCCAGGTCGCCCAGGGCGGCAATGTGAACAAGTACACCGCCTATGTGCAGTCCTACCTGGAGACCGTGACGGCCCTGAACGAGGACGCCATGATCGTCCCGTTCATCGCCAACCATGACACGGACCGTGCGGCGGGCTACCTGACCACCGCCAGCGGCCGGATGCAGATGGCCGCCAACCTCTATCTGCTGTCATCCGGCTCCCCGTTCATCTATTACGGGGAGGAGCTGGGCATGCGGGGCTCCCGCGGCGGGGCGGATACCGACGCCAACCGCCGACTGAAAATGGAGTGGGGCGACGGCGATACGGTGGCCGATCCCGAGGGCGCCAGCTATGACCCGGACCGGGTGAGCGCCACCGCCGCGGAGCAGATGGCGGACGAGAACAGCCTGTATAATTACTACAAAAAGCTCATCATGATCCGCAAGGCCAATCCCGCCATCGCGCGGGGGACCTATACCGCGCTGGACTTTCAGGATACCAAGCTGGGAGGATTCACGGCGAACTATGAGGGGACCATGGTGGCGGTGGTGCACAACACCACCACAGAGCCCATCACGGTGGAGCTGTCGGATGTGACTGGCCTGGAGATCATGGGCATCCGCGCGTCCATCGGCGCGGGCTCCGCCGCGCTGGATCTGACCACCCTGACCCTGGACGGCCAGACCAGCGTGGTCCTGGGCCTGGCCTGACGACGGAAAGGGAGGAGCGAGCATGAAGGAAAATTGGAGACGACTGTTCCGGCGCGTCGGGTCCGCGGCTCTCGCGCTGGTCCTGCTGGTCACGGCGGCGTCCGTGGGCATGGCGAGCGCGTTTGCGGCCGAGGGCGGCGTGACGATCAAGCTGCACTACGACAGGCCCGACGGGGAATACGACGGCTGGGACGTGTGGTCCTGGGCGGAAGGAAAAGACGGGGCGGCCTATCCCTTTGCCGAGGAGGACGGGGAGATGGTGGCCACCATCCCGGTCCCGCCCGGCGTCACCAGAATGGGCTTTATCGTCCGCCTGGGCGGCGACAGCTGGACCCAGAAGGATATCAACGCGGACCAGTTCATCGAATTACCGGATGTGACAGCCGGGACGGTGCATATCTATGTGCAGTCCGAGGTCGAGGGCTATACCCGTGTGGACGGCGACGATGTGTCCACGGGCGTGCTGGTGTCCGGGGCACGCTATGACGGGGAGGCCGGAGCCGTCGTCGTCACGACGACGGGCGCCGTGGACGGCGATCCGGCGGAAGCGTTCCAGCTCCTGGACGCGGACGGGACGGTTGTAGCCGTCACGGCGGCGGAGCAGACCGGTGAGACGGAATATGTCCTGACGCTGGACGAAAAGCTGGACGACGCCGGGAATTATCAACTCGTATACGATGGAACGGAGTATCGGATCACCATGCCAAGCGTTTTTTCTACCGAGAGCTTTGAAGCGCAGTACACCTATACCGGGGACGATCTGGGCGCGGTCTGGACGGCGGAGAGGACCACGTTCCGTGTGTGGGCGCCCACGGCCCAGTCCGTGTCGGTCAATCTGTACGCTGGCGGCGACGCCGGAGAGGACGACCTTTTGGAGCGGCTGCCCATGCGGGCGGACGTCAACGGCACCTGGGTGGCGGAGAAGCAGGGCGACCTGAACGGGACCTATTATACCTACTGCGTGGAGGCGGCGGGCCAGGAGAATGAAGCCTGCGACCCCTACGCCCGGACCACCGGCGTAAACGGCCAGCGCGCCATGGTCATCGACCTGGCCTCCACCGACCCGGAGGGCTGGGCGTCGGACGCCGACCCCCACGAGGGAGCGGCCTATAACGACGCGGTCATCTATGAGCTGCACGTGCGGGACCTGTCCTCCGACGAGAGCTCCGGCATTCAAAACGCGGGCAAGTTCCTGGGCCTGACCGAGACCGGGACAAGGACGCCCGGCGGGGTCACCACGGGCCTGGACCATATCAGGGAGCTGGGCGTGACCCATGTGCATCTGCTGCCGGTCTATGACTTCGGCTCCGTGGACGAGACGCGCCCGGAGGAGCCCCAGTTCAACTGGGGCTACGATCCGGTCAACTACAACGTGCCGGAGGGCTCCTATGCCACGGACCCGTACAATGGCGCGGTGCGCGTGAGCGAGATGAAGCAGATGGTGAAGGCGCTGCATGAAAACGGCCTCAGCGTGGTGATGGACGTGGTGTACAACCACGTGCAGAGCGCCGAGTCGTTCTGTTTCAACCGGATCGTGCCTGGCTATTTCTCCCGCGTCGACGAGGACGGCAACTATTCCAACGCCTCCGGCTGCGGCAACGACACCGCCTCGGAGCGGAGCATGGTCCGCAAGTACATCGTGGACTCCGTCAAGTACTGGGCGGACGAATACCACATCGACGGCTTCCGGTTCGATCTGGTGGGCATTCTGGATACGCAGACCGTCAACGAGATCGTGGAGCAGGTCCACAAGGACCACCCCAGCGTGATCTTCTACGGCGAGGGGTGGACCATGGACACCGAGCCGACTAAGCCCGGCGTGACGCTGGCCACGCAGAAAAACAGCGCCGAGACCCCGGACTTCGCCTACTTCAGCGACACCATCCGCGACGCCATCAAGGGCGGCGTGTTCGACGAGGAGCCCGGCTTCGTATCCGGCGAGCCCGGACTGGAGGACACCATCCGGGACTGCTTCATGGGCCTGACGGACTGGTGCTCTTCCCCGAGCCAAAGCATAAACTACGCCTCCTGCCACGACAACAATACGCTCCTGGACCGCATCGCTCTGGCGGCGCCGGACGCCTCCCGTGCGGACATGATCCGCATGAACGACCTGGCGGCTGCCATCTATCTGACGTCGGAGGGTATCCCCTTCATGCAGGCGGGCGAGGAGATGCTTCGCACGAAGCAAAACGACGACGGGACCTTCAACGACAACAGCTACAGCGCCCCTGACAGCGTCAACAGCCTGAAGTGGTCCACGCTGGAGGAAGAGGAATATGACCGGGTATTCGACTACTACAAGGGCCTCATCGCCTTCCGCAAGGCCCATGGCGCCCTGCGGCTCACCAATGCCGAGGACGTGCTGGCAAATGTGACGGCGGTAGAGGGGTTGCCTGAAAACGTGGTCGCTATGCAGATCAAGGGCCATGCGAACGGCGAGACCTCCGAGGGCCTTTTCGTCATCTTCAACGCCAGCGCCGAAGCCCGGCAGATCGACCTGCCCGAGGGCAGCTGGGACGTGTACGTGGACGGCGAGAGCGCGGGAACGGAGGCGCTGTACACGCTCGCCGGTACGGCGACGGTGGAGCCCATCTCCGCCATGGTGCTGGTGAAAGGGAAATGAGATTCACATTTGACAGAGCGGAGCTGAGCGCCCCGCCCCATGGGGAGGGGAACTGCTGGCTGCTGGCCAACGGTCTGGGCGGCTATATGTCCACCTCGGCGGCTTTTTCCGTCACCCGCTGCGATCAGGGCCTGCTGGTGGCGGCGAGGTCGCCCAGCCGGCGCTTCTGCCTGGTCCACCGTTTGCGGGAAGAGCTGGCCACGGGGACCGGGAGGACCTTTCTCTCCTCCCAGTCTTTCGGAGACCGGACAGCCCCGGAGGAGGGGTGGCGGCATCTGTCCAGCTTTGTGTGGGAGAATGGTCCGGAGTGGCTGTATGAGGCCAACGGCGTCCGGGTACGGCGTCAGTGCGGCATGGAGCACGGCGCGAACACGGCGGCGGTGGTCTATACGGTCGAGAACCGGACGCCGGAGCCGTGTACCCTGCGGGTGACTCCGGTGCTCCAGTTCGCGCCAAAGGGAGAGCCGCCCCAGGAGCCGGTCCCGCTGGAATACGCCGACGGGACGGTCCGGGGCGGCGGCTTGACGCTGTACATACGGACCAATGGAGAGCTGACGGCGCTGCCCCAGAGCCAGGAGACGCTGTTTTACGCCGACGACGGGAAGGACGGCCGGACCGGGACCGGCCTGGGCCAGATATGCTGTGGGGCGGAGCTGACGGCGCCGGGCAACGCGGACGGGCATCTGGAACTGGTGTTCTCCACGGAGCCTACGGATAAGACGGGCTTTGCGCTCCTGCGCGCGTCTCAGACGCGGCGGCGGGCGCTGCCGGAGCGGTCCGGCCTGAAGGACCCGGTCGCCCGGGAGCTCGTCCGAAGCGCCGACGCCTTTATCGCCGACCGCCCGTCCACCGGCGGCAGGACCATCGTGGCGGGCTATCCGTTTTTCAGCGACTGGGGGCGGGACACCATGATCGCCCTGCCGGGCTGCGCGCTGTCCACGGGCCGGTACGAGACGGCAAAGAGCATTCTGCGCACGTTCCTTGCCTATGAGCAGGACGGGCTTGTCCCCAATTACTTTCCCGAGGGAACGGAACAGCCGCAGTATAATTCCGCAGACGCGCCGCTGCTTCTCGTCAACTGCGTGTGGCTGTATTATCAACGTAAGGGCGACGCCGACCTCGTCCGGGAGGCGTGGCCGGTGCTGGCCAGGATCGTCCGCGCCTATCGGACCGGGACCCGGTACGCCATCGCCATGGACGCGGACGGGCTCATCCGGGCGGGGGAGGGCCTGGACCAGGTGACATGGATGGACGTGCGCATCGACGACGTCCTGCCCACGCCCCGCCATGGGAAGCCCGTGGAGATCAACGCCTACTGGTACAACGCCCTGTGCGCCGCCGCGGCGCTTGCGCCCGTCGCTGGCGAGAGCGGAGAGGGATACAGGACGCTGGCGGAGCGCGTCAAAGCGTCGTTTGTCGAGAAGTTCTGGATGGAGGACCGGGGGTATCTGAAAGACGTGCTCTCCGGGACCGCCGCCGACACGCAGCTTCGCTGCAACCAGATCTGGGCGGCGTCCATGCCGTTCTCGCCGCTGCCGCCGGAACTGGCGCGGCGGGTGGTGGAGACGGTATACCGCCGACTGTATACGCCCTGGGGGCTTCGCACGCTGGACCCGGAGGACCCGCAGTTCCATCCGTTCTACGGCGGCAGCCGTATGCAGCGGGATATGGCCTATCACCAGGGCACCGTCTGGCCCTTCCCGCTGGGGGCCTTTTATCTGGCATATCTGGAGGTACACGGGAACACCCTGGAGGCCGCGCGCACGGTGCGCGGTCTGCTGGAGCCCATGGAGAGCATCCTGCGGGAGGGCTGTGTGGGGCAGCTTCCGGAGATCTATGACGGCGGCGAGCCGGGCCCCTCCAAGGGCTGCTTTGCCCAGGCGTGGAGCGTGGGAGAGCTGCTGCGGGTGTATGAGCGGCTGGAGCGGATCGAGACGACCGCCGCGCCGGACCGTCCCGCCGGAGAGGACCGGCGAAGCTGAAAGCCAGACCGGCATTTTCTCCTTCTTTGCCGATCTCGGGAGCCGACCTGACCGGTCGGCTCCCTTTTTGCGCGTTTGGCAGGTAAAAGTTATTTTAATATTTCGACAAAAAATACAGGATAACGTAATAAAACTATTGCGCGATTATGGTAAACCTGTTAAAATATGACGGAAAAATACCCCGACTACGCAGGAGCGGAGGAGACGAGGTGTAGCCATGAAGAGATCGATCGCGCTGCTGCTGGCATGGATCATGATGTTCAGCATCGCAGTTCCCGCCTTTGCCGAAGGAGAGGCGGCGCCGCCGCCGGAGCAGACCGTCGAGAGCGCCGACGCTTCGGCGGACGCTTCCGCCGAGCCGCCGCAGGAGCCGATACAGACCGGCGCGGAGGGCGAGGTCATGCCCGTGCCTGCCATGGAGACGGAGCCGACGGCCGAGCCGGAGGCGGCTGCGGACCAGTTTATGCTGATATCCGATATACCCGCCGCAACGGGCCAGGTGGACGTGTCCGTGGCGAAGGCGCTGGATCTGGGCGGCTGGACGCCGTCCTTCTCCGTGAGCCTGAGCGGCGGGGCGTATTTTGCCACGCTGACGGCGGCTGCCGACGGCGTCCGCCACAGTTTTCGCGACGTTCCCGCCGGAGATTATACGCTGACGGTATCCGGCCAGGGCTTTGCCGCCTATGAATTGTCCGTGCAGGTGGGCATGAGCGACGGCGTGCTGGTCAAGCTGACGGCCGGTCGCCTGGCGGGCTATGACGTGGGCGCGCACCCCGGCGTGCTGCAGCTCGGCGACGTGGACGGCAGCGGCAGCGTAGACGGCGCGGACGCCGTGCTGATGATGCAGGCCGTGGACCAGGCGCTGGCGGCGGAGAACGGACAGTCCGCCCTGGGCTTTACCGATCTGAACGGGGACGGCGTCACGGACCTGGCCGACGCGGAATATCTGGCGAAGGGCCTGGACGTCGGTTATTTGTCCGGCGACGCCAGAGCCGCTACCCTGGAGCGCTATATCCCCGAGACCGCCGTCGCCGTCGGCGCGGCGGAGGATACGCAGGCGTCCGGCGTGGAAAATCTGTTCCAGGACAACGGACAGACGTTCACGCTCAGTCGAAAGGACGGCGGCGCGATCAGCCCGTCGTCCCCGGTCGCCATGTCGTTCGACCTGGCGGAGGGCGCCCGGACCGATGCGATCCTGCTGGACGGCACCAATATCATGTCCGGCCTTGTGGAGATCGCCTATGCGGACGGCACGGTGGCCAGGGCCGTGATCGGGACCGTTCCCGAGGCCGTGGATGAGCCGCAGACCATCGAGGCGCCCGAGACGGTGCAAGCGCTTGAAACGCTCGTGGAGCAGACGCCGGAGCCGGAGGTCACGCCGGAGCCGGAAGTCACGCCGGAGCCGGAAGTCACGCCGGAGCCGGAAGTCACGCCGGAGCCGGAAGTCACGGCGGAACCGGAGATCGCGCCGGAGCCGGAGATCGCGCCGGAGCCGGAGATCACGGCGGAGCCGGACTTTATAGACGCCTCCGAGACGGACCTGATCTGGGAGGATAGCGGGGCCGCCCCGGTCATTGCGGCGGAAGAAGGTGAGATCCTTACGACGGCCTCCGAACAGTTCGACGCCCCCGAGGTCCCTCTGGCCGGGCTGCCCGGCATGGACGGCGTCGGCGTCTGGCAGGACGGCTCGGGCAATATCAAGATGGAGCTTGGCGGCAGAAAGGCCGTGAAGCGCGTCACCCTGCGGATCACCGAGACGACGGATCACGGCAGTCTGGCGTCCATCTCTCAGGTGGAGTTCGTCAACGGCATGGAAAACCGCATCCCGGAGCCCGCGCTGGATATCCCCCAGGGCGTGACGGCGCTGGGCGCCAGCCGCCGGTTCACCGTCACCTGGACCCCTTGCGTCAACATCACCGGCTATGAGGTGGAGATCAGCGCGGACGGCGTGACGGAGATCGTCCCTCTTGTGGGCACGAGCCTGACTGTTACCAACTTCAATAAGGACGACGTGCGCAACTATACGACCTATCAGGTCCGGGTGCAGTCCGTCAACGGCGCCTGGACCAGCGGCTGGTCCGGGGCGGTGAGCGTGACGCCGAAACCGTCCGGCGTGCCGGACAAGCCGGACAATGTGAAGGCGGAGGGCGGCTATCAGTCCGTGACCGTCTCCTGGAAGGCCATGAAGGACACTGTCAGCTACGACCTCTACTACAAGGAGGCGTCCGCCGCGTCCTTTGTCTGCATACCCGATATCACTGCGTCTTCCTACACGATCACGGGCCTGGACAGCACAAAGCCCACGACCTACGAGGTCTATGTGGTTGGTAAGAACGAGCTTGGCTCCAGTCCGGAGTCCATGCACGCCAGCGCCACGACCGTCTCACCGGACCCGGCGGAGATGCCGCGCTTCAAGCTTATCAACCGGGACGCCGCCGGTAACCCCGGCGCGGCCCACATCGTCTCCGCCGTGCAGAACTACGGCGTCATGACCGACAGCCCTCTGGACACCGGCGCGGGCACGGCCTGGGGCACGGTGGACGGAAACGGCGTGTCCAGCTACCAGCGGCAGACCTGGGACGACGGCGGCTACAATAATCTGAGCGCGGCCATCGGCCTGCTCTACACCTTCGACCGGCCCTATATGATGGACACCATCGGCATGATGAGCGTGGAGCCCGGCATGGACTATACCTATGTCAAGCTCCGCTGGTGGGACGGCGACGGCGCGGAGCACTATATCGACCGCACGGCCATGAGCTCCGAGCGGCGGACCGACAGCGCGGGCAGGACGTATTTCTTCCTCCGGCTGCCCGAGCCGGTGGAGGCCGTCAAGGTCCAGATCGGCGTGGCCCGGTATTGGGCCGGAAACAACCGCATCGCTGTGTCCGAGGTATATTTCTACGAATACGACAGCCTGAAACGGGACATCATGGCCCTTTACGCCGACGATCTGCACACCACGCTGCGGGAGGACGTCGCCAGGGAGGACCTGGACGCGCTGAGAGCGCGCATCGACGAGACCGACGAGTTCGGCTGCGAGCACCCCGACAGGGCGTGGCTTCTCACCGAGTGGGAGACCGCGGAAAAGATCTTCAAGGACCAGTTCCTGGGCAAGACCGTCCGGGTCCATACCGGCATCACCGGAAGCGGCGACGAGCACGGCTTCGGCGGCCTGAACGCCTGGCAGCCGCTGGGCGTCACGGCGGCGGCGGGCGAGACTGTCACCGTCTATGTGGGCAACGGCGCCCTCAAGACCGGCAGCAACACCGACCTGGAGCTGGTCGTCACCCAGTACCACGCCGAGTCCAGCGCCATGAGCAAGGTTTTGACCCGGCTGAAGGCTGGCGCCAACGAGGTCAAGATCCCCAAGATCTGGACCAGCACCGGCGTCGAGTCCGGCGGCGCGCTGTATGTCCAGTATACCGGCGGGGCCAGCGGCGCGGACAATTACGCGGTCCGCGTCAGCGGCGGAACGGCGGTGCCTGTACTGGATCTGTACCATGTGACCGACCCCGGCGAGAGGGCCTCCCGCACGGCGGAATATCTTGCCGAGCTGCAATCCTACGCGGCCAACATCCCCGCCCTGCACGGCCGGATCCACCAGGGCGAGGGCTCCGTCAGCGGCGAGGTCGACTACGCCTACGACGAACAGAACTGCATCCTGGGCGCCACGGACATCATGCTGGACACCATGCTGCTGTCCCTGCCCGCCCAGCAGGTGGTCTCCGGCTGCGGCGGCAGCGCGGCCACGCTCCTTAGGTCCCTGGACGCCATGGAAAGCATGATGGCCCTGTTCTACCAGCACAAGGGCCTCAACGCCGCCGCGCCCAACGCCGTCGACCGCATCCCTTACCGGCACCTGAATATCCGCTACCAGCGGATGTTCTCCGGCGCGTTCATGTACGCCGCGGGCAACCACATCGGCATCGGCTGGAGCGAGACGGACGACATGGCCGGATGCTCCGGCGTACAGGCCGACGCCAACGGCCTGTATGCGGGCGGCAATTACTTCGGCTGGGGCGTCGCCCACGAGATCGGCCACAACATCAACCAGGGCTGCTACGCCATCGCCGAGATCACCAACAACTACTTCGCCGTCCTGGCCCAGGCCAGGGATACCAACGACAGCGTGCGCTTCGATTACAGGAACGTCTACGCCAAGGTGACCAGCGGGGCCACGGGAAGCAGCGCCAACGTATTCACGCAGCTGGGCATGTACTGGCAGCTGCACCTGGCTTATGACGGGGGGTATAACTTCAAGACCTACGGCAGCTATGACGAGCAGCTTGAAAACCTGTTCTTCGCCCGGGTGGACACCTACGCCCGGACCCCTGACCGGGCGCCCAGTCCCGGCGGCGTGGCCCTGTCGCTGAAGGGCGCGGACGTGGACCAGACGTTGATGCGTCTGGCCTGCGCGGCGGCGGAAAAGGACCTGCTGGACTTCTTCCGGCGCTGGGGCAAGACCCCGGACGCGGACACTGTCGCCTACGCCTCCCAGTTCCCGGCGGAGACCAGGGCCATCTATTACATCTGCGACGACTCCCGCCGCTATACCATGGAAAGCGGCGGCGCAAGCAAGCTGAGCGCGGACGGGACCACCGCCGCTATCGGCGGGGCCGCGGCCCTGGCGGACCCAGACCAGGCCAACAAGGTGAACGTCACCGTCACGCCGGACGGGACTGTGAGCGACCGGGAGATCCTGGGCTATGAGATCGTCCGCTGCACCTTGGCGGGCGGCAGGCTGGAAAAGCGGACCGTGGGCTTCACCACCGAGAACACGTTTGCGGACGTGGTGTACGCGCTGAACAACCGGACCGTCTATTATGAGATCACGCTGGTGGACAAGTACCTGAACCGCTCCGCCCCCGTGACCACCGAGGCGGTGAAGGTCCAGCACGAGGGCGAGCTGGACAAATCCGGCTGGACGGTCGCGACCACGGGTCTCACCCCCGATCCCGAGGATATCGGGACCACGGGCGGCAACGATGAACTGCCCGAGGTCATGGCCGAGGACGTGGCCATGCGCATGGCGGACGGCAGGGAGGAGACCGTCTATAAGGCCGCCGTGGGCGCGAACGCCTGCATCGAGCTGGACTTCCACGACACCCTGGTCATCACCGGCTTCCGCTATAAGGACGGCGGCGGCACGCCCATCGGCGGCTATACCGTGGACGTGCGGCAAAACGGCGAGTGGCAGAGGGTCGACGAGGGGGAGCTGAACGGCTCCCGGACCGTGTACTTCTCCAACGTGGACGGGAAGTATGTGAGCACCTACGCGGCGGACGCCCTGCGCCTGACCCTGACGGGACAGACCGGCGCCGTGATCTCCGTGGCGGAGCTGGACGCGCTGGGCCTGACCGGCGACAATGTGGACTTTGTTCGGGTGGACGGCTCCGCTGTCATCGGTTACCTGGAAAAGGCGTTCCAATACGGCGGCGAAGCGGACGACGTGATCCCGAAGGGGTCGCTGGTGTTCACCGGCAGCTACAAGGGCAACGCGGCCTATAACGTGGTGATGCTCTATGACCAGGACGGCAATGTGGTGGCCGGTCACGCGGCGGACGGGAGCAAAACGGCCTATCAGACCATCTTGTCCGACGTGCCGGATACCGGGAACATCCAGGACGTGAACGACGGTATGTGGATCTACTGGATACAGCCGGAGGATCTGACGACCGGCTTTACAATGCCGAAGAAGGTCCGTGTGGAGCTTTACCGGGTCAACAACGCCCAGACCAACGAGGGCGAGCGGCTGGTGAGCGATTCGCTGTTCGTGGACGTGCCGGAAAAGCCCGGCAATATCGCCCTCAGCGCCCAGGGCTGAGGCGGCAAGGAAGGAGTAGGACATGACAAAGACCATTCAAAACACGCGCCGGACCGCGTTGGCCCTGCTGGCCGTGCTGACCCTGCTGTTCCTTCTGTCCATGCCGGTCCTGGCGGCGTCCGGGACGGATACGGTCGAGATCGGCGAGGACGGGACCGTGACCATCGTGTCCGACCGTCTGGCCGACGAAATGGTGTCCTCCGCCCAGGTGCGCATCAAGATCAGCGCGGCGGAGGGGGCGTCCGTCGGCTTCGCGTTTGACGCCGGTCTGGCCGGACGGCTCACCAATTCCAGCTACCGGGACGGAGCGCTGAACATCTACGTCGCGGGCACGGCCCCGCTGATGGCGGCGGGACAGAACAGACTGACCCTGGGCGCCATCTCCGGCGGCGACCTGGAAAGCGCGGAGCTGCCGGAGGACGCTCTGCAATATGTTTACGGCGCCCGCGTCATCGCCCAGAGCGCGGAAGCGCAGGTGCGCCGGAGCGGTTCGGAGACGCAGCCGGACGACGAGCCGGGCGAGACGCCCGCGCCTGTGCCCTCGCCGGAGAGCGGGGCCGAAAGTCGGCTCCGGAAGGCGCTGGAGCTGGCCAGGGGCATCGAGCGGACCGGTTATACCGAGACGAGCTATGCGGAGTTTCTGGCCGCGCTTGAGGAAGCCGAGGCCGTTTTGGCGAAGTCCGGCGCGACCGACGCGGAGCTGGACGCCGCCGCCGCGGCGCTGCAAAGGGCCATCGACCGGCTCGTGCCGGTGGCCGACGCCGACGGGAGCGGTCCTGTCATAGGGGATGGAGCCGACGACGGCACCGGCTCCGGCGCGCCGGAGCCCAGCGCTGACCCACAGTCCGGCGAGGGACAAAACGCCGCCGGAGGGCCCTCCGTGACGGATGGGCCAGCGGCCAGTCCCGAACTGACAGCCAGTCCCAAACCGTCGGTCAGTCCCGAGCCGACAGCCAGTCCCGAGCCCGCCGACGACACGGGACCCAGCATCAGCCCGGAATTTACAGGGGGAACGGGAAGCGCCGCGACGACCGCGCCCACAGCCGTCCCGACGACCACCGCCAACGCCGGAGGTCAGGCGGGCGCGCCTGATACCGGCGACGGCTCGCCCATCCTGCCGTGGGCGCTGGTCCTGTGCCTGTCCTGCGGACTGCTCGCGGCGGCGCTTTTGGGACGGCGGTCCAGATCCGGGCGGTAGAGCGGCCCGATAGAGACGGCTTCCCCGGCCTGTGCCGGGGAAGCCGTTTACACGCGCGGGTGCGCGGCGATTTATGCAAAACTACGAAATGTCGCGGCGGTCGTTGACAAGGCTGGAAAGGCATGGTATGATACACAAAACGGCGGCCTGGAAGCAGGACGCCGTGTATAATGAAAAAGGAGGGAAACGTCTTGCGCTTTGTTGGTCTGAACGGCTGGAGTTTGGAGACGCTTTCCCGTTTTTATCCCCGCGAAGGCGGGGCAAAAGCCCCTTTTTTGGCGGGCGGCAGCGGCGAATATGTTGTTTTTCCCGGTTTTTGCGACGTGCATGTGCATTTTCGCGAGCCGGGATTTTCTTATAAGGAGACCATCGCCACAGGCTCCATGGCGGCGGCCCGTGGCGGATACACCGCCGTGTGCGCCATGCCCAACCTGGACCCGGTGCCGGACAGCGCCGGGACTTTGGCCGTCCAGCGGGACATCATCGCCAGGGACGCGGTCATCCCCGTGCTCCCTTACGGGGCCATCACCGCCGGGGAAAAGGGCGAGCGCCTGGCGGACATGGAGGCCATGGCCCCCTATGTGGCCGCCTTTTCCGACGACGGCAGGGGCGTCCAGTCCGAGGACATGATGCGCGCGGCCATGAAAAAGGCGAAGAGCCTTGGTAAGATCATCGCCGCCCACTGTGAGGACGATACGCTTCTCCATGGCGGCTACATCCACGACGGGGCCTACGCCAGAGCCCACGGCCACCGGGGCATATGCTCCGAGAGCGAGTGGCGGCAGATCGAACGCGACCTGCGTCTGGCGGCGGAGACTGGCTGCGCCTACCATGTGTGCCACATTTCCACGAAGCAGAGCGTGGAGCTGATCCGGAAGGCCAAGGCCGCCGGGGTGGACGTGTCGTGCGAGACCGGGCCCCACTATCTGGTCCTGGATGAAAACGATATCCAGGAGGACGGCCGGTTCAAGATGAATCCGCCGCTGCGGTCCAGAGAGGACCGGGAGGCGCTGGTGGAGGGGCTTCTGGACGGGACCATCGACATGATCGCCACCGACCACGCCCCGCACAGCGCGGAGGAAAAAAGCCGTGGGCTGGAGAAGAGCGCTTTTGGCGTCGTGGGGCTGGAGACGGCATTCCCCGTGCTGTACACCTATCTGGTGAAGCCCGGCGTGCTCACGCTGGAAAGGCTCGTGGAGCTGCTGGCGGTCGAGCCCCGGAAGCGGTTCGGCATCCCCATGGGAGACGACTGCACGGTCTGGGAGCTGGACCGGCCCTATACGGTGGACCCGGCGGACTTTCTCTCCAAGGGGCGGGCCACGCCCTTCGCCGGACGAACGGTCTACGGGACGTGCGCGCTCACCGTGTGCGGCGGGAAAGCGGTATATCAAAACGGATAACAACGCACTTGCGTCAGATGCTGGAGGAAACCAATGGCAAAGAGAACGGATATAAAAAAGGTCCTGATCATCGGCTCGGGCCCCATCGTGATCGGTCAGGCGGCGGAATTCGACTACGCGGGCACCCAGGCGTGCCTGGCGTTGAAGGAGGAGGGGTACGAGGTCATCCTGTGCAACTCCAACCCGGCCACCATCATGACCGACACCTCCATCGCGGACAAGGTGTATATGGAGCCGCTGACGCTGGAATACGTGGCGAAGATCCTGCGCTATGAGCGGCCCGACGCCATCATCCCCGGCATCGGCGGCCAGACGGGGCTGAACCTGGCTATGCAGCTGGAGAGAAAGGGCATTTTGCGCGAGTGCCGGGTGAAGCTGCTGGGCACCCCCAGCGAGAGCATCGAACGGGCGGAGGACCGGGAGCTGTTCAAGCAGATGTGCCAGTCGATCGGCGAGCCGGTCATCCCCTCGGAGATCACCTACAGCATCGACAAGGCCAAAAAGGCCGCCCGGGAGATCGGCTATCCGGTGGTGCTGCGGCCCGCCTTCACCCTGGGCGGCACCGGCGGCGGCTTCGCCAACGACGAGGAGGAGCTGGTGGAGATCGCGCTGAACGCCTTCAAGCTGTCTCCGGTCCATCAGGTGCTGGTGGAGAAGAGCGTGAAGGGCTACAAGGAGATCGAGTTCGAGGTCATGCGGGACTGCTACGACCACACCATCACCATCTGCGGCATGGAGAACGTGGACCCGGTGGGCGTGCACACCGGCGACTCCATCGTGGTGGCGCCCATCCTGTCCCTGAACGACCACGATCTGAAGATGCTCAACGACAGCGCCATCAAGATCATCCGGGAGCTGAAGATCGAGGGCGGCTGCAACGTGCAGTTTGCCTTGGCTCCCGATTCCAGCGAGTATTTTCTCATCGAGGTCAATCCACGGGTCAGCCGGTCCTCGGCCCTGGCCAGCAAGGCCAGCGGCTATCCCATCGCCCGGGTCACCGCCAAGATCGCCATGGGCATGGCCCTGGAGGACATCCCCGTGGC
>CANRDC010000057.1 GCA_947629245.1 uncultured Oscillospiraceae bacterium | reverse complement strand
GCGGCCCTGGCGGGGGAGCGGTTTGCGGGCTTTGCCCATGACGACGGGGGAGAGAACATCTCCGCCCGGAACAGGAATTATTGTGAGCTCACGGGCCAGTACTGGGCCTGGAAGAACATGCGGGCGGACTGGTACGGCTTTTTCCATTACCGCCGGTATCTGTATCCGGATATGAATGCCAAGCGGCCGTATATCATCCGACGGGAGCCGGATCTGGATGAGTTCGGCTATGACTGCTTCGGAGCACTTATCGAACAGTATGACATGATCCTCCCCAGGGGGGAGGATATGCACGTGTCTGTACGTGACCACTATGCCCATGCTCACTGGGCCGCGGATCTGGCCTTGGCGGAAGAGCTTGTCCGAGGGATGCATCCGGAGATGGGACAGGCCCTGGATGCGTATCTGAACGGCACAGCGCAGTACTTCGGCAACATCTTCATCATGAGCCGGGATGTGTTTCATGACTACTGCTCCTGGCTGTTCCCGCTGCTGGAGGCATTTGACGAAGAGGTATCTGACCCGTTGCCCCGGACAGACGGATACATAGCAGAACGTCTGCTGGGAGTGTACGCCGAATACCGGTGTCATGAGCTTAAGACGCTGGAGCTGCCCCGGGTGCACTTTTACACCGGCGGGGAGTATGTGAAAAAGAGGGTGCTGAACGCGCTGCTGCCGCCGGGGACGAAGCGAAGAGCGGCGGTGAAGGGGATCATGGGCAGAGATGGATGACAAACTGCGGCAGCTGCAGCTGTGCGAGCTGGAGATACTGGACGAGTTCGTGAGGCTGTGCGGGAAGCACGGGCTGAGGTATTACCTGGTAGGCGGGACGCTCTTGGGAGCGGTGCGGCATCATGGGTTCATCCCCTGGGACGACGATGTGGACGTGGCCATGCCCCGGGCGGACTACGACCAGTTCGGGGAGATATGCAGGACGGAGCTGGACTCCAAGTATTTTTATCAGTGCCCGGAGACGGACCCCTATTATTTCCTGACCTATGCAAAGCTCCGCAGGAACGGCACCGAAGTCTGGGAGGAGCGGTTCAGGGACGCGAAGTTCCACAAGGGTGTGTTCATAGATATCTTTCCGCTGGATGACTGTCCGAAGCCGGGGATCATATGCCACCTGCTGTTCAACGTGCTGGCGGTGATGAACTACCGGGGTCAGGTGGACAGTGGGGAGGCGTACCGGCCCTATGAGGAGCTGAGCGGAAAGATGGGGTACGCGGTGCTGCGGCTGTTTTCGCCAAATGGTCTGGTGAAGCTGCGGCGAAGGCTGCTGGGGCTGAGCAAGCGGCTGAGCAGTGGGAAGTATTTGGCATCATATTCCGGCGCCTATGGATATAGAAAAGAAATTTATCCGATCAGTTTTGTTCAAACGATGCAGGAATGTACGTTTGAAGACCGTAAACTTTGTATGTCTGCGGAAGCGGATAAAAGGCTTTCTTCTGTATACGGAGAAGACTTCATGACTGTATCGCCAAATGATGAGATCGGCGCACATATCATTTTAAATAAATCGTCATATTAAGGTCTGTCCATAGAAAGAGGAGGAAATCAAGGTGACGTTCCATGTTGAGTCATTTGAACAAGGCGAAAGGATCGGTCTTCAAGAAGTAAAAGACATAGAGACGGAGATACTGGTGTATTTTGCTGATTATTGCCGTGAACATGATCTGCGCTTTTTCCTTGCGGGAGGTACGCTTCTAGGTGCAATACGGCATCAGGGATTTGTCCCTTGGGATGACGATATAGATATCGTAATGCCGCGGCCTGACTGGGAGATCTTTATGAAGAACAATACGACAAAATTTGGCCCATATGAGCTGAGGTCGTTTCAATATACACCCGAGGTGCATCCGCGGCCATTGTTCCGCATCGTGAATCCCCGGTATTTTATGAAGATCGATCATATCCAAAAGTTTTTACCGATATGGATCGATATATTGCCCTTGGATGGATTGCCGGAAGACAAAGAGGAGAGAAAACAGCACTACCGAAAAGCAAAGAAGTTGAAATGGCTGATCGCCAGGTCGTATTCCAACTTCTACAAGGAAAAGAACCCACTGAAAAGAGTTTTGAAACTGGCGATTTGCTTGCCGCTTCGGATGATAGGCCCAACATATTTTATTAAGAAGCTGGATGAGCTGGGCAAAAAATATGACTATGAGGAGGCGCCATATGCCGGCTCATTCGTTGCCGGATATGGATACAGAGAAGGCGTTGTAAAGTCCGTGTTTGAGTCCAGCATCGACGCAAGCTTTGAGGGCCACAAGTTTCCGATCCCTGCCGGATACGACACCGTATTGAAAAGCGTATATGGAAACTATATGAAACTCCCTCCGGCATCCAAAAGAAAAAAGCATCTGCTTGGAGCGTGGGAGAATGCTGCCTTTCAGGCACGGGAGGAACTATGAATATTGCGGTCATATTGGCGGGCGGCAATGGCCACCGAATGAATATGGAAGTCCCCAAGCAATTCGTATTTGTAGATGACAAGCCTGTCATCATCTATACGATGGAGGCGTTTCAGAAGCATCCCAGCATTGACGCCATCTTTGTGGTGTGTATCCACGGTTGGGATGACATCCTGAAGTGCCTGGCGAAGCAGTTTGAGATCACAAAGTTTGCCGGTACGATCACAGGTGGCAAGAATGGCCAGGAGTCGGCTTACAATGCCGCCAAGGCGCTGTCCGCCGGTTATTCAGACGATGATATCGTCATCCTGCATGATGCAAACCGCCCCCTGATATCGCAGGAGGTCATTTCTGATTCGCTGGTCCAGTGCCAAAAGTATGGCGTGTCTGTTGCCGGGATACCCTGTACAGAGCCGCTGTTCGTAAAGGACGACCAAAATTCCTCCCATGAATGCATACCGAGGGATCTGCTCATTCGTACACAGACGCCGCATACGATGCCGCTGAAAAAGCTGCGTTGGGCGCACGAGGAAGCACTGAAGCGGGGGATCGTTGACTCTGTGGCGACGGGAACGATCCTGATCGAACTGGGAGAGACTGTGCACCTGTCGATCGGTTCAGAGCTCAATTTTAAGCTGACGACGAGAGAGGATCTGGATCTGTTCAAAGCCAGATTGGCACTTGATAAATAAGAGGCAGACGAGAGATGTATTTAGAGAGATTGAGAGAAGAAGTATTCCAGGCGGAAGAGAGCATAAAGCAGACCGGCTTGGTAAATCACATGTGGGGATGCGTGTCTGGGTTTGACAAGGAGTCGTCCTTGGTCGTGATAAAGCCGGCGAAGTGGTCAAAAGAAATCGGGCCCTCCGATATGGTGATCACAAATCTTGACGGCGAGGTCGTCGAGGGGTCAATGACGCCGTGCGCAGATGTAATGACACATATCGAAATGTATAAGACATTTCCCGATATCGGCGGGATCGTATACGCGCAGTCCTTATGGGCGACAGCGTGGGCGCAGGCAGGCAGAAGTATACAGGCCATTGGAACGGCGCATGCGGACCGTTTTTTTGGAGAGATACCGTGCACGCGGAGCCTGAGGCCGGAGGAGACTGAAAGCGACTATGAAAAGAACTGCGGTTTGATAGTTGCGGAACGAATGCGCCATAGGGTACCGGGGGAGATCAATGCGGTCTTGCTCAATAAACATGGGCCGTTCACCTGGGGAAAGTCGCCGATGGATGCACTGTCCTGCGCGGAATACTTGGAGGAGATCGCGCATCTGGCATGGCTGACCTATGCGATCAAGCCGGGTACGGCAGTGATGCCGTATTACTTGATGACGAAACGCTTTGGACGAAAGCATGGGGCATGAGCAAATGTTAGAGGGAACCGGGGGAGAGTATACACTGTCGATATACGAAAAAGCGCTCCCTTCCTTTCTGTGTGCTGAGGAGAAGCTTTGCCTTGCCAGGGAATGCGGGTTTGATGCGTTTGAGTTAAGTGTTGATGAAAGCGAGGAAAAGCAGCAGAGGCTCGACTGGCCGGACGGAGTATCCATCAGGCTGTCGGAGCTGGCCATGCAAAAAGGGATACCGGTCCAAAGTATTTGCCTTTCAGCGCTGAGAAAATACCCCCTTGGCTCACATGATAGAACGGTCCGCAGGCGTGGGGCGGAAGTGGTCAGAAAAACGATCGACCTGGCAGGTATGCTCGGCGCGCGAGTCATCCAGCTCGCGGGTTATGACGTGTATTATGAGAACAGCGATGAGGATACACGCCTGTATTTTTTGGATGGGCTGGCAGACGCGGCCGGTTACGCATCTAACAAGGGCGTGATACTGGCCTTGGAGACGATGGAGACGCAGTTTATGGACACCGTTGGAAAAGCGATCGAATGCATCAGCAGGATTGATTCCCCGTATTTGCAGCTATACCCGGATGTTGGAAATCTCTGCAACGCCTATTTTAAGTACGGTATGCGGGCAGAGGACGACATCATAAAAGGCGCGGGCCATATCGTTGCAGCTCACTTGAAAGAGACAAAACCGGGAAAATACCGGGATATGGCCCTTGGGACCGGCCAAACCGACTACATAACGACCATACGGGCGCTATGGCGCCAGGGCGTGCGGCGGTATACGGCCGAGTATTGGTACCTGGGCGAAAAGGATTGGCGTGAGCGCCTGAAGAGCGCGTCCGCCTTTCTGCGGAAGAAAATAGAAACAGCGGCAGAGGAGTGCCAATGATGATCACCTGGAAAAACTATGAATCGGATCTGAGAGAGGGAACGGCGCAGGTCCCATACTTATCCGAACTGGATAACAAGAGCGTTTTGATCACGGGAGCGACAGGCTTGATCGGCTCTTGCCTTATTGATTTGCTCGGGTACCGCAATATGGTCCAGAGGGGAACATGCGCGATCTACGCGGTCGGCCGTTCCCTGGAGAAGCTCAAAAGCAGGTTCCCCGATTTTTGGGATATGCCTTGGTTTCACGCGGTGCGGCATGATGTACGGGACCCGCTGACGCTGGAGGAGAGAGTCGATCACATCATCAACTGCGCCAGCAATGCCCATCCGGTGCTCTACGCGCAGGACCCTGTCGGCACGATCACGACAAACGTATTCGGCACCTATTATTTGCTGGAATATGCAAAGCGCGCTGGGGTGGGCCGGGTCCTGGAGGTCTCCACTGTGGAGATATACGGCGAGAACCGCGGGGACGTGGAGGCGTTTGACGAGGCATACTGCGGGAAGCTGAACTGCAATACGGCCCGGGGCGGCTATCCGGAGAGCAAGCGCGTTTCGGAGACGCTGTGCCACGCCTATAGGCAGGCCCATGGGCTGGACGTGGTGATCGCCCGGCCGTGCCGTGTATATGGGCCGACCATGAATATGAGCGACAGCAAGGCGACGGCACAGTTCATCAAAAGTGCGCTGGCGGGAGAGGACATCGTCCTGAAGAGTACGGGAGACCAGCTTTTTTCCTATGCCTATGTACTGGATATCGCAACGGGCCTTTTCACGGTCCTTCTGCGGGGAACGGGGGGCGAGGCCTATAATATCGCGGATCGTCTCTCCGTCGTCCGGCTAAGAGAATTGGCGGAAACAGCGGCGGAGATCGGGGGAAGCAAGGTCATCTATTCGGCCCCGGATGCAGTCGAGAAAAAAGGATTTTCCGGCGCTGAAATGTCCGTGCTGGACCCCTCCAAACTGAATGGGCTTGGCTGGGAGGCGCGGACACATCTACGCGAGGGAATGAAGCGAACAGTGGAGATCCTGAGATCTCTGCAGGCATAACTCATAAATCGGCAAGGAGAGCAGCTGTGGATATATTAAATCGGAGTTACGACCGCCTGGAAGGCAGATGGACGAAGGCGTCCAAAAGACGGCAGATATGGATGTATATCCTTGCCTATACGGCCGTTTTTCTGCTCACCGCCCTGTTTGTGTACAGCCCCTTCCTGCAGGCGGGAAAATCGTTCATATGGAACGTTGACGGACGTGATCAACATTTTCCAAGCCTTGTCTACATAGGCCGCAGCCTGCGAAGAATTGCCCTGAACCTGCTGAAGGGCGAGTTTGCCATGCCCATGTTCGATCTGAACATGGGGCTCGGTGAGGAGCTTATCGGCAATTTGAATAGCATTGGGGTCAATGATCCACTTCTGTTACTTTCAGTCTTTTTCCCCGCGCGATACAGCGAGTATCTGTATAATTTTTTATGTGTTTTCCGTCTCTATCTCGCAGGCCTCACGTTCTCCTGGCTGTGCTTTTATTTTCATAAGCGCAGATCCCACACCCTGATTGCCAGCATTGTGTATTGTTTTAGCGGTTTTGGGGTAAATATCGCTGTTAAGCATCCGTTCTTTATCAATCCTATGGTTATATTACCATTGTTGATTTTGGGAACTGAGAAGATTTTGAGACGGGAGCGCCCCTATGTCCTGGTCTTCTCGGTTTTCTATGGGTTCTTGTGCGGATATTACCATATGTACATGATGACGCTGATGATTGGCGTCTATGCGCTGGTGCGTTTCTTTGATCTTTATCGGGAACATCGCGTAAAAGAATTCATACAGGCGGTGGGGCGCGGTGCAGGAAGCTATATTCTGGGAACAGGTTTGTCAGCTATTGTGCTGCTTCCCGCATTAGCGCAGCTTTTCCAGGCTATACGCTCAAGCAGTTCAAATTATATACCGTATACATATTCACTGAATTTCTTTATTAATCGCTTCTTTAGGCTTATAACCCCGGCAAAGGGAACAGGCTGGTCATATCCGGCGCTCGCCGCAATCATTCTCATAGCTTTGGCATTGCTGCTGTTCACCAAGGGAAAGCGGACAATAAAGCTCATGGTTTTGATCACACTCGCAGCGTATTGGACCTCCATTGGAAATATGGTCATGAACGGATTCCAGTATGCTTCCATGCGATGGAGTTTTGGTGTTCCCATGATCTTGGCATATGTTGTAGTAGAAATGCTGCCAGAAATGCTGAACATGTCTCCCAGACAGCGGGTGATCAGCTTTTTTACGCTGGGGGGCTATGTGGCGCTCATTGTTTTGAATACATACGCGCGGACAAGACTTTATGTTTTGGTAGGCGCTTGTTTTCTTGCGCTGACGCTGCTGGTACTGACCGCTTCATCGGGGCAGAGTATAGATAATAGAAAAAGGCATAATTGGCGCCCCGAGATATGTCTTCTGCTGGTAGTTGCAAACGTGGGCGCAAATGCTATATATGAGTCCGTTCCGGATCAGGGAAACTATATCGCGGGATATACAGATTTTGGCTATGAAACATCACTTTTGGAAGAGGCAGCAGAACGTGAGACCGAATCTTATCTTCTGGATAATCCGGAAGGACGAGTGGACAGCTCACTTTTTGGCATAAGAACGTCAAATACAGCGATGGTTTGGCGTTTGCCAGGTATGGTTACATATTCAACTGTCGCAAATGGAAATAGCTTCAACTTCTGGAAAGAGATCGAGGATATTGGCCTTTGGATGGGATGGCAGATGATTTCCACAGATCAAAGGACGGCGATCAATACGCTGCTGTCCGAAAAATACTATGTGGAATCGGCAGATAAAACCGGGTATGTCCCCTACGGTTACAGTCTGATAAAGGAAACGGACGATGGCCGCCAGGTTTACGAAAACGACTATGCCCTTCCATGGGGCTATACCTACGACAGCGACGCGGTGATCTCCCAAGAAGAGCTGGACGGCATGAACGGTCTGGAAAAACAGGAGGCCATGCTGCAGGCGGTGGCCCTGGAGGGCGCAGATACTTTGGGCGCGGCGGGAAACATCGTTTTTGATGAGTACAGTGTACCGTATGAGATAACGCCCAAAAACTGCACATGGGAAGATGGAACGATCAAGGTGTCCAAGGCAAACGCTGCGATGACGCTCAATTTTGATATGCCCGCGGGAACGGAGGGTTATCTTCGTGTCACAGGTATAGATATTGGAGATTCAAAAGTAGAAGACACCAAGGTAAGTGTAAATTGTGCAGATATTAAAAAAACTTTCAGAGTCCTATCGTCAAGACTATCTCGATATTATGACGGCCGCGAGGACTATCTAGTAAATCTTGGATACAGCGACGAGGCACGGCAGGAGCTGACCATCACATTCCCGGACAAGGGAACATTCAAACTGGCCGGCATCGAGCTGTATGCCCTGCCCATGGACAACTATCCCGAACGGGTGGAGGCGCTGCGGGCGGAGCCGCTTGAGGACTGCCATTGGGGCACCAACAGCCTGACGGGCACGGTGGACCTTTCCAAGGACAAGATACTCTGCGTCAGCGTGCCCTACAGCAAGGGCTGGTCCGCCACGGTGGACGGCGAGGAAGTGGAGATATTGCGTGGCAACTACATGTTCATGTGCCTGCCCCTGACGGCGGGACACCATGATATAGAGTTCCATTATTGCTCACCGGGCATCAAGCTGGGGGCGGTGGTGAGCGTGGTCAGCCTGTGCGTCGTTGCGGGGATGATAATGAGCGACAGGAAGAAAAGAAAGGCGGGGAGAAACAATGAAATTTGAGTCAGTCAGCATCATATTACCGACCCTGAAGGAGACGGGCTCCTTCGTGCAGGCGGTGTCCATGATCCTGGATATGAATCCGCCGGAGGATATAAAAGAGTTCATCGCGGTGGTGTGCGACCGTACCAACCCGGAGAGCTTCAAATACATTGAGGAGGGGAAGAAGATCGCGGAAGCGGCGGGTGTGCCGCTGAAGCTGCTATATCAGACCCACCCGTTTTTTGGGGGAGCCATGCGGGACGGCTTCGACGCGGCGGAAGGCTCTCATATCTGCGTGGTGACGCCGGACCTAGACACGGCGCCGGAAAAGCTCCCGGAATTGATCGCGCTGGCCAAGCAGTATCCGGGAGATATCGCGATAGCCTCCCGATGGAAAAAGGGCGGCGGGTTCGGCAATTACAGCAAGTTCAAAATGATATGGAACTTTGCCGCGCAGAAGTTTTTGGATGTGCTCTATTTTACAACGCTCTCGGATTTTACATGGAGCAACCAGCTGACGCCGGCGATCCTGGCCAGAGCCATCAACTATCAGGAGGAAAAGCACCCCATGAGCCTTGAGCGGGTGGTGGTGCCGCTGCGGCTGGGGATAAGATTCCATGAGATCCCAGCCAAGATACAGATGCCTGAAGAAGGGGAGTCTGTGAACCCGCTGCACGCGAACTTTGTCTATCTCCGGCCGGCGTTTCGCTGCCGCTTTGCGAAGAAAAAGGATCTTGTCAGACCCGGGATAGACTGGAGAGACCTTGTAAAACAGTTACAGTCCTGAAGAGAACGAACAAAGGAGAAAAGAAACAGCATGCAGCAAGACGCAAAGATCTATGTGGCCGGGCATACGGGCCTGTTCGGCTCCGCCATCGTGCGCGCGCTGAAAAGACGGGGATATACGAATATCCTGACACGCACCCACGGTGAGCTGGACCTGACCGACGGCGCGGCTACCATGGCGTTTTTTGAAAAGGAAAAGCCAGAATACGCTTTTGTGGCGGCGGCAAAGGTAGGGGGTATCCAGGCGAACGATACATATATGGCGGATTTCGCCATGGAGAACCTGCTCATCACCTGCAACGTGCTGCGGGCGGCCCATGAGACGGGGGTGAAAAAGCTGCTGTATCTGGGCTCGTCCTGCATTTATCCGCGGGAGTCGGCGCAGCCGGTGAAGGAGGAGTATCTTCTGACCGGTCTGCCGGAGCCAACGAACGAGGGGTATGCTATCGCAAAGATCGCCGGCGTGCGCATGTGCGATTACTACAAGCGCCAGTACGGCGATGACTTCATCAGCTGCATCCCCGCCAATGTGTACGGGGAGAACGACGACCTTGACCCACGGAACAGTCATGTCATCCCGGCCCTGGTCCAGCGGTTCCATGAGGCAAAGCTGAACGATCTGCCCTATGTGGAGATATGGGGGACCGGCAGCGCCGAGCGGGAGTTCATGTATATCGACGACGGCGCAGAGGCCTGCCTGTATGTTATGGATAACTATGAGGGACCGGGAACGATCAATATCGGCATGGGCAAGACGACGTCCATTCGGGAGCTGGCGGAAAAGATCGGAGAAGTCGTCGGCTATGAGGGGGAGATACGCTATGACACATCCAAGCCGGACGGCATGCCGCGCCGATTGCTGGACAGCTCAACGATTTATTCTATGGGCTGGAAGCCGGATATTCCTTTGGCAGTTGGCTTAAAAAAGATGTATGTGTGGTATCTGGAGGAGATGAAAGAAAAGAATATGCAAAATAATGTAATTATATTCACGGGGGGGGGGGCAAGTAAAGTCTAACGCAAGTGTGCAGTTCTCCTGGTTTAGAGAAAGAGAAGGACACATTTGCATTGTATATATATGCATTCTCTTGCCGGCAAAGTGCTCTACGGACGCAGATCGGATATTGATCGGGGTATTCCAACAAGCAGAGCGCGAAAAAGAGCGCGCCGTTTTTTGTGCGGCACGGACAGCCGTGGGGAAGAGCATATGAAATTTGAGTCAGTGAGTATCATTCTGCCTACCCTGAGAGAGACAGGATCCTTTGTTGAGACAGTTTCTACTATCCTTAATACAAATAGATCAGAAGACATTAAAGAGTTTATTGCCGTAGTTTGCGACAAGACCAAGCAGGAAAGCTTTTCAAGTATAGAAGAGGCACGAAAGATCTCAGAGTCCGCCGGAGTGCCCCTGAGGATATTGTATCAGACGATACCTTACTTTGGAGGCGCCTTGCGTGACGGTTTTGATGCGGCAATAGGAAGCCACTGTTGCATGGTAACGCCTGATCGGGAAACTGCGCCAGATAGAGTTTCAGATATGATCGCACTGGCAAAAGAGTACCCTGGAGATATTATATCGGCGTCCAGGTGGAGAAAAGGCGGTGGTTTTGAGAACTACAGTAAATTTAAAAAAGTCTGGAATTACTTTTCCCAGGTATTATTAAAACTACTATATTTATCTTCGCTAACAGACTTTACTTGGAGCGTTCAGATCGCTCCGACAGTTTTGTGCCAATCACTAAATTACCAGGAAACAAAGCATCCTATCACGGTAGAAAGAGTGGTCATTCCCCTGCGGCTGGGAATTAAGTTTCATGAGATCTCCGGCATAATCTACATGCCGGAGGATGACGAGACGGTCAATCCTATGATGGCTAACTTAGCCTATCTTCGGCCGGCTTTTCGTTGGCGTTTTGCAAGGCGGGAAAAGTTGCTGAAAGAAGGCGTTGATGAAAAATGGCTGAAACAAGAATTAAAAGAAGATAAAAGTTGATGGAGGAAATACTATGAAAGTTTTGATCCTTGGAGCAGGGCCTGCAGGCCTCACGCTGGGTAACAAGCTGAAGGATAAGGGCGTGGAGTCCTTTACCATTCTGGAAAAGGAAAATGAGGCGGGCGGCCTCTGCCGGACGAAGATCGTCAATGGAAAAGCGATAGATATAGGCGGCCCGCACTTTTTGGATGACCGTGATCCGGAAGTGGTGAATTTCCTGTTTCGGTTCATGCCGGAGAATGAGTGGCCGAAATATGAACGCAACAGCAAGATCCTCATGGCGGACGGGCAGATCATCGGCAGCCCGATCGAGTCCTATATCTGGCAGCTGAAGCGGGAAGACCAGGTGGATTACCTGGAGGCGATCAGTCAGGCCGGGTGCAATATGGGAACGCCGATGCCTGAAAAATATGTGGACTGGATATACTGGAAACTCGGGAGATCCATCGCGGAAAACTATATGCTTCCCTATAACAAGAAGGTCTATGGCCATTTGGACGACATGGGCACATATTGGCTTTATAAGCTGCCCAGCGTCTCCTTCCGGGAGACCATCATGAGCTGCCTGGACCACAAATTCTATGGGAAATATCCGTGCCAGCAGACGATATTCTATTACAACCCAAAACTGGGCTACGGCGAAGTGTGGACGAGAATGGCAGATCGTATCAAACAGCATATCCAGTATAACAAAACGATCGAAAGTATCGACTTTGACGCCCGCACGGTCACGGACTCTGAAGGCACAGTATATACGGCGGATGTCATCATTACGACGGTACCGTGGACAAGTTTCAGGAAGATCAACGGCATGCCCGAGGAATTGGTCAAAAAAGTCTCGTCCCTGCGGTCAAGGTCGTTGGATGTGCGGTGGGTGAAAGAAACGCTTGATACGGACGGAACATGGGTCTATTGCCCGGATGAGAAGCTGCCGTTCCACCGTACAACGATGCAGTGCAATCTTGACCCGACTTTCCCGGGAATGATCATTGAGACGATGGAAGAACGTCTCGATATGTATGGGGACAGCTATAAGCCGATCTACAGGTACATGAACGAGTATGCCTATCCTGTAAATACGATTGGAAAGCCGGAGATCATGAGCGAGCTGCTCAGCTTTGCAAAAGAGAGAAAGGTCCTCGCGACCGGGCGCTGGGGCGAGCATATGCACCACAACTCCGATATCACTGTCAGACTTGCCATGGAGATGGCAGATGAGCTCCTGAAGTGATCAATGTATCAAAAAACATAGCTCTTGGAGGAAAGCATGCTGAACATACCTTTGATGGACAATAATATCCGGCCGGAGGATATCGACGCGGTGGTGGAGTTTCTGCGCACGTCGGACCGGCTGACCAATGGACCGAAGGTGGTGGAGTTTGAAAATGCCTGGAGCCAGTGGCTGGGCGTGAAGCACAGCCTGTTCGTCAACTCCGGCGCCTCCGCCAACTACATAACCATGGCGGCCCTGCGGGACCTGTACGGACCCGGGGAGGTCATCGTGCCGCCCATCACCTGGAGCAGCGACATCTCCTCCGTGTTCGCGGCCGGGCTCACACCGGTGTTCGTGGACGTGGATATGAACACCTTGGCAATGAACGCGGACGAGGTCATATCCCATCTCAATGAGAACACGCGGGCGGTGTTCCTGACCCATGTGCTGGGGTTCAACGGCCTTTCCCAGCGGCTGCTGGATGAGCTGAAAGCGCGGAACATCCCTCTTATCGAGGACGTGTGCGAGTCCCACGGTGCCAGCATGAACGGGAAGAAATGCGGCACCTTCGGCCTGGCCTCCAATTTCTCGTTCTACTATGCCCACCACATGAGCACCATCGAGGGCGGCGTGATCTGCACCGACGACGACCGGTTTTACCAGCAGTGCCGCCTGTACCGGAGCCACGGCATGGTGCGGGAGCTGACGGACGAGGACATGAAGAAAGCCTATGCGGAGAAGTATCCCGACCTGCGGCCGGAATTTCTGTTCGCGGTGCCCGGGTACAACATGCGCAGCACGGAGCTGAACGCGGTGATGGGCCTGAGCCAGCTGAAGCGGCTGGACGCCAACAACGCCAAGCGGGTGGAGAACTGGAAGCTGTTCGTGGACCATCTGGACCCGGAGAAGTATTTCACAGATTTCGCCATGGAGGGCGCCGTGAACTACGCTTTTGTGGTCATGCTGCGCCGGCCCAGCGAGGAGAAGTTCAGGAAGCTTACGGAGATGCTGCGGGCGGAGAACGTGGAGTTCCGGCGGGGAACGGCCGGCGGCGGGAACATGGCCCGGCAGCCCTTTGTGCGCCAGCGTATGCCTAGCTTTGATCCGTCAACGCTGAAAAACGCGGATGTCATCCACTTCTACGGCCTGTATACGGGCAACCACCCAACATTGGAAAAGGAAAAAATACTGAAACTCTGCGAGGTTTTGAATACGCTGTAATTTTGGATCGGAGGAACGACAATGCGCGCATTGATCACGGGCGTCACTGGGATGGTGGGGTCCCATCTGGCGGACTTTCTGCTGGAGAATACGGACTGGGACGTATACGGCGCCTGCCGGTGGCGGAGCCCGCTGGACAACGTGTCCCATCTGCTGGATAGGGCCAACAAAAAGGACCGGGTGTTTTTTGAGTACGCGGACCTGAACGACGCGGTGTCCCTGATAAAGCTGATGGAAAAGGTCCGGCCGGACTATATCTTCCACCTTGCGGCCCAGAGCTACCCTCTGACCAGCTTCGACGCGCCCATCGACACATTGGGGACGAATATCCTGGGGACGAGCCGCCTGCTGGAGGCGGTGCGCATCGCGGGGCTGGACCCGGTCATCCACGTGTGCGCCTCCTCGGAGGTGTTCGGGAAGATACCGCCGGAGAAGAAGCCGGCCACAGGCATCCACGAGGAGTGCCCCTTCCATCCGGCCAGCCCCTATGCCATCTCCAAGGTGGGCACGGACCTGCTGGGCCGGTACTACGCCGAGGCCTACGGCATGAAGGTGATGACCACACGCATGTTCACCCACACCGGCCCCCGGCGGGGCGATGTGTTCCACGAGTCCACCTTTGCCAAGCAGATCGCCATGATCGAGGCGGGACTCATCGAGCCGGTGGTGAAGGTGGGCAACCTCCAGTCCCTGCGGACCTATGCGGATGTGCGGGACGCGGTGCGGGCCTATTATATGCTGGTGACGGTAGATCCCATCCCCGGCGAGTACTACAACATCGGCGGCAGCTATACCTGCACGGTGGGGGATACCCTCAATACGCTGATCTCCTACTCGCCCATGAAGGACCGGATACAGGTGGTGACGGACCCGGAGCGGCTGCGGCCCATCGACGCGGACCTGCAGGTGCCGGACTGCCGGAAGTTCAAGGCCCACTCCGGCTGGGAGCCCCAGATACCCTATGAGAAGACCATGCACGACCTTTTGGATTACTGGCGGGATCGTGTGCGGCGGGGAGAGCAGTTTTTGACCCGGTGACGCATTCAAAAACAAACAGAGAAGAGGAAGAGATATGATCATTACCCAGGCGCCGTTCCGCATCTCCTTTTTCGGCGGCGGCACGGATTTTCCGGGCTTTTATGAGAAAAACGGCGGACAGGTGCTGTCCACCACCATCGACAAGTACTGCTACCTGACCGTGCGCCACCTGCCGCCGTTTTTTGAGTACTCGAATTATATTGCGTATTCAAAGATCGAACGGGTGGATCATGTGGATGAGATCGAGCATCCGGCGGTGCGCGCGGCCATGAAATATCTGGACATGCACGACCTGACGGTCGTCTATGACGCCGACCTGCCGGCCCGGACGGGTCTTGGGACCAGCAGCTCCTTTGCCGTGGGGATGCTTCAGGCCTTTTATGCTCTGAAGGGGAAATACGCAGACAAAAAGCGCCTGGCGGACGATGCCATCTACGTGGAGAGGGTACTGTGCAATGAGAGCGGAGGTGTCCAGGACCAGATCGCGGCGGCATTCGGCGGTCTTAATAAGATCATGTTCAGCGCCGACGGCTATGAGGTCCACCCAGTGGTAGTGAGCGATAAGAACAAAACGGCGCTGGATAATAACCTGATGCTGTTCTTCACCGGCATTTCCCGTTACTCCTTCACGCTTCAGGAGGAACAGGTGAAGAACCTGGAGATCAAAAACCGGCAGCTGCTTAAAATGAAAGACTTGGTCGATGAGGCGGAGCTGGCGCTGGTGCAGGGTCGGGTGGATGACTTCGGCCGGCTGCTGGACGTGGAGTGGAAGCTGAAGCGGGAGGTCAACGGCAAAGTATCCAGCCCGGTCATAGATGGGTATTATGACCGCGCCATGGAGGCCGGCGCCCTGGGCGGGAAGCTGCTGGGCGCCGGCGGCGGAGGTTTCCTGCTGCTGTATGTGCCAAAGGAAAAGCAGCCGGCGGTCCGGAAGGCGCTGTCCGGTCTGCTGGAGATCCCATTCCAATTTGAGACAGGCGGGGCCAAGGTGCTGTATTACAGTCCGGAGATATACGTCCCTAAGGAAGAAAGAGACCATGTCAATGAAACAAAGCACTGAGTACATATTCCAAAAGTATCGGGACAAGCATGCCTTCATGCGTGAGTTGGAGGCGCCGCTGCGGGAGACGGCGGCGCTGCTTGTGGCTGCCTATCGCGGCGGGGGAAAGCTGCTTGTCTGCGGCAACGGCGGCAGCAGCGCCGACGCGGACCATATAGTAGGCGAGCTTATGAAGGCATTCCGCATCCGGCGGCCGTTGGATGAAAAACTGAGCAGGGAACTGAGTGCAAACGGCGCATCTCAGCTGGCTGAGATGCTGGAAGGTTCCCTTCCAGCAATAAACCTTAGCGCACACACAGCCCTTGTCACGGCCCAGTCCAACGATGTGGGAGCGGACTATATTTACGCCCAGCAGGTCATTGGCTATGGACGGCCGGGGGACGTGCTCCTGGGCATAAGCACGTCCGGCAACTCCCGGAACATCCTGTATGCGGCCGAGGCGGCCCGGGCAAAAGGCATGAAGACGGTGGCCATGACCGGACGGGATGGCGGAAAGATGAAAGAGAACTTCGATATCCTCCTGTGCGCCCCGGAAGATAACACGGAGGATATCCAGGATGTCCACTCCACGCTGTACCACATCCTCTGCGCGGTGCTGGAAAATGAGTTTTGGGGTGAGTGAATGACCGCTGTCATCATGGCCGGGGGCAAGGGCACCCGGGTGGCCTCCGTCAACAGCCAAATACCGAAACCGCTGCTGCCGGTGGCCGGCAAGCCAGTGCTGGAGCATGAGATCGAATGCCTCCGGCGGCAGGGCATTACGGACATTATCCTGATAGTGGGCCACCTTGGGGAGCAGATCGCGGACTGTTTCGGCGATGGCCGGGATTTCGGGGTACATATAGAGTACATCAAAGAGGAGACGCCCTTGGGCACTGCCGGGGCGCTGTATTACCTCAAGGACCGGCTCACAGACGATTTTCTGCTGCTCAACGGCGACCTCATCTTTGATGTGGACTTTGCCCGGCTCATGGCATTCCATAAGGAACGCAGGGCGCTGGTGACACTGCTGGTCCACCCCAACGATCACCCCTATGACAGCGGCCTCGTCATCGCGGACAGGGACGGCTGTGTCCGGGGCTGGCTCACGAAAGAGGACGAGCGGACCTGGTACAAAAACTGCGTCAACGCGGGACTGCATGTGCTGTCGCCCCGGCTGCTGAAGCAGCTGAAAGAGCCGAAAAAGACTGACCTGGACCGGGATCTCATCCGGCTTCTCATCCCCACGGGAGAGGTCTACGCCTGCCGTTCGCCGGAGTATGTGAAGGACATGGGTACGCCGGAGCGGATCGCAGAAGTAGAGCGGGACATCCGAAGCGGGCTGGTGCGGCAGAAAAACCTCCGGGAAAAGCAGCGGGCCATATTCCTGGACCGGGACGGGACCATAAACCGGTATGTGGGCTTTCTGCGGGACATCGATGAGATGGAGCTGCTGCCCGGCGCCGCGGAAGCGATACGCAGAATAAACCAGAGCGGTTATCTGACCGTCGTCGTGACCAATCAGCCGGTCATCGCCCGGGGGGAGGTCACCTGGGAAGAGCTTGACGAGATACACCGGAAGCTGGAGACGCTGCTGGGCCGGGAGGGAGCCTATGTGGACGATATCTTCATCTGCCCCCATCACCCGGATAAGGGTTTTGCCGGGGAGCGGCCGGAGTACAAGACAGAATGTGACTGCCGCAAGCCGAAGCCGGGACTGCTTTTGCAGGCGGCGGAGAAGTACAACATCGATCTGGCGGCCAGCTGGATGATCGGCGATTCGGACAGCGACGTCCAGGCCGGCGAAGCCGCCGGCTGCCGGACGGTGAAGCTGGCGGACGGAATGGCGCTGCCGGAGGCGGTGATAGCCATTCTGGCAGGAGGAAATTTGTAAGATGTCAGATAGGAAGAGTCTATATAAGGGTATCGCATTAATGCTGCTGTCGGCGGCTGCGGCCTGCGTGGGGCAGCTGTTGTGGAAGCTGGCGGCCAGGAGCGATTCGCTCATGCTGGTGATCCTGGGGCTGGCGCTGTACGGCGGCGGGGCGCTGCTGATGATCATAGCACTGAAATACGGCGAGCTTTCCGTGCTGCATCCTATGATGAGCGCAGGGTATGTGCTGTCGCTGGTACTGGGTGCGCTGGTGCTGAATGAGCATATCACAGCCCTGCGTATCGTTGGCGTGGCGGTCATCATCGTGGGGCTCGTCTTTCTCAGCTCTTCGGAAGGGGAGAACGGGAAATGATCAAATATATCTTTGTGCTGCTGATGACTCTGGCCGGTTCCCTCGGCGCGTTCTTCTTCAAAAAAAGCACTTCCGATCTGACAAACGTCTTTTCACTGCTGCGGGTGCCCAGCTTTTATCTGGGTGGGTTTCTGTACTGCCTTGCGGCGCTTATGAACGTAGTCCTGCTGCGATACATGGATTATACGATCCTATATCCCATGGGAGCGATCGCTTATATTTGGTCTTTGATCATATCCAATCGGTTTCTGGGGGA
>CANRDC010000056.1 GCA_947629245.1 uncultured Oscillospiraceae bacterium | reverse complement strand
CGGCAGGAGCAGGGGCTGGCGGCGTACTTGCCCTCGTACTTGTCCAGCCAGTGGGAGATGTGCTCCAGGGAGACGGAGGTCTCCTCCATCTCGATGGCCTTCTCCACGGGGATCACGTGCATGCCGATACCGGCGCCTCCGGGAGGCACCATGGGCGTCACCTTGGTCAGCGGCAGAAAGCTCATGCGCTCGAAAAAGCGGCCCATTTCCGGGTGCTCGCCGATGATCTGCTCGTTCATATTGGTGAACTCAGCGCTGCCGGGCACGTACATGGGCAGCACCCAGCGCTTTTCGTGGTTGGGGTTCTTGCCGTCCAGGTTTTCCCAGTTGTATTCCAGAAGTCCCGTCCAGCTCATGTGCTCCAGCATCTTTTCCAGCTTTTCCGTCTCGATGCCGGAAAGCTCCTGGATCTGTTTGAAGGTCTTGGGCTTGCGTACGCCCAGCTTCATAGCCAGCTCCGCCTCTTCGTCGGACACGATGGCCGACAGGGCCCAGTACTCCGGGTCGTCCTTGGTGATCTTCTTCAGGCCCAGCTTTTGGGGGATGCGGTCCGTGATCAGCTTGCCCAGCTTGGCGATGGGCTCCCGCATGGGCTCCTCCCGCACGATCTTGTCGGGATTGGGGTCGTGGATATCAGCCATAATTCGCTCCTCCTTTTGATGCGCCATATGCTCCCCGCCAAAAGCGTGGAGCATATGGATATGTGTGTGTCAAACGGTCAGACGAGGCTCACTCCGCGCGGGCCATGGCCTCCTCGAAGTCCTTCGTGCCCTTGAACACCTCGTGCTTGTAGGGGTTGATGTGCTGGGCCTTGGCCCTTTTGATGATATAGGCCAGCGCCGCGCAGTTGATGAGGATGGAGAGCACCGCCACCACGCCCTGGGCCCTGGGATCGGCCAGCGTGGGATGCACAGCCGGGTCCATGAACCCGTCGGCGTACACGCTGGAGATGGTGGAGAACTTGCTGTAGTCCTGGAACATGGGGAATACCTGGGCGAACATGCACCAAGTGGCCAGGGTGTTGGCCCGGTTCTGGATCCATCCGCCCTTGTTCCAGAAGATAGCCGCGCAGGTGGGGGCCAGCAGCAGCGCCAGACCGCAGTACCAGGCGTGGGTGGGCAGATTCAGATAAGTATACTCAAAGTTCCACACGTCATAGGCCAGGATGTACACCCAGGTCATGTCGGGCCAGAGCATGTCGTCCTTCTTCTTGGAGGAATAGATGCCCCACCAGCCGGTCATGCACAGGATGTTGACGATGCCCGCCAGACCGTTGGCCCAGTTCCACCAGCCGCCGTACAGCCACACGCCCTCGCTGGACAGCCACCAGCGGTCGCCGTTCTTCGCAAGGGCGATGGAGCCCTTGATGGCGCTCTCAAAGTCGCTGGCAACGGCAATGAGGATGTTGATGGCCACAATGACGAAGGGGAAGCACTTGAACCAGTCCTTCTTCCCCAAACCAGTCTTGTACTTCAGCCACATGAAGCCGATGCACCCGATGGAAGCCGCGTACAGCTTCGCGTAATGGAACCAGCTGTTCATGTACACGTACGTGGGGTTGTTCAGCGCCCACTCCGCGCCCCTGGCCGCGCCCACGTAAATGGCGATGAAATACACCGTCAGGCCGCCCAATATCGCCACGAAAAAGCCGTAGCCCCCCAGCTTGCTGCGCCGCTGGATCTCGTTGGTGACGATCAGCCCCAGAAACACCAGTATCCAGCCGACTACCTGATAGATGGAGTTTTCTCCATACACCTGGAATAGCATGCGCTCGTCCTCCTAAAAATAAGATTGTGTTATACGGAGTTCACGATTTATTCATAATTTATAATATACCTTTCTCCCCATTGCAAAACAATTCGATTTGCGGTACAATTTATTCCACAAGGGAATAAATTGTCGGTTTTTGGAGGGAGCCATGGACACCAACTACATCCGGGAATTTGTGATGCTGGCGGACTGTCTGAATTTCAGCGAGGCGGCGGAGCGGCTGTTCATCTCCCAGTCCTCCCTATCCAAGCACATCCGGGCGCTGGAGCGGGAGCTGGGGGCGTCGCTGTTCGACCGGACCACCAGGAGTATCCGCCTCAGCGCCGCGGGGGATCTCTACCTCGCTTACGCCCGGAGGATCGCGGAGCTCTGCTCCGAGTCGGAGATCGCCATGGACGACCTGCGGCGCCGGTCCTCCACCTCCCTGACCATCGCCGTCATGCAGAACCCCCAGTATTACAACCTGACGAAGTATATGACCGGCTTTCGGCTGGCTCATCCGGACCTGAGCTTTTCCATGGTGGAAGAGGACGAGATCGGCCTTTACGACATGTTCCAGAAAAAGACCGTCAACATCATCCCCGCCTTTTCCAATTTTCGCGTCGGGGCGGACGATTCCTTCATGCCCATGGCGAAGAGCTCCATCATGGCCATTTTCCGCCGCGACCATCCGCTGGCCTCCGCCCCGCGTGTGACCCTGCGCCAGCTGGGCGGCGAGCGGCTTCTGCTGCCCACACGGGGCGGGTCCCTGTCGGACCTGATCCTCTCCGCCTTCCGGCGGGAGCAGATCGAGCCGCACATCGTCTATGAGGGCAGTTCCATCGGCTGCATCGACCTGGTCAAGGCAGGCATGGGCGTGTCCCTGCACGCCAGGGAGTTTGCCGACGCCATCTCGAGCGACGAGGACATCGCGGCGGTCACGATCGATCCGCCCATGACCTTCCTGTACGGACTGGTACACCGGCCTCCGGCGGAGCTCTCCCACGCCGAGCAGCTGTATCTTTCCCACATGATGCGGTATGAGCTGAAATGAAAACACCCGGTCGGGAGTTCCCGGCCGGGTCGACATATAGGTACTTACTTCGTCTTGTCGAACGCCGGGTTGACGGCGTACACGTTGCGCTGGTCCATCCTGCTGGTGGCGATGCCCATGGCCTCGCCGAAGCGCTGGAAGTGAACTACCTCCCGCTCCCGCAGGAACCGGATGGCGTCGATCACATCCGGGTCGTCGGCCATGCGCAGGATGTTGTCATAGGTCACCCGCGCCTTCTGTTCCGCGCCCATGTCCTCGGACAGGTCCGCGATCACGTCGCCCTTGACGGCAAAGCTGGCGGCGTTATAGGGCCATCCCGCGGCCGCCTGGGCGTACACGCCCGCGGTATGGTCCACGAAATAGTCCTGGAAACCTGCCTTCTCCACCTGCTCCACAGTCATGTTCCGGGTCAGCTGGTGGACGATGGTGCCCACCATCTCCAGGTGCCCCAGCTCCTCCACGCCGATGTCGGTCAAAATGGCCTTCACCTCGGGATAGGGCATGGAATACCGCTGGCTCAGATACCGCAGCGACGCGCCGAGTTCGCCGTCGGGTCCCCCATATTGGGTGATGATGTATTTCGCCATGGCGGGGTTGGGGTTTTTGATGCGGACGGGATACTGCAGCTTCTTCTCATATACGAACATTACTTCTTACCAGCCTTTCCGCCCGCGTTCCAGGGCCAGGGGTCCTCGGGCCAGACCCAGGAGTCGAACATGGCCGTGTCCGAGCGCGTCACGGGCCCGCACATCTCCACATAGCGCTTGCGGCCCTCCTTGGCCAGCGCCGTGAAGCTCTTCCAGCTCTTGAAAGCCTCCTTGTCGTCGGGATGGGTGTCCAGATACAGCGCCAGCTCCTGGCAGACAAAGTCCAGGGCCATCAGCTCCGCCAGAGGGGTGTTCTCTATGGGGCAGGAGGCCACATAGTCCATGAAGGGCAGGTCCAGGCCCGGAAACAGCGTGCCCTTGACAAGAGCGTCGGCGCTGTCGTAGGCCGGCTCGCTGCTCTGCTGGGCAGCCACCATGGGCACGGCCAGGGGCGCACAGGAGGGCAAGGGCCCCTCTTTATAGGTACAGGATTCGTTGTTTTGCAAAAAAATTTCCCCCTTTGCATGCCATACTATGCAAAGGGGGCTTTCGTTGTTATCCGTCAGTCCTTGATGAGTTCGGCGAGATCGTCCTCGGTAATGACCGGGACGCCCAGGGCCTCCTAAAATTCTTATATACAACAGCACACAAGCCCGCGTCAGCGGGCTTGTCCTACATGTAATAAGTTCAGATATGGATTTGAAAATCTCCAAAACCAAATATGCCGTTTCCATGTTCCAGTTTGCCGGAAACCGCCAATTCACAGAAGCCTTTTTCTATTCTATCGATCAGGTCTACAGGAACATTTAGCTGATGATGGCCGGGCATGATGCGCTCTACATCAAGCTTCCGGACTCTCTTTACAGACTGGAAAAACTGTTGCGGATCAGTTGTAGGATAAAACGCATCGAGACAGCCCTGATAGATCAAGTCCCCGGAATATAGATACTTTCTTTCCGGCTCATAGAAGCAGCAGTGACCGGGAGAGTGTCCGGGCGTATGAACGACCGTTAAATGCCTTTCACCTAAATCCAGACATTCCCCGTCGCGCAAAATTCTCTGTGGCGTACCTTGAAATATATGGTAGTTATCAATAGAAAAGCCGTGTGGAAAGCTACACGGCTCACGCATCAGATTGCTTTTGACCACAGACAAAGGTATTGGAAATTTGACAGAAAGCCACTCCCTCTCCGCTTCATGTACCGCAATATTGTCAAAGTACTTGTGTCCGCCGATGTGGTCCCAATGGACATGGGTGGTGACCACCATCACAGGAAGCGCGGTAAGGCTGTCCACCACTTCCCGAATGTTGGCAACGCCCAGGCCGGTATCGATCAATACTGCCCTGTCCGTTCCGCAGAGCAGGTAGCAATGCGTTTGCTCCCAATGCTTATACTCACTGATCGCGTAGGTATCTGCGTCGATCTGTTCGATCGTAAACCAATCGTTCATAGAACGTGCTTCCGTTCTCCAAGAGTGGTGATCATTATATCACGCCGGGAGTCAGTCCTTGATGAGTTCGGCGAAATCGTCCTCGGTAATAACGGGGACGCCCAGGGCCTCCGCCTTGGTGAGCTTGGAGCCGGGATTGGCCCCGGCCAGCACGTAGGAGGTCTTTTTGGACACGGACCCAGAGGCCTTGCCGCCAAAGCGCTCGATGATCTCCTCCGCCTGGGAGCGGGTGAAGCGCTCCAGCGTGCCGGTGAGGACGAAGGTCTTGCCCGCAAAACGGGTATCCGCGATCTCCTCCGTACTTTCAAAGGACACGCCCGCCTCCCGGAGGAGCCTGATCTGGTGGCGGCTCTGCTCGCTTTCAAACCGCTGGACGATATACCGGGCCGTGACGGGCCCCACGTCGTCGATGTCGGTCAGCTCCTCCTCCGTGGCCTCCATCAGCTCGTCCAGCGTGGCGAAGCGTCGGGCCAGGACCTTGGCGGCCTTGGACCCCACCTGCCGGATGCCGAAGGCGCACAGCAGCCGGGCAAGGCCCCGGGACTTGCTGTCGGCGATGTTGGCGATGAGGTTTTCCGCGGACTTCTTCCCCATGCGCTCCACCGCCGCCACGGACTGGGGCTCCAGATAGTAGAGCTCCGCCGGGGTGCGTATCAGCTCCGCCTTATCCAGCGCCTCCACCACCGCCGGGCCCAGGCCGTCGATGTCCATGGCGTCCTTGGAGGCGAAGTGGACGATATTCCGCAGCCGCTGGGCCGGGCACTCCGCGCCGGTGCAGCGGATGGCCGCGCCGTCCTCGTCCCGGACCACCGGCGCGCCGCAGACAGGACAGACCGTCGGGAACCGGAACGCGCCCTCGCTGTCCTTCTTGACCACCTCCAGCACCTCGGGGATGATCTCCCCCGCCTTCTGCACCAGCACCGTGTCCCCCACGTTCACGCCCATATTCTCGATGAAGTCCTGATTGTGGAGCGTGGCGTTGGTGACGGTGGTCCCGGCCAGGCGGATGGGTTCGATGACCGCCTTGGGGGTCAGGACCCCCGTGCGGCCCACCTGGATGAGGATGTCCACCACCCGGCTGGGCTTCTTCTCCGGCGGATACTTATAGGCCACCGCCCAGCGGGGATATTTGGCGGTGCTGCCCAGAGCCTCCCGCTGGGCAAGGCCGTTGAGCTTCACCACCGCCCCGTCGATGTCGAAGGGATAATTCTCCCGGCCCTCGCCGATGGCGGTGATGGCGTCGGTGCATTCCTTGGGGGTCTTGCAAAGCGTGTGGGCCACCACCGGAAAGCCCATGGACGCCATGGCCTCCAGGGTCTCATAGTGGGTCTCATAGGTCACGCCCTCAGCCAGCTGGATGTTGAAACAGATGATGTCCAGCATCCGCTGGGCGCACACAGCCGGGTCCTGCTGGCGCAGCGATCCGGCGGCGGCGTTGCGGGGGTTGGCCAGCAGCTGCTGACCCTCCAGCTCCCGCTGGGCGTTGAGGGTCTGGAAGGTCTCGTGGGACATGTATACCTCGCCCCGGACGATGATGCGGGAGGGCGCGTTTTTCAAGGTCTTGGGCAGGCTCCGTATGGTCCGGAGATTTTCCGTCACATCCTCCCCCACCGCGCCGTTGCCACGGGTCGCGCCCCGGTACAGCACGCCGTCGCGGTACTCCACAGCCACGGAAAGTCCGTCGATTTTTGGCTCCGTCACATAGTCGTGGGGCGCCTGTACCGACGCGTCCATCCGCTCCACGAAGGCGGCCACCTCCTCGAAGGAGAACACGTCCTGCAGGCTCTCCAGCGGCACGGCGTGCTCCACGGGGGCGAACGCCTCGCTCACATGGCCGCCCACATGCTGGGTTGGCGAGTCGGGCCGTATCCACTCCGGATGCTCCGCCTCAATACGCTTGAGCTCGTTGTTCATCCGGTCGTACTCAAAGTCCGAGACAAGAGGCGCGTCGTTGTCGTAATAGGCCACGGACAGGGCCAGAAGCTTTTCCACAAGCTGGTTATAAGCCTCGATCGTGTGTTCCATGTTCATCTCTCCAAGTTCATATAGCTGCTGGGCACCTGGCCCACGATGACCGTCTCGGAGACCAGGATCTCCGTCTGCACGGAGGTGTCGATCTCCCGCCAGGGGAGCATGCAGCTCAGCTGGATGTCCAGGTCCAGAAAGAGCTGATGCCGGGTCTGGTTGATGCCCGCGCTGGTGATCTCGCTGCGGAAGCTGGCCCGGCTGGAGCTGAGCACCGTCACATGTATGGTGACGGACGGGCCCCGGTTCATGAGAAGGGCGCTGCCCAGCAGGTTGGCAAGGGGTATCTCCACCGCCGCCACACCCTGCTCCGTAGCGGCCACCGCACGGGACAGCACCTCCGCCGACAGGGTGTTGATGGCCGTCACGTTGGCGCTCACGGCCGACACGTTTCCGTCCCCGTCATGCTCCAGGTCTACCAGACTGTCCCCGCCGAAGCCCTTGTCCGCCATCACGTCCTTGACGATATCGTTGACCTTGACGACCACATCGTCTCTGGCTGCGGACACGGCGTAGTTCGCGATCATGCTCCGCAGGGCAAAGCCCATGACGGCCAGCGTCGCCACCGCCAAAGCGAGCAGCGCCAGCAGGATCACCCGCCTGGCCGTCCGCCGGGTCTCCGGCTCCAGAAACGCCCTTGCGGGCCAGCGTCTCACCGGCATACCACCACCCCCTATGGGGACGATATGCGTCGAGACGATCTTTTATGACGTCATTTTGCCATCTCTTCCAAAAACAGACGGGCCAGTTTGAACTGCGCCTCGCACTCCGAGATCTTCGCCACGGACGCCGGAGAATGGATGTTCCGCACGGGCACGGACAGCGCCGCCACGCGCACGCCGCCGAGGCTTCTCTGGACGGAGGAGCCGTCGGTCCCACCGGCGATCCTGGTCTTAGTCTGCCAGGAAACGCCGTTTTCATCCGCCAGCCGCCGCAGGGTACTGTAAAGCTCCCGGTCATAGATGGTCCCCCGGTCCATGAAGGGGATGACCACGCCTCCGCCCAGCTCGCAGACCCGGCTTGCGCCCTCCACGCCGGGCAGATCGGCGGCGGTGGTGGTCTCCAGCACCAGCGCCACGTCCGGCTCGATGTTCACCGCCGCCACGGCGGAGCCCCGGCAGCCCACCTCCTCCTGGACCGTGAACACGAACCAGCAGTCGCAGGGCAGCTCGCCCTCCAGAAGCTCCACCATCGTGGCGCAGCCCGCCCGGTCGTCGATGGCCTTGGCCTTCACAAAGCCGTCCCCAAAGCGGACCACCGTGTCGTCAAAGGCCGCAAGGTCGCCGATGGAAGCGAGCTTTTCCGCCTCCTCACGGGCGGTGGCGCCGATGTCGATATACATGTCCTTCAGGGCGGGCAGCGTCTTTCTCTGCTCCTGGCTGGTCAGATGCACGGCCTTGCAGCCGATCACCCCCGGAGCCCGCTGCGGACCCACATGGACCTGCTTGCCTAGCAGGACCTGCGGGTTCACGCCGCCTGCCTTGTCGAAGCGCAGATAGCCGTCGGCGGTGATGTCCGTCACGATCAGGCCCACCTCGTCCATATGGGCGCAGAGCATGATCCGCCGCTCGGGGGTCTTTGCGCCGCGCTTGAATACCATCAGATTCCCCATGGGGTCGGTGCGGATCTCGTCCGCGTGGGGCATGACCCGTTCCAGGATATAATCCCGGACCTCATTCTCGCCGCCGGAAACGCCGTCCAGGCAGCACAGAGTCTCCATCGTGTCCAGCATCATCCGTCACACCTCCATGTTTTCCACATAGGCCGCCAGCAGCTCCACGCAGGCGGTCATATCCTCCCGCGTGACGGTCTCCACCGGCGTGTGCATGTATTTCAGCGGCAGAGATACCAGCGCCGTGGCCACGCCGGTGCGGGACACCTGGACGGCCTCGGCGTTGGTGCCGCTGTTGCCGCCGGGCTCCGCCTCCCGCTGGCAGGGGATGCCCAGCTTTTCCGCCAGGGCCAGCAGCTCCATGGCCATGGGACGGTTCATGTTGGGGCCGATGCCGACGGCGGGGCCCTTGCCGCACTGGCAGACCACCTGGGGCGCGTCCGGCGTCTGGCCGTGGGTCACATCCACCACCAGCGCCGCCTGGGGCCGGACCCTCCAGGCCGCCACCCTGGCGCCCCGGTGGCCCACCTCCTCCTGGGTGCTCACCAGGCAGCAGACGTCCACGTTCAGCTCCTTTTCGCATAGGCGCTCGAAGGTCTTGATGATGATGGCCGCGCAGGCCCGGTCGTCCAGGGCCTTGCCGCACAGCTGCCGCTCGCCCAGCTCCTCGCAGGCGCTGACATACACGACCGGCGTTCCGGGCGGGACCAGCTTCTCCGCCGTCTGCCGGTCCAGGCCCACGTCGATGTACAGCTTGTCCGCCGGGACGGACTTTCCCTTCTCCTCCTCGGACAGGACATGGGGCGGCATGGCAGCGATCACCCCGTACAGAGGCGGGTCCGTCAGCACCCGCACCTCCCGCGCCGGGAGCATTCGCGGGTCCACGCCGCCCAGCGTGGCGAAGGACAGAAAACCGTCCTTCACGCCGGTGGTGATAAAACCGATCTCGTCCATGTGGGCGTCCAGCAGGACCGTCTTGGCACCCGGACGGCCGCAGCGCTTATAGGCCATGACGCTGCCCAGCACATCGGTGTACACCTCGTCCGCGAAGGGATGCAGGTAGTTGGCGACGTACTCGCTCACAGCCCCCTCAAAGCCCGACGGACCGCTCAGACCGGAAAGGCGCTGGGCAAGTTCAATGAGTTCCATGGGTATCACTCCATTTCCATTACGATTTTACGGAACAGCTCTCCCCGTTCCTCAAAATTTTTAAATCGGTCAAAAGAGGTGCTGGCCGGGCTCATCAGCACCGTGTCCCCCGGCTCGGCGGCGGCCGCCGCCGCCCTCACCGTCTCGGCGAAGTCCTCCAGCACATAGATCTCCGGCGCACCGGGCCGGTACTCCGGCGCCGCCTCCACGGCGGCCCTGATCTCCTCCGCCGTGCGCCCCGTGAGATACAGCTTCTTCACATGGCGGCACACGGACGACCCCAGCGCTTCAAAGGGCACGCCCTTGCCCTTCCCACCAGCCATGAGGATGACTTTCTTATCAAAACAGGCAAGGCCCGCTATGGTCCGGTTCGGGCTGGAGGCGATGGAATCGTTGATATACGTCACGCCCCTGTGGACCCGCACGGTCTCCAGCCGGTGGGCCACGCCGGGGAACGTCCGGGCTGCCTCCGCCATCGTTTCCGGCGGCACCAGGCCCCAGACAGCGGCGAACGCCGTCATCATGTTCTCCACGTTGTGCATGCCGGGCACCCGGATCTCGGACGCGGGCATGATCTCGGTCTCTTCGCCGTCCACGCAGGCGCAGATAACGCCGTCCGGACGCAGATATACGCCGGGCATGATCTTCTCCTTCCGACTGAACCACCATACGCGGCCGGGAGCCCGGTCCGCACAGGCGGCGGTCACGGCGTTGTCCCGGTTCAGGACCAGCTTAGCGTCCGGTCTCTGGTTCAAAAAGATCCGCTTTTTCGCGTCGATGTAGTCCTGATAGTCCCTATGGATGTCCAGATGGTTGGGGGTGATGTTGGTGATCACCGCCACGTCCGGAGAGCAGGTCATGGAGTGCAGCTGGAAGGAGCTCAGCTCCAGTACCGCCGCGTCCTCGGGCCGGATGCGGTCAACATCCGCCAGCAGCGGACGGCCGATGTTCCCGCCCAGCCACACCGTGCGGCCGGCGGCCTCCAGGAGCTTCGCGACGACGGTGGTGGTGGTGGTCTTGCCGTCGGACCCAGTTACCGCGATAACGGGACAAGGGCAGAGCTTGAAAAAGACCTCCATCTCGCTGGTGATCTCCGCGCCCCGCTCCGCCAGCCGGGCCAGCTCCGGACGGAACGGCAGGATGCTGGGGCTGCGGAACACCACGTCGCCGTCCAGCAACTCCAGATAGTCCTCGCCCAGATGAAATCTCACGCCTTTGGCGGCGCAGGTATCGTAAAAGTCCCCCAGCGCGGCGGCGTCGGCCCGGTCGTACACCGTGGTATCCGCCCCGGCGTCCGCCAGCAGGGTCACGAGGGGCCTGTTGGAGAGTCCCGCTCCTACCACGGCCACGCGCTTGCCCGCAAGACCCGACAGATATTCTTTCAGCGTCAAGCCGTACACCTCACAATCAAAGACATTATAATACAACATCTTGTGCCACACAAGCAACGAATTGATACAAATTGTTGTTACCGTCTGAAATAAGATAATAAATGCGAAAGGATGCGCGAGCTCCTGACGCATTTATTTTTTTGCCTGCCTGCCACCACAGAGGAGGTGAGATCAACGGGAATTCGGAAATACATGACGCTGGACGACAGAAAGAAGCTGAGCAAGCTCTACCTCCGCGGGGATCGCCCGCAGGACATAGCAGACCAGCTCGGCGTTCATGTGGCCACCGTCTACAACGAACTAAAGCGCGGCGACACCGGCAAGCTCGACAAGAATATGCGGCAAGGGTACAGCGCCCCTCTGGCCCAAAAGCGGCTCTATGAGAGCCTGAAACGCCGGGGCCACCGGACCGCAGCCGCGGCGAAGTGACCCGGCCACGCGAAAGGAAGTAAGGATGGACAGCGAGGAAAGAATTTTAGAGGCCCTGCAAAGGCTGACCGAGGGCATGACCGAGGGCTTCAACAGTATGGGCGCGAGGTTCGAGGCCATAGAGAGCCGCCTCCAGGCCCAGGAACACAAGACCCGGAAGACCGCCCGGCGGCAGGCGCTGCAGGCCGCAGAGCTCCAGCAGCTTAAAGAGCTGGTCTACCAGATGGCCGACCGGGAGCCATGCTGGCGGCGGGGCAATACCGCCGCCATACGGAAAGAGCCAGTCTACACGAAGATCGAGCAAAGCGGCATAAGCAAGGTCGCCGCCATGCGGGCCCTCCGGGACGCCGGAGCGATAGAGACTGACCCGGAGGGCAAAAACACCCGGACCATATACCTGAACGGGAAGCTGGTGCGCGTGATCGTAGTTTGCCTGGACCCTACCGAAAGAGAGAAAGGATGGACGAAAGAATGAAAGACGCCCTGCATCCGCTCCAGACCCTGGAGCTTGCCCTTCCGGCGCAGCAGCTGCCGCCGGCCACCGTGAGACCGCAGCGCCTCTGGCGGCCTACCCAAAGGACAGCGAAGATCGCCGCCGTGACCATGGCCGCCCTGAGCGCCGGCCTGATTTTCAACGCAGGCCCGGCAGCAGAGCCCGCCACCCTGCCGGAGGAGACGCCGGCCCCCTTCACCGCCACCATAGAGGTGGCAGCCCCGGAGATCACCTACATAATGACCCAGGACATGGGCCCGGACCTGCTCGACGGGATAATCCCCCTCGACCTGACGACCCAACGGGCCATATACGAGTTGTGCGGCTGTAACGGCCGCCTCTTTTGTACAGCCCTCGCCATAGCGCAGCGGGAGACCCGCTACAACGTGGAAGCCGTGGGAGACGGCGGGGACAGCATAGGCCTCATGCAGATCAATACCCGCTGGCAGTACGACCGCATCGAGCGCCTGGGCGTGACGGACCTCCTGGACCCCGTCCAGAACGCAAGCGTGGCCCTGGACTACATAGACTGGCTGGCCCGCGAGATCAACCCGGACGACCCGGAGAGCCTCTACGGGACAGACGACCTCTTTGTGGCCTATAACTCCGGCTACTGGGGGGCGCTGGGCCTTTGGAAAGCCGGCACCCGCGAGACCGACTACAGCCGGGAGTGCCGGGGCATATACCAGGACCTTCTCGCGCAGCTGCAGGAGGCGGTCGGATGAAACAGATCAAAGCGGAGCTGCTGGACACCATGGCCAGGGCCGCCTTGGTGCTGGACAGGATGCCGGACACCGCCGATATTTACGCGATATACATAGGAATTGAATACCGCCCGGAGCCCGGCCTGTATGCGGAGATCAGAATAAACGACATGGACGGCGAAAAGGTGCGGGCCCTGGCAAAAGAGCTCGGCGCAGACGACGTGACCGAAAAGCGGACGCCTTACAGCACCTCCGAGTTTGTCGAGACGCGCTTCATTGCAGCGCCCGGCGTCCGCGTAGCCACAAGCTACCCACACAAAAAAGAGAGGCGGCACAAATGAAAATGGCGCTGCAGGGCACGGCTGCCAGGTGATCAACCGGCTTTTCCCGCCGGACATAGGCCCGGACCCGGAGACGGAAAAATGAACGCGGTCATAAAATACCCTGGCGCGAAGTGGTCGCTGGCCCCGTGGATAACCAGCTTCTTCCCGCCTCACCGCAGCTACCTAGAGCCCTTCTTTGGCTCCGGCGGGGTGTTCTTCAATAAGCCCCGGAGTGGCATCGAGACCATCAACGACCTGGACGGCGACGTGATAAACCTGTTCGAGCAGATACGCCGGGACCCGGAGAAGCTGGCCAACGAAATCTACTGGATACCATACGGCCGGCAAGTGTACGACGCCGCCTGGGAAGCCCAATACACAGAGAAAGACCCATTCCGCCGGGCGGTCAACTTCTACATACGCATGATGATGGGCCACGGCTTCCGCACCACCGGAGAAAAGGTCGGATGGAAGAACGACATCCAGGGCCGGGAAAAAGCATACGCCGCCCACTACTGGTGCGAGACCCCCGGAGCGATCATGCAGGCGGCCGAGCGCCTGCGGGGAGTTCAGATAGAGAGCATGCCGGCCATCGACCTTATAAAGCGCTTCAACTTCCCCCGCGTTCTGATATACGCGGACCCGCCCTACGTCCTGGAAACCAGAAACCGGAAGCAATACCGCTGCGAAATGACCGACGACGACCACCTGGAGCTTCTGGACGTCTTGAAGAAACACAGCGGCCCTGTACTCATAAGCGGCTACCGGAGCCCGCTCTATGACGACGCCCTGCCGACTGGCACCGCGAGGAGATAGACGCTAGAAACCAAAAGGCGCAGCACCGGACCGAGGTCCTGTGGATGAACTTCGACCCGCCCGGTCAAATGAATTTTTTAGAGGAGGATTGCAGCACATGAACATCCAGAGAAACATAGCCCTGTTTGAGGCGAACCTCGCCAACGTGAAGCGCCCCGGCATGGATAAGCTGCTGGAATACATCCGCAAGAGCGACTTCTACCGAGCGCCGGCGAGCACCAAATACCACCTGGCCTGCGAGGGCGGCCTCCTGCAGCACAGCCTCAACGTACTGAGCGCCCTGCGCTGGAGCCTCCGCCCGGACGACGACCTGGACGCCAGCACCTGGCATTACTCGGTCGCCGCCTCAGACGTGGAGACGATACCGGACGAGACCGCGATTGTGGTCGCCCTGCTCCACGATATATGCAAGGCCAACTTCTACGGCGTCAGCTACCGCAACGTGAAAAACGAGGCCACCGGCAAATGGGAAAAGGCCCCCTACTACACCGTGGAGGATAAAATGCCGCTGGGCCACGGGGCCAAAAGCGCCATGATCCTGAAAGAGTACATCCCACTCACCACCCCGGAAATGTACGCTGTCTGGTGGCACATGGGATATGCGGGACTAAACCACGTCGACGCCATGCCCGGCCCCTGGCGCAACTACATCACCCCCTACCTCGTCGGCGTAATGGACGAGTTCTGCAACTACTACACCGAGGAGATCGTCTTCGTAAAGCCCACGCAGGTGGGCGGCACCGAGTGCCTGTTTAATATTCTCGGCTGGATAATTTCGCAGGACCCCTCTGACACGATGTTCGTCTACCCCTCCGACGCCCTAGCAGAGCGGACGAGCCGGAACCGCATCGACCCCATGTGCCGCCTGTCCGCCCCCCTCCGGGAGCGATACAAGCCGCACCAGAGCCAAAAGCTGGAAATGCGCTTTCAGGGCATGAGCCTATACCTGACCGGCGCAAACTCCCCCAGCGACCTGTCCAGCAGCCCCATAAAGCGGCTTTTCCTCGACGAGGTGGACAAGTTTCCGGGAGCCAGTAAAAAAGAGGCCGACCCCATAAAGCTGGCCCGCGAGCGGACCAAGACCTTCCGCAACCGGAAAATCTGCATGGCCAGCACCCCCACCTTAAAGACCGGGCACATCTGGAGGGCGAAGGAAGACGCCGACATCGAAAAGCACTACTTTCCGGGCTTAAATCTGGTCCAAAATAACATGCGCGTGTATGTATAAAATTGACATGAAAAAGCCCCCGGCCAAAAGGCCGGGAGCCGCAGCAGATCACTCCAGAAACCACATATATGGGGCCGGGTCGAAGCCCGCCGTTTTTATGGCCAGGGCGTACATATGCTTGCAGGGCTTCCCTCGCTTCACGAAGTCCTGGCAAGTGCAGCCGCCCAGGCTGGTGTAATACACATCACCGGAGGAGCCCCGGACCTTTGCCACGCCGTCCTTCACCGGGCCGAACCGTATATCCTGAGCCATGGCCCTGTGCATTCGGTCGGCCTGGGCCCTCGACTGGTGGACCGATTCGCCCCACGCCGCCCAGGGCACCACCGGAGGCATCGGCCGCCGCTTTTTTCGCCGGGCGTAATAGATCAGCATCACCACCCCGACCGGCATCACAAACACCGTCAGGACGAGCGAGACCGTCAGCAACTTCCGGTCCGACCACGGGCCGCCGCCCTTCTTCCCCTTTGCCATATAACCAGCCCCCTCAAATAAAAAGTGCGCAGCCGGAGCTGCGCACGAAAAACGCTCTCCGTCTGCTGCCACGCAAACTATCCGCTTCCCTGGGGAACACAGAAATGGAGACACGTTTTTACCAAAGTAAAAACTGTCCCAGGGAAAACGGAAATATTCAGTTTGCGTGGCGCTTTCAATATACCGCAGGACCGGGAATATTTCAAGCTGGCATGTGGCATTTTATACGAAAAAAGGCGAAAACCTCCTTGCCTTTATACGGCGTTAGACGTATGATTTCTCTGCCGGCCGGAGAGCCGGACACCGAGCAAAGGAGGCAAGCAGATGGACACCTGCCGGAGGAACGGAAAGCTCCAGGCCGCCAGGGCCGCCGCCGGAATGTCCCAGTCCAAGCTCGCAGCGGCGGCAGGCATATCAATCCGGGTGCTCCAGGACTACGAGCGAGGGGCCCGTGACATAAGCCTGGCGAAGCTGGCCACAATACTAAAGGTCTGCAACGCCCTGGGCTGCCGCCTCACCGATATAGTGACGGACACCGAGACCATTAAACTGCTGGAGAAGTACAACGGCTGAAACAAAGGAACCGAGGGCGGCACAGGCCGCCCCCGGTCTATCGTAAGGGGGATAACATGAGGCGCTTTAAGCACTTGAGTAAGACGGACCGGCTCCGCATAGAGGCCCACACCAGGGACGGGAAGACCCCGAAAGAGATCGCGGAGATCATCGGCGTTCACATTTCGACCATATACCGGGAGCTCCACCGGGGGCAGTACGAACACCTCAACAGCGACTACACCACCGAGGTCCGCTACAGCCCGGACAAGGCGGACGCCCGCTACAGGGAAAACCTGCGGGCCAAAGGACCGCAGCTGAAAATCGGCCGGGACCACCGGCTGGCCGCCTACATAGAGGAGAGGATCGCGGACAGGAAATACAGCCCCGCCGCGGTCCTCGGGGAGATCAGGGCCCAGGGCCTGCAGTTCGACACCACCATATCCATCCCCACTCTATACAGCTATATCGACAAGGGCGTCTTCCTGCGGCTGACCAATAAGGACCTCCCCGTGAAGTCCAAGCGCCGGCGGAAATACCGCAAGGTGAAAGACGCCGCCCGGCCCCCGCAGGGCGAGAGCATAGAGAAGCGTCCGGAGGAGGTGGACCGCCGGGAGACCTTCGGCCATTGGGAGATGGACACGGTGGTGTCCGCCCGGCCCAGCAAAAAGGCCCTGCTGGTACTTTCGGAGCGCCTCACCCGGAACGAGATCATCCGCCAGTTGCAGGACAAGACCGCCGACAGCGTGGTCCGGGCCCTGAACGACATAGAGCGCCTCTACGGCGACCTGTTCCCCCAGGTATTCAGGACGATCACCTGCGACAACGGCTGCGAGTTCGCAGACAGCGAGGGCATCGAAAAGAGCTGTGGGGGCGACGGCAGCAGGACCAAGCTCTACTACTGCCACCCCTACAGCGCATATGAGCGGGGCACCAACGAGAACACCAACCGCCTCATCCGCCGCCTGCTTCCGAAAGGGACAAACTTCGACAGCCTCACCGACGAGACCGTGGCGCAGATAGAGGAGTGGGTGAACAGCTACCCCCGCGGCATCTTTGACTATACCAGCGCCGGGGCCATGTTCCAACAGGTAATGACGGCCACGTTCAGCCCCTTATAAAACTTTTTCGCATTTTTTCGCATTTACTACTTGACAACACGAAATTGTTGTTACCGCCGCAAACAGTTACGTTTGCGTTACTGGAAAAACCGTCCGCGAAGCCCGACGTTTGCGTTTATCAAAAGAGACAGGCGCAAGCGCCTGTCTCTTTTGATAAACGAGTCGACCTGTAAGCCGGATTCTGTTAAAAATGGCCATCTATCTAGGCGCCGCGTTGCCGCTGCGCTCCAGCCACCTCCCCGGGGAGACCGGGCCGGTCGTATTCCCCTCCACGGTGTTGCTCCGAATAGAGTTTACAGCGGCGCACTGTCGCCAGAGCGCCGGGCGGTCTCTTACACCGCCTTTCCACCCTTACCGCGCCAAGGCGCGGCGGTATATCTCTGTTGCACTCGTCCTGATGTCGCCATCGGCGGGCGTTACCCGTTATTCCTGCCCTGTGGAGCCCGGACTTTCCTCACGCACAGCCTTTCGGCTCGTGCCCGCGGCCATTCGGTCGGCTCGTCATTTATACTGCTTCGGCGGAAGCGGACTTAGTCGTCCATGTTCCCCCAGTTGTGCCAGACGTTCTGCACGTCCTCGTTGTCCTCGAACACGTCCAGCATCTTCTGCATGTTCTTCCGGTCGCCCTCGCTGGTCAGGTCGATATAGTTCTGGGGGACCATCTCCTCCTGGGCGGAGTCCAGCTTATAGCCGTGGGCGGTCATATACTCCGCCACGGCGGTCACGTCCTCCGGCGCGGTGTAGAGGGTGAACACGCCCTCCTCCGCCTCCATATCGGCCGCGCCCGCCTCCATGGCGTCCATGAGCACGGCGTCCTCGTCCAGGTCTCCGTCCTCGTTGTCCACCACGATGACGCCCTTCCGGTCAAAGGACCAGCTTACGCAGTTGGTGGCGCCCAGGTTGCCGTTATATTTGTCAAAACAGTGGCGGATGTCACTGGCGGTGCGGTTGCGGTTATCGGTCATGGCCTCCACGATCACGGCCACGCCGCTGGGACCGTAGCCCTCATAGGTGACGGACTCGAAGTTGGAGGTGTCGCCGCTGCCCAGGGCCTTGTCGATGGTGCGCTTGATGTTGTCGTTGGGCATATTGGCGGCCTTGGCCTTGGTGATGACGGCGGCCAGGCGCATATTGTTCTTCGGGTCGCCGCTGCC
>CANRDC010000055.1 GCA_947629245.1 uncultured Oscillospiraceae bacterium | reverse complement strand
AACTGGATGCCGCCCTCGGCGTTGATCTCGTCCACGGCGATCTGCGCGCCGTTGGCAGCCGCGTTGCCGTAAATGGCCGCGCCGCCGGTCAGGGGGCCGGTGCCGCCGATCTTGAAGGCGGCGCCTTCGTCGGCCAGAGCGAAGACAGTGCACAGGCTCATCATCATAGCCAGGACCATGACGAAGGAGAGCGTTTTCTTGACAGTGCGTTTCATTCTTTTCATAACCTCTTTCCAAGTATTTTGTTCACTGGGACGCACGTCCCAGGTGAAAACTTAAAATAAATATAGTGTCTTAAAAATCAAATGTCAATGTGCCGAAAAAAGTTTGTAGGAATGACAAGGATTGACCGCATGAGCGCTTTTTCTTTTTAGTAAATAAAACGAATAAAGAAACGCCATGGGGCGCAGGCGGGAAAAGCTCCCGGGAAAAGTGTCCGGGAGAGTCCTCCGCCCTCACATGAGGACCTTGGCGAGGAATGCCTGGGCCCGGTCGGTCTGGGGGTGGTCGAAGAACTCCGCCGGGGTGTTCTGCTCGGCGATGACGCCTCCGTCCATGAAGAGGATGCGGTCGCCCACCTCCTTGGCGAAGCCCATCTCGTGGGTGACCACCACCATGGTCATGCCGTCGTCGGCCAGGGATCTCATCACGTCCAGCACCTCGCCCACCATCTCCGGGTCCAGGGCCGAGGTGGGCTCGTCGAAGAGCATGACCTCCGGCTCCATGCACAGCGCCCGGACGATGGCCACGCGCTGCTTCTGCCCGCCGGAGAGCTGGCTGGGATAGGACCCGGCCCGGTCCGCCAGACCCACCCGGTCCAGAAGCTGCATGGCCTTGGCCTCCGCCTCCGACTTGGACTTGTGCAGCAGCTTTGCGGGGGCAAGGGTCAGGTTGCGCAGGATGGTCATATGGGGGAACAGGTTGAAGTGCTGGAACACCATGCCCATCTTCTGGCGGTGCTTGTTGATGTCGCTCTTGGGGTCGGTGATATCCACGCCCTTGAAGGTGATGGTGCCGCTGGTGGGGGTCTCCAGCAGGTTCAGGCAGCGCAGGAAGGTGCTCTTGCCGCCGCCGGAGGGGCCGATGATGACCACCTTTTCACCGGGATAGATGTGCTCGTCGATGCCCTGGAGGACCACATGGTCCCCGAACGCCTTTGTCAGGCCCTTAACGTCTATCACTGGCGCGCAGCCTCCTTTCCAGAATGCTCTGCAGGTAACTGAAAGCCATCACCATGATCAGGTACATGACGGCGGTGATGATGTAGGGGAACATGGCCTCGTAGGTCCGGGCCACGATGGCGCGGGCGAAGTATACGATCTCCTTGCCGCCGATGACGCTGATGAGGGAGGTATCCTTCAAAAGCACGATGAACTCGTTGCCCAGAGAGGGGAGGATGGTCTTGAAGGCCTGAGGGATGACGATGTACCACATGGTCTGGATATAGCTCAGGCCAAGAGAACGGCCCGCCTCCGCCTGGCCGGGGTCCAGGCTCATGAGCCCGCCCCGGATGATCTCGGACACATAGGCCCCGGAGTTGATGCCCAAGGTCAGCGCGCCCACCAGCGTGAAGTTCCGGCTGGAGGAGAAGACTACGAAGCCCATGATCAGCAGCTGCACCATCATGGGGGTGCCCCGGATGACCGTCACATAGACCTTGAAGATAAAGTCGATAACTGCCAGCAGGGGATTGTGGGTGCCGGGCCGCCGCTGGGCGTAGGCCGTGCGGACGATGGCCACGATCACGCCCAGCGCCACGCCGATAGCCAGGGCGGCGGCCGTGACCTCGATGGTGGTCAGAAGCCCGTCGAAATACTGGAGCCAGCGGTCGTTCAAAAACCAGGCGCGGTAAAATTTTACAAAAAAGCTCTGCCATGCGGTCAGTTCGCCCACCGGCAGGGCGGATAAGCTCTCATAGAGCCCGGACAGATCCATATTCACACCTCTTTGCAGCATACAGGAAAAAGGGCGGCCAATGGCCGCCCTTTTCATAGCGGAGATCACTCAGCCTCGTCGGCGCTGACATAGTGGGAGACGATCTCGTCCACCAGGCCGTTGTCGATCATGGCCTCCAGGACGGTGTTCAGGGCATCCAGCAGGTCGGTGTTGTCCTGATCCACGGCCAGGCAGTAGTCCTCGTTGGTGAACTCGGTGTCCAGGATCTTCAGACCGGGGTTGGCGGCCACATATTCCTGGGCGGGGCCGTTGTCGATGACCACTGCGTCGATCTGGCCGTTCAGCAGGGCCTGCACGGCGGTAGCGCCGTTCTCGTAGGCGGTGACGTGGTCCTCGCCGTAGCCGCCGTTCTCGGGCGTGTCGGAGCAGTACATGTAACCGGTGGTGCCGCTCTGGGTGCCGATCATCTCGGCGTTGGCCAGATCGTCGATGGTCTCGATCTCGGAGTCCTCGGTGACGATGACCACCTGCACGCCGTTGGCGTAGCTGGTGGAGAAGTCCATGACCTCGTCGCGCTCCTCGTTGTAGGTCAGGCCAGCCAGCATCATGTCGCTCTTATTCTCCTGCACGGCGATCAGCGCGGAGGGGAACTCCATGTCGTCGATCACCAGCTCCAGACCGGTGGCCTGGGCCAGGTACCAGGCGATCTCCACGTCGATGCCGGAGTACTCGATACCGTCGCAGGTATAGAACCCGGCGCCCTCGTCGGCGACCATCTCATAGGGAGGGAACGCGGCGTTGGTGCTCATGATCAGCTTGCCCTCTTCAACGGTGGTGAACTCGGGCAGGTCCAGATCCAGCAGGTAGTCGGGGACCTCGGGCATTTCGGCTTCTTCTTCCTCGGCGGCAAAGGCCATGGCGCCCAGGCTCAGGACCATCGCCAGAGCCAGCAGCATTGCGATCAGCTTTTTCATTGTATCATCCGTCCTTTCAATATTTCCGATCAGGTGTTGTGTTGCCGTGTTTCGGTCGATGGGTGCATTATATACGCCTTTTTGTGAATAAACAACGGATTATTCGTGAGATTATGAATAACGATGAATTTTCTTACAAGATATACAAAAAAGACCCCTCTTCCGGGGAAGAGGGATGAAATATTCACGAAAAAAGCCGCTCCGCGATATGTGGATCGGGGGGCCTGGGGGCATCCTTGGGCCTGCAGCGACCGCAGGTGAAGCCCCGGACGGCCAGCTTGACCATTTTTTTCAGGGTATATTTGCTCTCGCCGGCTACTCTGGGGGTCCTCTCATATTCCACCGTGGCGATGGGAAGGCCCAGCCGGGTGGTCAGGCCCCGGAGGAAGGGGTCGTCCTCGTGATAGAGGGCCAGCTTGTCCAGAGCGGCCCGGTCCATGAGCCGGTAATCGGCGTGGTTGTAGATGAGCTTGGCGCCGAAGAGGTTCATCAGCGCGTAATAGGACTGGGCGGTGAAGCGCTTTAAAAATGTATCCGTCTGGCGGCTGGAGCGCACGCCGCAGACGATGGGGAAGCCCTCCCGGCGCTTTTGCATCATGTCCTCCATGACGTGGATATCGTCCTGCAGGTCCGCGTCGATGCAGATGGTCACGTCGGCCCGGTCCCTGGCCTCCATGAGACCGGCCATGACCGCGTTCTGGTGGCCCCGGTTGGGACTGAGGCGCAGGCCGGAGAAGGCGGGATCGCTCTCGTGCAGACCGCGGATGATCTCCCAGGTCCGGTCGGCGGAGCCGTCGTCCACCAGCAGGACGCGGCTGTCCGGACCGACGAGCTGTTTGGCGGCCAGATCCGCCAGCTCCCGCCGGAACACAGGCGCGGTTTTTGGCAGACATTCCTCTTCGTTATAGCAGGGCACGACGATGTACAAAGTATCCATGGCTGTCACCTCTTTGATGCATTATAGACAAACTGTACCAAATTTTCAACAATTATTAAGAAATGTTAAAGTTGCCCTTGCAAAAAAACCGCGATAGTATATAATAATCATCACAAAGTGGAGAAGTAGGCGGTTAAATAAGGTATGAACAGCATCGTCCTGTACGCCCCGGAGATCCCCCAGAACACAGGGGCCATCGCCCGCACCTGCGCCGCCACCGGCGCGAGTCTGCACCTCATAAAGCCCCTGGGCTTCGATATCTCCGACGCCGCCGTGAAGCGGGCGGGGCTGGACTACTGGCATCTGGTGGACGTGCATGTGTACGAGAACGTGGAGCAGTACCTGGAGCAAAACGGGGACGACGATCTGTGGCTGCTGTCCACCAAGGCGCCCCGAAGCTACGCCCAGGCGGACTTTGGAGAGAATGTGGCGCTGATGTTCGGGCGGGAGACCTCGGGCCTGCCGGAAGAGCTCATGGAGCGCTACCGGGACCGGTGTCTGCGCATCCCCATGAAGCCTCGGGCCAGGAGTCTGAATCTGGCCAGCTCCGCGTCTATCATCCTGTACGACGCGCTGCGCCGCCAGGGCTTTCCGGGTCTTTTGGAAACGGGCATCATGGCCGTGGCGGATGAGCTTTAATAAAGTTTAAAACCATTTTGATGGAGGAAATACGCTATGAACTACAACAAGAAAACTGTGACCGACGTTGACGTGAAGGGCAAGAAGGTCCTGCTGCGCTGCGATTTCAACGTCCCCCGTGACAAGAAGACCAACGCCATCACGGACGACAAGCGCATCCGCGCGGCTCTTCCCACCATCCAGTACCTGCTGGACAACGGCGCCGCCGTCATCGCCTGCTCTCACCTGGGAAAGCCCGAGCCCAACTTTGAAAAGTGGGTGAAAAAGCAGACCGAGAAGGGCAAGGACCCCGCCACCCTCACCGAGGCGAAGTGGAAGAAGAGCCTAGACGAGCTGCGCATGGAGCCCGTGGCGGAGCGCCTGGGTGAGCTTCTGGGCAAGCCGGTCATTCTGGCCGACGATGTGGCCGGTCCCGACGCCCATGCCAAGGCCGCGGCTCTGCAGCCCGGTCAGATCATGCTGCTGCAGAACACCCGTTTTGAGAAGGGCGAGACCAAGAACGACCCCGCCTTCGCCAAGGAGCTGGCCGACATGGCGGAGCTGTTCGTGTCCGACGCCTTCGGCACCGTGCATCGCGCCCACGCCACCACCGCCGGTGTGGCGGCCTATCTGCCCGCCGTTTCCGGCTTCCTGATCGGCAAGGAGCTGTCCATCATGGGCAAGGCCCTGGACGATCCCGCCCGTCCCTTCGTGGCGATCCTGGGCGGCGCTAAAGTCTCCGACAAGATCCCCGTCATCGAGAACCTGCTGGGCAAGGCCGACAAGATCATCATCGGCGGCGGCATGGCCTACACCTTCATCAAGGCCCAGGGCTATGAGGTGGGAGACAGCCTGCTGGAGGAGGACAAGGTCGAATTCGCCAAGGAAATGATCGAGACCGCCAAGGCCAAGGGCGTGGAGCTGCTCCTGCCGGTGGATACGGTCATCGCCAAGGAATTCGCTGCGGACGCCGAGAGCAAGACCGTTGCGTCCAGCGCCATCCCCGCTGGTTGGCAGGGCCTGGACATCGGCGAAAAGACCCGTGAGCTGTTCGCGGACGCCGTCAAGGGCGCCGGTACCGTGGTGTGGAACGGCCCCATGGGCGTGTTCGAGTTCGACAAGTTCGCCGAGGGCACCCGTGCCGTGGCCCGCGCCGTGGCCAACTCCGGCGCTGTGAGCATCATCGGCGGCGGCGACAGCGCGGCGGCTGTGGAGCAGCTGGGCTTTGCCGATAAGATCACCCACATCTCCACCGGCGGCGGCGCTTCCCTGGAATTCCTGGAGGGCAAGGCCCTTCCCGGCGTGGTCGCTCTGCAGGATAAATAAGGAGAGAGACAGTCATGGAGAAAAAATATCGCAATGCCCTGATCGCGGGCAACTGGAAGATGAATAAGCTGGCCTCCGAGGTCCCCGGCTTCTGGGCGGAGCTGGAGCCCAAGGCGAAGCTGGCCGAGGGCGTGCAGAGCGCGCTGTGCGTGCCGTTCCCCCTGATCCCCGCCGTGAAGGCGGCTCTGGCTGGCAGCCAGGTAAAGGTGGGCGCGCAGGACGTGTCCGCCCATGACAAGGGCGCGTACACCGGCGAGGTGTCCGCGGCCATGCTGGCGGACCTGGGCGTGGACTACTGCATCATCGGCCACTCCGAGCGCCGGGCCTATCACGCCGAGAGCGACGAGCTGGTGAACGCCAAGCTGAAGGCCCTGCTGGGCGCGGGCATCACGCCCATCATGTGCTGCGGCGAGAGCCTGGAGCAGCGGGACGCGGGCGTGACCTTGTCCTTCGTGGAGAGCCAGATCAAGGGCGGCCTGGCGGATATCTCCCCCGAGGACATGAAGAAGGTCGTCATCGCCTATGAGCCCATCTGGGCCATCGGCACCGGCCGGACCGCCACGGCGGAGCAGGCCCAGGAGGTCTGCGGCTATATCCGTGGGGTGCTGGCGGGCCTGTACGGCGAGGAGCTGGCCAAGGGCGTGCAGATCCTCTACGGCGGCAGCATGAACGGCAAGAACGCCGCCGAGCTTCTGGCTAAGCCTGACATCGACGGCGGCCTCATCGGCGGAGCCAGCCTGAAGGTCGAGTTCACGGACATCATCGGTGCGGCCAATGAAGGATAAAAAGCCCACCGTACTTCTGATCATGGACGGCTTCGGTCTGGCGGAGCCATCAGAGTGGAACGCCGTCTATGTGGCCAGGACGCCCGTTCTGGACGGGTTGTTCGCCCAGTATCCCAACACCCGGCTGCAGGCCAGCGGGGAGGACGTGGGCCTGCCTGCAGGACAGATCGGCAACTCCGAGGTGGGCCACACCAACATCGGCGCGGGCCGTGTGGTGTTCCAGCCTCTGCCCCGGATCAGCCGGGCCGTGGACGACGGCAGCTTCTTTGAAAACCCCGCCTACGGCCACGCCATGGACGAGGCCGCGAAAACCGGTCATCCGGTCCATGTGATGGGCCTTTTGTCCGACGGCGGCGTGCACAGCCACATCAAGCACATCTTCGCGCTGGTAGATATGGCGAAAAAGCGGGGCGTGAAGCAGTGCTATGTCCACTGTTTCCTAGACGGCAGGGATGTTCCGCCCTCTTCCGGGCAAAGCTATGTACAGGCCCTGGCCGACCACTGCGAAGAGCTCGGCTACGGCGCCATCGCCACGATCCAGGGCCGCTTCTGGGGCATGGACCGTGACAAGCGCTGGGAGCGCGTGGAGAAGGGCTACCGGGCCATCGTCTGCGGCGAGGGCGTGCAGGAGCCCGACGGACCCAAGGCCGTGGGGGACAGCTACGCCAATGGCGTCACGGACGAGTTCGTGGAGCCGGTTGTCTGCGATCCCAACGGCATGATCCAGGCCGGGGACAGCGTGATCTTCGCCAACTTCCGGCCCGACCGGGCCCGTGAGATGACCTGGGCGCTGATGAAGCCCGATTTTGACGGCTTCCCGCTGCCCAAGGGCCATTTCCCCCTGAATTACGTCTGCACCGCCCAGTACGACGAGACCATGACCGAGCTTCCCATCGCGTTCCCGCCGGTAGTCCTGGAGGACACCTTTGGCGAGATCGTGAGCCGGGCAAACATGAGCCAGCTTCGCATCGCGGAGACGGAGAAGTACGCCCATGTGACGTTCTTCTTCAACGGCGGCGTGGAGCGGACTTATCCCGGCGAGGACCGGGTGCTGGTGCCGTCTCCCAAGCAGTTCCCCACCTATGACCTGATCCCCCAGATGAGCGCGGAGGAGGTCACCGCCAAGGCCGTGGAGCGCATCGAGTCCGGGGCCTACGACACGGTGATCATGAACCTGGCCAACTGCGACATGGTGGGCCACACCGGCGTCATGGAGGCGGCGGTGAAGGCCGTAGAGACCGTGGATACCTGCGTGGGTAAGGTCTGGGAGGCCGTGCGGAAGATGGGCGGCGTGCTGCTGGTCACCGCCGACCACGGCAACGCGGACAAGATGCGGGCCGAGGACGGCACGCCTCACACCGCGCACACCACCAATCCCGTGCCCTTCATCGTCTGCGGCGCAGGGGACGTGAAGCTCAAGGAGGGCCGCCTGGCGGACATCGCGCCCACCATGCTGCGCCTGATGGGTCTGGAGCAGCCCGCCGAGATGACCGGCGAGTGCCTGATCCAAAAGTAACGCCGTTCGCGGCGGCGGTACGCATTCAAGATGTCAGTGGCGGTCCCGGCGACAGCCGGGACCGCTTGACATAGTAAGACTTAGTAAGGAGTTTTTGACTTGAAGGACTATTTTGAGATCGTTGACGTAAGGGGCCTGGAGATCCTGGACTCCCGGGGCAATCCCACCGTGGAGGTGGAGGTGACCCTGGACGACGGGACCGTGGGCCGGGCGGCGGTACCCTCCGGGGCGTCCACCGGCGCGCATGAGGCGTGCGAGCTCCGGGACGGCGACAAGAGCCGTTACCAGGGCAAGGGCGCCCTCACCGCCGTGCAGAACGTGAACACCCAGATCGCGGAGGCCCTGATGGGCCAGAACGCCCTGGACCAGACCGCCGTCGACAAGATCCTCATCGACCTGGACGGCACGGCCAATAAGACCCGTCTTGGGGCCAACGCCATGCTGGGGGCCAGCCTTGCCTGCGCCAAGGCCGGGGCCAACGCCGTGGGTCTTCCCCTGTATCAGTACGTGGGCGGCTGCAACGCCAAGACTCTGCCCGTGCCCATGATGAACGTGCTCAACGGCGGCGCCCACGCCACCGGCTCCAACGTGGACATCCAGGAATTCATGATCATGCCCGTGGGCGCCGGCTGCTTTGCCGAGGCGCTTCGCATGTGCGCGGAGGTGTTCCACACCCTGAAAAAGGTGGTGCCCGCCTCCGGCGTGGGCGACGAGGGCGGCTACGCCCCCGATCTGGACAGCGACGAGGACGCCCTGAAGGCGCTGGTGAAGGCCATGGAGATGGCCGGATACAGGCCCGGCGAGGACTTCATGATCGCCATCGACTGCGCCGTCAGCGACTGGTACGACCCGGACAGGAAGCTCTATCACCTGCCTAAGCGGGGCGTTGACATGACCGCCGCCGAACTGGTGGAGATGTACAAGGGCTTCGTGGCGAAGTACCCCATCATCTCCATCGAGGACGGCCTGGGCGAGGACGACTGGGACGGCTGGAAGAGCATGACCGACGCGCTGGGCGGCAAGATCCAGATCGTGGGCGACGACCTGTTCGTCACCAACGTGGAGCGCATCAAGACCGGCATCGGGAAGAAGGTCGCCAACTCCGTCCTTATCAAGCTCAACCAGATCGGCACCCTGACCGAGACCCTGGACGCCATCCAGCTTGCCCACCGGGCGGGCTATACCGCCGTCATCTCCCATCGCTCCGGCGAGACGGAGGACACCACCATCGCGGACCTGACCGTGGCGGTGAACGCGGGCCAGATCAAGACCGGCGCCCCCAGCCGCACGGACCGGGTGGCCAAGTACAACCAGCTTCTGCGCATCGAGGACGAGCTGGGGGATGTGGCCAGATATTTGGGCCGCGACGCCTTCTTCTCCATCCGGAAGTAAGGCAAAACAAAGCAAAAGTTCCTGACCTTGTATAAATTGGTGCTTCCAGGGCAACAATAGCCTTCGGAAACACCAATTTTTTTGGAGGGTCAAAACAAATGGAAAACAAGCAAGGGTCCGGCGCCAGAGCCGGGTCCCTGGGGGGTAAGGGCTTCTACATAGTCCTCCTCCTGTGTGCGGCGGTGATCGGCATATCCGCCTGGATCATGCTCACCAACGCGGGGACTATTGTAGAAGACGAGACAGCAGAGGATGCCGTGGACATCTCCGGGGCCTATGTGACCATGCTCCCGGCCGGGACGGTTCCCGAGCCGGAGGACGTGGACGTGATGGCGGAGGCCGACCCCATGGCGGGGACCGAACCCATGACGGAGGACGAGTCCATGGACGCCGGAGAGACGGAGAAAGAGGACGGCGGGGCGGCGGCTGAGACGACCGCCGGGACACTGACGGAGCCGACGGCGGAGCCCGCGGCCCAGTCCACGATGTCCGACGGTACGGTCAGCTATGTCTGGCCCGTGAAGGGCGACGTGCAGCGGCCCTATTCCATCCAGACGCTGATGTACGACAGCACCATGGCCGACTGGCGCACCCATGACGGCGTGGACGTGGCCTGCGACCAGGGCACGCCGGTGCTGGCGGCGGCCGGCGGCCTGGTGGTGGATGTGCACAACGACGACCTGCTGGGCACGGTGGTGGAGATCGACCATGAAAACGGCGTCCACAGCGTGTACGCCAATCTGGCGGCCCAGCCTCCCGTGGCAGCCGGGGACCGGGTCACCATGGGCCAGACCATCGGCTCCGTGGGCGGCACGGCTCTGGGCGAGGTCAATCAGGTCAGTCACCTGCACTTCGCCATGAAGCAGGACGGCGTCTCCGCCGACCCCACGGCCTATCTCACCTCCGACTGGACCGAGTGAGACCGCTCAGACCAAGGCATAACGATACGGCATGTCCTTTTGCGGGACGTGCCGTATCGGTCTATTTCGCGCCTGCCGGGGCGGCGCCCTCGCCGTGGTCCGCGCCAAAGATGGTGAGCATGCCGTAGTAATTGGACACGACGGAGGGGATGCCATAGTAGGGGTCCGTGGAGGGCTGGTCGGCGGGGCCGTAGCGCAGCAGATAGTAGTCCATGTCGTGCAGCAGCTTGAACATATTACTGACGTATATCATCCGGTGTGTTTCCCGTGCCCAGAGGATCTGGTTGGCAAGATACGCCAGGTCTGTGCGCAGGTCCTGGTTTTGCACGCTGTCCCGCAGCTCGCCGAGCATGGACACGATGTCCTCTACGGAGTATTTGCTGTTGTCGGCGATGGTGAAGGAGTTTCCGTGCCGTATTTTTCAAAAAACTCGTCGACCGTGATGCCCTCCCGCTCCATCAAAGCGACGCGCTCGTCTCCGGTCAGGCCGGTCTCGTCGCTCCAGCCGACGCCTGTGCCCACGTCGATATCGCCGGTCTGGTCAAAATAGTTCCAGGCCAGGTCCTCCGGATCGTCCAGCCGGGTCAGGATATTGCTCAGGTATTCCCGCTCCCACCACTGATTTTGGCTGGTGATGACCGAGGTCAGCCGGTCGATCTGCTCTTGCGTCATGCCCTCCAGGGCCTTTTTCCGGGCGGCCAGGACTTCTCCCTTGGTGGGCTGGGGCCGTGGGGAGGGCTCTGGCGTGACGGGCGCGGGAGAGGGGGAGGGCGGCGTTTGGACCAGCCGGTGGACCGCCGGGGAGGCGGCGGGAGCCTCCGCTTTGTCCGGACTGGCCGAGGCTGGCCGGTCCGTGAGAAAGCACACCGCCAGCAGAACACCCACGGCGCACGCCGCCAGAACGGCCCAAGGCTCAGGATTTCTGTAGCGCAGCACCGCCCGGATGCGCTCCTTGAGGCCAAGAGCGCCGAAGGAGACCGGACAGACGGAAGGGGAGGGCCTGGCGACGGAGCAGGAGAGCAGTGTCTCCGAATAGCGCTTTCGCTCCCAACGCCCCATCCCGCGCGCCACATGCTCGTCGCAGGCCAATTCTATGTCCCGGCAGAACAGGATATAGGCGGCCCAGACCAGCGGAGCGAACCAATAGACCGCCAGAATGGCGAAGCCCAGCGGCTTCCACCAGTGGTCCCGCCGGGCCAGGTGGGCGTGCTCATGGGCCAGTACATAGGAAAACTGCTCGTTGTCCATGGAAGAGGGGAGGTAGATTTTGGGCCGTATGACGCCCAGGATAAAGGGCGAGTCGATCCAGTCGCATATCCAGATATTTCCTTTTATCCGGGCGGATGCCGCCACGGTCCGCCGTACGCGCAGATACCCCGCGACCCAGTACGCCAGCAGCAGCGCCACTCCCGCCAGCCACACCGCCGTAGCGTATGAGTGAACGTCCGGCGGGGCGGACGCTGTCTCGACCGCCTCTTCCGCCGGGGATACGGGCGCAGCCGGGGCGACATTGGCCTCCGGCGCTGTCGGCGGGGCCGATACCGGCTCGGCGGCGGAGACGATACGCTCCGCGATGGGTCCGGCGTCCGGGACCAGGCTCAGGGGGCTTTGTATCGAAAAAGGGCAGACCAGCCGGAGCGCGGCAAGGCCCCACAAAAGACAGATCATGGCTCTGGGGATTTTCTTGCACACGGCCCGCAGCAGGAGCACCGCCAGGATCAGCCAGCTTGCGGAGACGCTCGTGCCGATCAGATGGGTGAGCATCGTCTTTCCTCCTTATAAGGGCTCTCGATATGCCCCCGTTCAGCGGGCTTCATAGACAAACTCCATAGACCGCTCTTCCGTCTCCGCCTTCACAAGACGGCCCTCGCCGTCGTATGTCAGCTCCGGCGTGCCGGGAAGACTGAAGGACAGCACGTTTTTGTCTGCGGCGTCCCGGAGAATGAAATTACAGCAGGCACTGTCCTCGTCGTTCATGTAGTCGTGCTCCTGGCCGTACTGGACCAAAAAAACCGGGTCGTCCGCATAGGTGAGGATCGTTTCGCTCCAGAGCATGCCGTCCACCACCGACAGCTCCCGGCACACCCGGCCGTCCTCGTCGTAGTCATACGTCGTCTGGCTCACCGCGCCCTTGCTGTGGATAGGGCGACCATCGTCATCCAGGGGCTCCGAGCCGGTGAGAGAGAAGTTGTTTTGCGCGGTCAGGGAACTGTCCTTGGCGTACATGTATTCCGACACCATGTGGGCCACGCCGTCGTCATCCCATGTCTCCGCACACAGCCGTCCAGCCTCATCGTAGGCGTAGGTGACCGTGGTCAGCAGCGGAAGGCCCGCGCCCTCCGGACTTTCCCGCTCCTGGCGGACCAGCGGGCCGTCTCCGTCGTAGACCCAGCGGTCGATATAGGTGTTGCCGCTGGGATAGGTCTCCGTGTGCTCCGTCAGGCGACCCGCACCGTCGTAGGCCCAGGTCCAGTCCAGGCTGGGCATGCCGTCGCGCACATACTCCCTGTCGGTCCCCTCGAACATCACATAGCTGTGGTCGCCCAGGACATTTTTCCGACCCAACCTGGGCAGAGCGCCGCCGTCCTCATAGGCGAAGGTATATTCCACGTCCAGCGCGCCGTCCACATATTCTTTCACGCCCACGAGCCGGTCCTCCCCGGCGGCCAGGGCCTGCCCGTTCAGCCCGAGGAACATGCCCAGCGCCATGCCTGCGGCTAGAATGCGTTTTTTCATGATTTGCCTCCTTTTTGCCGATCCTCTCCTGGGTAGGCGTCGATCATCCGCCGGATCTCGTCGACCTCCTGCTGAGACAGCGCCTTTTTCCTGGTGAACGCGGCGATGAATGCCGGTAATGAGCCGTTGAAGGTCTCCGCCACGAATCGCTCGCTCTGGGAGGCGTAATAGTCCTCCCGTGAGACCAGCGCCGTCACGACGCCCTTCTCCAGCCGGAACAGCCCGTACTCGCCCAGCTTTTTCAGCACGGTATACGTGGTCGTCCGCTTCCAGTTCAGTTCCCCGGCGCACAGCTTGACCAGCTCGCTTGCCGACAGCGGCGCGCGGCTCCATACGATGTCCGCGAACCGGGATTCCACAACGCCCAGTTTGTAATGCATAACGGCCCCTCCTTTGTTGTCTATTTCCAATAGACAGTCATAGTCTATCATCGATAGACAGCTTTGTCAAGAGGATTGCATATGAAAGGAGAACGTGCTATACTGCTTGGTAAAATGCTGTAATAAAGAGAGAGGACCGCTATGACCGTTGTGATCAAGATCGGCACCAGCAACATCACCCATCCCACGGGGCGCCTGAATATCCGGCACATCGAGCAGCTGGTGAAGGTGCTGAGCGACCTGAAAAACGCCGGGCACCGGCTGGTGCTGGTGTCCTCGGGGGCCATCGCCATGGGCGTGGGAAAGCTGGGGCTGGCCAGGCGCCCGGAGGATATGCCCACCAAGCAGGCGGCGGCCGCCGTGGGCCAGTGCGAGCTGATGTACATTTACGATAAGCTGTTTTCCGAGTATAACCATGTGGTGGCCCAGCTGCTGCTGACCGGCAGCGACGTGGCGGACGAGAAGCGGCGGGCCAACTTTGAAAACACCATGTTCCGGCTTCTGGAGATGGGCGCGCTGCCCATCGTCAACGAGAACGACACGGTATCCACGGAGGAGATTGCCTTGGGGGACAACGACAGTCTGGGGGCCATCGTGGCTTGCGCCATCGGGGCGGACCTGCTGGTGCTTTTGAGCGACATCGACGGGCTGTATACCGCCGACCCCCGGAAGGACCCGTCCGCCAGGCTCATTGAGCGGGTGGAGAAGATAACGCCGGAGCTCGAGGCCCTGGCGGGGGCGGCGGGCAGCGGTCTTGCGGTGGGCGGCATGGCGACGAAGCTGAAGGCGGCCAAAGAGACGTCCGCCCACGGCATCGACATGGTCATCGCCAACGGGGCCAGGCCGGAGCTTTTGTACGACATCGTGGCGGGAAAGAGCGTAGGCACCCGCTTTTTGGGACATAAGGAGGCTTGAAAATGACCACCCATGAGATGCTTTTGCAGGCCCAGGGGGCCAAGGCGGCCCTGGCCAACGCCGGGGAGGAGACAAAGACGGCGGCGCTGCTGGCCATGGCGGGCTGCCTGATCGAGAATACGGACGCTATCCTGGCGGCCAACGCGCTGGATATGGAGGCGGCGAAAGGGACCATGTCGGACGTGATGCTGGACCGGCTGTATCTGGACGCGGGGCGCGTGGCGGCCATGGCCGAGGGCATCCGTCAGGCGGCGGCGCTGCCGGACCCGGTGGGGAAGGTCCTGACCCGGGTGGAGCGGCCCAACGGCCTGGTCATCGAGCGGGTCAGCGTGCCCCTGGGGGTGGTGGCGATCATCTATGAGAGCCGTCCCAACGTGACCGCCGACGCGGCGGCTCTCGCGGTGAAGAGCGGCAACGTATGCGTGCTCCGGGGCGGCAAGGAGGCGTGGCGCAGCTGCCACGCCATCACCCAGGCTCTGCGGGAGGGGCTGAAAAGGGCGGGCCTGCCGGAGACGGCGGTGAACCTGGTGGAGGATACCTCCCGGGCCAGCGCCAACGAGCTCATGACCGCCGGCGGGCTCATCGACCTTCTCATTCCACGGGGCGGCGCGGGCCTCATCCGGGCCTGCGTGGAAAACGCCACCGTGCCCTGCATCCAGACGGGCACGGGCATCTGTCATGTGTATGTGGACGAGGCGGCGGACCTGGAAAAGGCGCTGAACATCGTGGAAAACGCCAAGACCAGCCGACCCAGCGTGTGCAACGCGGAGGAGGTCCTGCTGGTCCATGAGGCGGTGGCGGCAAAATTCCTGCCCATGCTGAAAAAGCGGCTGGCGGACGACCGCTCCGCCGCGGGAAAGCCGCCCGTGGAGCTGCGGCTGGACCCGAAGGCCGCCGACATCATCCCCGGCACACCGGCGGGGGAGCGGGACTTTGACACGGAGTTTCTGGACTATATCCTGGCGGTGGCGGTGGTGCCGGACGCGGACGCCGCCCTGGCCCATATCGCCGCCCACTCCACCGGCCACAGCGACGCCATCGTGACGGAGGACGCGGCCACGGCGGCCCGATTCGCGGCCAATGTGGACAGCGCGGCGGTATATGTGAACGCCTCCACCCGCTTCACCGACGGCGGGGAATTCGGCCTGGGCTGCGAGATGGGCATCTCCACCCAGAAGCTCCACGCCAGAGGCCCCATGGGACTGGCGGAGCTTTGCAGCTATAAGTACGTCATCCACGGCGACGGCCAGGTGCGGTGAGGGAAAATGACAGGCCCGCCGCCTTAGGCTGTCAAAAAAGGATTTTTGACAGCCTGAAAACGCCGTGTTTTTCCCGGCGGCAAGCCGCCGCAAAAAACTTCGCTGCGCGCCCCAAACGCCTGCAACCCAGGCGCTTGGCGGCTATTTATCCCATTCGAGGCGGGACTTCCGTCCCCCTCGAGCTTTCCCTTGCTCAACGGAGATTTTTTCGTTTTTTACAAGCTCAGGCGGAACGCCAGCGCTGTTGGCGTTCCGCCTTTTTTAGTTGGTGACAAAAGGTGAGGGGGTAATATGACTGTAATGTACCGAATGGAACGCCTCCCCTTACGCAGGGGAGGCGTTCGATAATGTGTGCGCCTGCGGCGCACCGCTTGAACCCCTCGGAGTCCCCAAAAGGCACGCTTGCCTTTTGGGGAGAGGAGGAGCCACGGCCTACTCGAGCCTTGCCGCTTGCGGCAAAAAAGACCTGGCTTGCGGATCCCGACGGATCAGCAGGTCGGAGCGTACTTCTGCTTGGTCTGCTGGATCTTCTGCTGGGGTACGTTTTCCGTCTGATACCAGCCCTTGGCGGTCATCTGCTTGTAGATGTTGTCCTGCATGCACAGAGCGTCGTCAAAGGCGCTGGAAAACGCCTGGTGGATGTTGGTAGTGCTGGATTCGATGGCGCCGTGCATATACAGGTCGATGACGCCCTTGGTGGTAAGGAGAAGGTTCTCCATAATGTTTTTGTCGTCCATTGCGTGGCCTCCTTATACGAGATCGTAGAATTTCTGGTAGACCTGGCGGTGCCGGTCGGCCATCTGCTGTGCCTGGAGCTTCAGGCTGGGGTCCTTCAGGGTATTCGCGGCGTTCTGGAACTGATTCACCAGGAACATGGAATGGGAGAGCGCGTCGTCGACGTAGAGAAGTTCTTTGGTCGTCATTTGTAAATCACCTCAGTCCAAGTATCTCCCAAAACAGGCGAAATATGCTGGCAAACTCTGTATAAAGATTTTTATGAATTTTTTATGAAACCCCTTGTTCCATTGAATACAAGAGTATATAATGAGGCCGTAAAAATTTCTGAGAGAGCAGATTAGTGCGTCTTATAGGAGATATATATCGTGAGAACATCCCGATATGAAGTGTTTTTGAAGATCGTGGAGACGAAGAGCCTGACGCGGACGGCGGCGTTTTTCGGCTGTACGCAGTCGGCGGTGAGCCAGCTGGTGCGGGCGCTGGAGGCGGACCTGGGCGTGACGCTGCTGGCCCGGAACAAAAACGGCGTGCGGCTCACGGCGGAGGGGGAGTATCTGCTGCCCAGTATGCGCCAGATCGTGGGCGGGGAGCGGAGCGTGTTTGAAAAATCCCTGGAGCTGCAGAACATGAACGCCGGAATGATCCGCATCGGCATCTTTACCAGCATGTCCTGCCAGTGGCTGCCGCCGTACCTGAAAAAGTTCCGGGAGAAGTACCCCAACATCGGTTTTGAGCTGTCTCAGGGGGATATGCACCAGATATGCGACTGGCTGCGCAACGGCATGGTGGACATCGGCTTTATGACCCAGCCGGAGTCTGATGAATTTGCCTTCTGCGAGCTGCTGGAGGACCGGATGAACATCGTCCTGCCGCCGGAGCATCCTCTGGCCGGTGGTCCGGTGAGTCTGGCGGCGCTGGCGGAGGAGACGTTCGTACTGATGGAGTCCGGATACAGCCAGATCGTGGAGCGGATGTTCCGGGACGCGGGCATCCGGCCCAAGCGGCAGTACACCGTGAAGGACGATTACACGGTCATGAGCATGGTGGAGAGCGGCCTGGGCGTGAGCCTGCTGCCGGAGCTGGTGCTCCAGCGCACGCCCTACGAGCTTTACGCCTACCCGGCGACGCCTGCCTATTACCGGCGGCTGGGCGTGTCCTGGACGAAGAAGGAGGAAAACTCCGTGGCCGTGAACAAGTTCGTCCACTATCTGCTGGAGGATATGGGCCTGAGCGAGCCGGGAACAAAGTGAAAAAGGAGAGAACACATATGCGCAAAAAGCTGGCGGCGCTGGTCCTGGCGGCGCTCTGCCTGACGGCGGCCGCCGGAGCCGCCGCAGGGGAGCGGGACGCGGAGGCGCCGTCCCTGTATGACAGGGGCCTGGAGGTCGTCCAGGTGTTGTCCGAAATGGCGGGGTCGGAGGAATACGTCGACGCCTTTGCCAGCGACAGCGATATCAAGTCCATCCTACAGGATATCGGCGGCGGCTATTCGGCCCCGAAGGCGGTATACGCGCTGTCCGTGGCCGATGCGGAGATGGAACAGCTTGCTGTGCTCATCGGTCTGGAGCTGGATGACGTTTCGGACGAGCTGAAAGCGTTCCTCATGCAGCGGATGCTGGGCTCTCTGACGACCAGGGCCAACAGCCTGGACGGCGCGCAGACCCTGGCCGCCGCCAGCATTTGCACATACGCAAAGACCTTTGTGGACGAGAGCGCCGAAGGGGACGTCATCTATCTCTATACGTATGACGGCGCGGCCCCTGTGGCCGTGACGTTCACGCTGGGGGAGGACCATACGGTCACCGCCAGCGGCGTATTTGTGTTGTGCGACGACTTTGCCTGCGGCTCCGCCGAAGAGATCGCGGACTTTTTTGATTATATCACCGTGGATGTGGCCGAAGTTCAGCCGGAGGAATGAAACGCGGTAATATCTCCCCGAAAAAAATCAAATCACAACCCAGCGAAGCGGTTGTGATTTGAAAAGGAAAAGGAACCCCCAAATGGGGCCCCCAAAAGGCAAGCGTGTCTTTTTGGGAAAAGGAACAAGGACCCTGACCGATGAATTGGGAGCTGCCTTGCAGCTCCCAATCATCTTCAGGGTTCTTTTGACGCCGTGGTGACCCGTACGGGACTCGAACCCATGTTACCGCCGTGAAAGGGCGGTGTCTTAACCACTTGACCAACGG
>CANRDC010000054.1 GCA_947629245.1 uncultured Oscillospiraceae bacterium | reverse complement strand
GATGGCAACGATTGAGAAGCGCATGAAGAAAGACGGTACCCCTGTCTACCGGATCACCGTTGCCGCCGGCATGGACAGCACAGGCCGGCAGATCCGTCAGCGCCGGAACTGGACCCCGCCCCGGCCGGATATGAGCGCCAAGCAGCTGGAGAAGGCCCTGAACCGGGCCGCAGCTGATTTTGAGCGGGAGATCGAGCAGGGGTATCAGCTGGACAACAAGAGATCCTTTGCGGAATACGCTGAATATGTGATCGACCTGAAAGAGCGTTCCGGCATCCGGCCCCGGACGATCGATCAGTATCGGGCGCTCATGGCCAGGATCGACGCCGCCATTGGGCATATCAAGCTGGCAGAGCTGCGGCCCCAGCATCTGAATTCCTTCTACAAGAATCTGAGCGAGGAAGGAGTCAGGAAGGGCGCGGAGCGGGCCGCTGCAAAGATCGACTTAGCCGCCTGGCTGAAGGAAAACCGGCTTTCCAGAGCGGAGATCGCCCGGCGGGCCGGGATCAGTGAGACGACGGTCTCAACGGCGGTCAAGGGTCAGCCGGTCTCGCGGGAGAAGGCAGAAGCGATCGCCGCCGCCATGGGGAAGAAGCTCCCGGAGGCGTTCCGGGTGCAAAAGGACATGACGCCGCTGTCAGAAAAAACGATTCTGGAGTATCACCGGCTGATCTCCACCATCATGGCCCAGGCCGAAAAGGAAATGCTGATCCCCTATAATCCCGCCGCGAAGGCCACGCCGCCGAAGGTAACGAGGAAGGAGCCGCACTACTACCAGCCGGAGGAGATCGACGCCATTCTGGAGGCCCTGGAGACCGTCCCGCTCAAGTGGAAGACCATCACATATCTGCTGATCGATACGGGCTGCCGGCGCGGGGAGGCCGCCGGTCTCAAGTGGGAGAGCGTGGATCTCAAGAGCGGGATCATCACCATCGAGCGGGCCCTGTTGTACAGCGCGAAACGCGGCGTATATGAGGGGCCGCCCAAGAATGGGAAGAGCCGCACGATCAGGATATCCCCGGAGACGGTCGCCCTGCTGAAGCGCCACCGGACGGAGCAGATCAAGCTCCGCTTTAAGAACAGCGACCGCTGGAGAAATACCGGCTATGTGTTCACCCAGGACAACGGGGACCGGATCAGCCCGGACAGCATAACGGACTGGCTCAACAAATTCAGCGCCGCCAATGGGCTGCCGCATATCCACCCCCATGCATTCAGGCACACCGCGGCATCTACCATGATCGCCAACGGCGTGGACCTGGTCACCGCCGCCAATGAGCTTGGCCACTCCAACGCCACGATCACAGCGGCCATATATGCCCACCAGATCGCGGAGGCGAAGGCCAGGGCGGAGGAGGCCCGGTTCGACGTGTTCAGCCGGCGCAAACGGGCATAAGAAAAGCGATACAGGCACCCCGTCTGTATCGCTCATTTTTGCCCCAAAGAGGCTGTTTTTGATGGGGCTCACCCAAATTTCACCCAAAAACAGCCTTTTGGTCCTTGTTTCTTCAGCCTGTGAAAGGCATAAGAAAAACCCTGGAGCCGTTGAGGCTCTAGGGTTTTCCTTGCTGGCACGGCATGAGGGATTCGAACCCCCGGCCTTCTGGTCCGTAGCCAGACGCTCTATCCAGCTGAGCTAATGCCGCTTATGGGTCGCGCTTCCGCGCCCAAGTATGATAGCATAAGCCCGTCCAGAATGCAAGAGGTTTTTGGAAAGTTTTTAAGACGCCGGGGAGTCGAACGCGTGCCGCTGCTTGTGGAGCGCAAAGCGCTTCCCGGCGTCTTAAAGCCCCAGCGTACCGGCGACGGAGTCCACCACATCGCCCATGGACTTGATGGCCTTGCTGAGATTTATCTTCTTTTTCTTCGGCGCGGCCACCATGCCCACCATGGAGCCGACCATCAGGCCGACGCCCATTCCCTTGATAAACGACATGTTATTCATGCTTTACCCCTCTTTCCTGTCTCGTTCCCGACTAGTATTTCCCACCATTTTGTGATATATTTATGACAGCTGTAATTTTGTGAGGAGAGTATCATGATCATCAGTATTCTTGCCGTGGGGGACGTCTGCGGCCAGCCGGGCCTGGCGGTGCTGGAGAAGCGTCTCAAGACCATCCGCCGGGAGCGGGGCATATCCTTTGTGGTGGTGAACGGCGAAAACGCCAACGTGGTGGGGGTGACCCCCGACCAGTGCGACCGGATGTTCAACGCCGGAGCCGACGTGATCACCCTGGGCAACCACACCTGGGTCCGCTGGGAACTGAAGCCATACCTGGCCGACAATGTGCGCATGCTCCGGCCCATCAACTACGCGCCCCAGTGTCCGGGCCGGGGCTTCGGCGTGTACCGCACGCCCTTTGGGGAGGTCTGCGTCGTCAACGCCCTGGGCCGATTCACCCTGGACACCAACACGGACAACCCCTTCGTGGAGGTGGACATGCTCTTAAAGGAGCTGGACCCGCCGCCGAAGATCATCCTGGTGGACATGCACGCCGAGGCCACCAGCGAGCGCGTCGCCATGGGCTGGTTCCTGGACGGCCGGGTCAGCGCCGTGTGGGGCACCCACACCCATGTGCAGACCTCCGACGCCTGTGTGCTGCCCGGCGGCACCGGGTATATCACCGACCTGGGCATGACCGGCGCCAGCCACAGCGTGCTGGGCATCGACGTGAACCAGTCCATCAACAAGTTCCTGGGAGACCCGCCCATGCGGTATAAGTCCGGGGACGGAGATGGGAAGATGGAGTGCTGCGTGTTCGACATCGACACGGACACGGGCCGGTGCGTGAGCGCGGAGGCGCTGCGGATAGTATGATACGGATACTGCACGCCGCGGACCTGCATCTGGACTCTCCCTTCCAGGCCATGGGCCGGGACAAGGCCGCCCAGCGCCGGGGGGAGCAGCGCGCGCTGCTGGGCCGCATGGGAGCGCTGGTCCGGGAATATGAGGCGGACATGGTGCTGCTGGCGGGGGACCTGTTCGACGCGGACAGCCACTATTCGGAGACGGCCCGCCTTCTGGAGCAGACGCTGCCCGCCATGGGCGTGCCGGTCTTTCTCGCGCCGGGCAACCACGACTGGTACGGTCCACGCTCTCCCTGGGCCCGGCTGGACCTGGGGGAGAACGTGCATGTGTTCGCGGAGGAGACCGTCCGGTGCGTGGAGCTCCCGGAGCTGAACGCCCGGGTCTGGGGCGCGGCCTTCACCGGCAAGCACCGCAGGCCGCCTTTGGCGGGCTTTCAGGCGGAAAAACAGGCGGATACGCTCGATATCATGGTCCTGCACGGGGAGGTGGGGGACCCCGCGTCCCCCTACGGGGCCATATCGGAGGCGGATATCGCCCGCAGCGGCATGGATTACATAGCCCTGGGCCACCAGCACGCCTTCAGCGGTCTGCGCAAAGCGGGAGATACCTTTTACGCCTGGCCGGGCTGTCCCGAGGGCCGGGGCTTTGACGAGACGGGAGAAAAAGGCGTACTTTTGGCCGATGTTGGGCAGGATAACTGTGAGATCAAATTCATCGGTCTGGGCGGTCGGCGGTACGAGGCCCTGACCGTGGACCTGACGGACAGCCTGGACCACGCCGGGACGGTGGAGGGCGCCGTGGGGCGGGACGCCGCGCGGGATATCTACCGGATCGTTCTCACCGGCACACCGGCGACGCCGCCCGATATGGCGGCGCTGCAAGGGGCGCTGGAGGGCAGATTCTTTGCCCTGAAGCTGCGGGACGAGACAAGGCTGCGCCGGGACGTGTGGGACGGCCGGGAGGTGCTGAGCCTGCGGGGGCTGTATCTGGCGAAGCTCTGGCAGCGGTACGAGGCCGCCGAAAGCGACGAAGAGCGGGCCTCCGTCGAGCTGGCGGCGCGCTACGGGCTCAGAGCGCTGGAGAACGGAGAGGAAATACCTCTGGCCTGAGCCGGTTGGGCCGGGAAAAGCCTCCCCTGTGCAAGGGGAGGTGGGCCGCCGTAAGGCGGCTCGGAGGGGTTGTTACCAGCGTGGGATTACATCCAAGACTGGTAACAATCCCCCAGTCTCCGGCTGGCGCCGGAGACAGCCCCCTTTGCACAAGGGGGCCGTCAATAAAGTGCGCCTACGGGCGCGAACTCTGCGAGGCTATATAGATTATGATCATAAAGAGAATGACGGCGTGGTTCGGGGCGCTGGAGGGAAAGAGCCTGGAGCTGGGTCCGGGGCTGAACGTGCTGTTCGCCCCCAACGAGAGCGGCAAATCCACCTGGTGCGCCTTTCTGCGGGCCATGCTCTACGGGGTGGACACCTCCCAGCGGCTCAAACAGGGCCAGCAGCCGGACAAGGTGAAGTACCGGCCCTGGAGCGGCTCGCCCATGTCCGGCAGCATGGATATCGACACGGCGGACGGTCCCGTCACCCTGCGGCGGTGGACGGAGCGGTCCGCTCAGCCCATGCAGGCGTTCTCCGCCACGGTCACCGGTACGGACGCGCCCGTGCGGTCGCTGACGGCGGATGATGCCGGAAGGGCGCTCACCGGAGCGCCGAGAGAGGTGTTCGAGCGCAGCGCCTTCATCCACCAGTCCGGCCTGGGGGTCACGCCAGACCCGGAGCTGGAAAAACGGTTCGCGGCCATCGTCTCCGCCGGGGACGAGGAGCAGTCCTATACCGAGGCGGACAAGCGTCTGCGCTCCTGGCTGCGCCGTCGGCGCTCCGGGAAGAAGGGCGCCATCCCGGAGACGGAGGGCCAGATCGCGCGTGTCAGAGACGAACTTGCCCGGACGGAGGAAGCGGTCCGGGCCGTGGAGCGGCTGGAGCAGGAGCTGGCCCAGGCCCAGACAGCCCAGGCCGAGCTGGTCAAACGCATGGAGACCGCCCGTGCGGAGGCCCGGAAAAAGGCCCTGAGCGAGCTTTCCACCGCGAGAGCGGATGTGGCCGCCCGGGAGGAAGCTCTCCGGCAGGCGGAACAGGACGCCTCCCAGGCGGTGGACGAGCTGAAGGCCACGCCCTTCGGCGTCATGGGTCCGGATCGGGCCCAACAGCAGGTTCGGGCGGATATCGAGGCGGCGGACGGTCTGGCCGCCCAGGCGGACAAGCTGCCCGGACGGCGGCCCATCCTGATCCCGCTGGTCCTCGGGGCGCTGCTGCTCATCGCCGCGCCCTTCACGGCGCTGACTGTGGCGCTGCTCATCGGCGGCGCGGCGCTGCTGGCTCTGACGGTGGGGCTTTACTTCTGGTGGAGGACGGTAGAGGAGCGCCGGGACGGTCTGCTGGACAAGCGGATGGCGATATTGGATAAGTATGGCGCGCAGGACACGAACGGCGTCACGGCGGCGCTGGAGGCGTATGAGGCACAGTGCCGGACGGCCAAAGACGCGACCGCGCGGGTGAAGGCGGCCCAGGCGCTGCTGGAGGACGCCCGCCGACGGCAGAAGCAGGCGGAGGCGCCGGTGCTGAACGGGCTGGACTTCGTAAACGGCGACAGCGAGGCGGCCAGGGCCTCCAGAGCGGTATCGGACGGTCAGGCCCGGCTGGACCGGCTGCGGGAGCAGCGGGCCGTGGCCCAGGGGCAGATGAAGGCCGTGGGGGACCCGGTGGTGCTGCGCTCCGAGCTGGAGGAGCTGGAGAGCCGCCGGAAGGCGCTGCTGGAGCAGGAAAGCGCCCTTGCCCTGGCGGCGGAGACCATGGAGCAGGCCGATCTGGGCCTGCGGGAGAAGTTCTCCCCGGTGCTGGCCCAGCGGGCGGCGGCTCTGTTCGGCCAGCTCACGGTTGGCCGGTACGACGAGATCACCCTGGCCCGTGACCTGTCCGCCAAGGCAAGGCTCGCTGGCGAGGCGGTGGGCTGGGAGGCGGACTACCTGTCCCAAGGCGCGCGGGATCAGCTGTATCTGGCGCTGCGGCTGGCGGTGTGCGAGCTGGTGCTGCCCGAAGCGCTGGCGTGCCCCATCATCCTGGACGACGCCCTTATGGCCTTCGACCAGACCCGCATGGAGCGGGCGCTGGACCTGTTGAAGGCCGTGGCGGAAAAGCGGCAGGTGCTGCTGTTCACCTGCCACGAGCGGGAGATGGAATATCTGGCCGGGGACCCGGCGGTGACGAAGATCACTCTGTGAGGATCGATATGGAAAAGACGTTTGATTTTACGGTCCCCTGCCTGTTCGGGCTGGAGGGGCCATGCGCCGACGAGCTGCGCCGGATGGGCCTTGCCGACGTCCGGGCGGAGAACGGCCGGGTCCGGTTCGCGGGAGACATGTCCGCCTGCGCCAGGGCCAACATCTGCCTTCGGACCGGAGAGCGGGTGCTGCTGCGGCTGGGGAGCTTTGAGGCGAAAAGCTTCGACGCGCTCTTCGAGGGCGTCAAAGCCCTGCCCCTGGGGGACTTTATCCCCAGAGACGGCCAGTTTCCCGTGAAGGGGTATTCCCTGGACTCGGCCCTGCACTCGGTGCCGGACTGCCAGCGGATCATCAAAAAGGCCGCGGCGGTGAAGCTGGGGCAGACCTACCGCACCCAGTGGCTGCCGGAGACCGGGGCCCTCTATCAGCTCCAGTTTTCCATCATCAAGGACCGGGCGGAGTTGTATCTGGACACCACTGGCACGCCGCTGTTCAAGCGGGGCTACCGGCCCGGTCATGTGGCCGCGCCCCTGCGGGAGACGCTGGCGGCGGCGCTGGTGGGCTTTGCCCGCTACCGGGGCCGGGACGCCCTGTGGGATCCCTTCTGCGGCAGCGGCACCATCCCCATCGAGGCGGCCCTGATCGCCCATAACAGAGCGCCGGGCCTGGACCGGCCCTTCGCTGCCCAGAGCTGGGGCTTTGTGCCGGAAAAGGTGTGGCGGGACGCGAAGGAGCAGGCCCGGAGCCTGGAATATCCGGGGCCTTACCACATCTTCGCCTCCGACGTGGACCCAAAGGCCGTTGCCCTGGCCCGTGAAAACGCCCGGCGGGCGGGGGTGGAAGTTGACATAACGTTTTCTGTGGCCGACGCCCGGACCGCCCCGGCACCCTGGGAGAAGGGCGCGATCGTGTGCAATCCGCCCTACGGGGAGCGGATGCTGGAGCGGCAGCAGGCCCAGGAGCTCTACCGGGACATGGGCCGGACCCTGGGCAGGCTGGAAGGGTGGAAGCAGTACATCATCTCCTCCGAGCCGGACTTCGAGCGCTTTTACGGCGCGCCCGCCGCCAAGCGCCGCAAGCTCTACAACGGCATGATACTGTGCTATTTGAATATGTACTATTGAAACGCAGAGCGTCGTTTGACACATGAGAGAAAGAGAGGACCGTGATATGGAGCGTCCGCAAACGGGAGCTGTCCGGCCGGAAGGTGAAACGCCCCAGTTCGATGTGATCCTTCGCTTTGAACAGCAGACGGAGGAACTGTTTGATAAACTGATCGAAAAGCTGGCCCGGGTGACCGGAAACACGACCCGGCTGTACAACGCCCAGCCGCCCCATGTCTCCATGGGGATCTTCGACATCGTGGACGGCTCCGACCCGGTCCGGGTGATGGAGGGCGTTCTGCGCGGCTTGCGGCCCTTTTCCGTGACCTTTGACGCGATCGGGGCGTTTTTGCCGGGGACCCTCATTGTCACGCCCGTAATGACGGATGAGATGATTGCCATGAACCGGACCATCCATACGGTGGCGGATCGGGTGTTCGTTCCGTCAAGGCAGTATGTTTACGGCGCGTGGACGCCCCATCTCACGCTGGCCGCGGAGCTGACGCGTGAGGAACTGGTACAAGCCTTCGATGCCGCCGGGCTGGAGTGGAAGCCCGTCTCATCCCGGACGGCCAGCATCTCTCTGGTGCATCACTTTCCTTATTCGGAGAAGCTTGTCGTGCCGCTGGCGTGAACCGGGACGTTGTTCAGGCTGGGGTATGCAAACAACAGGAGGAAAAACAATGCTGACACCGCTTAAGAGAGAGGAATTTGACAAGTACATAGACTTTGTATACGCTCTGGCCCTGGACCCGGCCAAATCCGGCTATCCCACCTACACGGACGGGATCAAGACCAGGGCGGATTTCGTGGACCGGTCCCTGCGGGCCTTTGAGCGGGAGAACGAGGACATTCTGCTCTATGAGCGACAGGGCAGGATCGCCGGGTGGATACACTATTATTACCTGCCCGAGGACAAATATCTGGACACCTGCTCCTTCTGTATCGCCGAGGGGATGGGCGACGCCATCAGAGAATTTACCGCCTTTGCCCGTGAGCGTTTTCCCGGAAGCAAGCTCTATCTGGGCTTCCCTGGAGAGAATACCCAGGCGGAAGAGGCCCTGGAGGCCGGGGGCTTTACCTGTATTGAGCGGGACTTCAACGACGTGTTTGGGCTGGACCGTTACGAGCCCCGGCAGCCGGACCCGGACGTGGTACCGGTGACGAGGGAGAATTATGACCTGTTCCGGGCCCTCCATGCCCAGGACGAGGGTATGTACTGGAACTCGGACCGGCTGCTGGCGGACATGGACGAGTGGCGGCTGCTGCTGTATATGCCCGGCGGCATGCCGACCGGCGCTATTCAGGCCCGGAAGGACAGCGAGATGGGGGAGATATTCGCGCTGTTCTTCGCGGATGCCTATGATGCCGGGGCGTACCGGGCGTTGGTGACGGCGGCCCTGAACGGGGCAAAGGCTGACGGGGCCGGGGCCATGGTGTTCTTCAACGACGTCGAGACGCAGGCGGACGCCCTGGCCCTGGGCTTTCGGTGCGTGGGGGAGTACATGTGCTACAAAACGGCGCTGTGCTGAATAAGGGCAAAAACAAGGGAAGAAAACTTTGACGCGGCCATTCGAAAGAGAGAACGTTAAAATGATCTATCGGGTCGATCAGCTATCCGAAAACAGAACGAATCCTTTTACGGGCCACGACTATGACTACTCGTGGCGGATCTTTATGCTTACGGAGAGTTCTGACTATCAACAAATGTGTGGGAGCAACAACGGGTGTACTTATACGATCAAGACAAGTCGATGGAAATACAAAGAATGGGAAATGGCGGTTGGCGACTTCATAGGCTTTTGCGAAGCAAACAGGAAAAATGCACTTTTGGTTATGTCTGAAACAGATTTAAATTCCGCAAGAGAGCATTATGAAGGGCATAGATATGATGAGCCGTTTCTTCGCGCGTATGAGCCGGCTGTTTTGGTCCATAGTACGCCAAGGAACTGTTGGGAGTCGATCAGGCGCGATGGGATGTTAAAGAGCTGGAACTTGCTCAAGGCCGAAAGAGCCATTATGGAGGAACGTCCTATTGGAATACAGCTTGGCGACCCGCTGGATTTTAGCGACTATATCATGTTCGGCGGCGGTGTTACCGGGGAGATCGTTGTGAACTCCAAACAACAGGGAAAGATCGTCATGGACGCCGATACGGAATATCTTACCGGCGCAAGGCTGTATTTTGATGCAAAGCGTATGGCGCAGGATGGATTGCTTGTTCGGGATGGCTGCCATTTGAAAGTAAAGGGCACATTGCCCCTTGCGCCATATCTGATCTGGACCGCAACATGGGAGACGGTCGGACTTGCAAGCCAGGTATCCACACCGAGGCTCTTTGCTGAACAGGCCGACAGGCGATTTCGATCGGTGACTTTATCCACTTCCCGTAGCAGAGGGGCGCAGTAAGTGTATATAGATGACGAAGGAGGCTTTTGACAGACCATGCGGATGAAGTATTTGGTCCCCGTGCTGGGGGGAATAGGCGCGGTTTTATTGTTGGGGAGCTTCTTTGTGGAAGATGTCCCACAGGATATCATGCGCCTGGCAGGGTTTGTGCTGCTTGTTGTGTATTGCATATCTAAGATCATGCGGAGCGGTAAGAACGGTAAACCGAACTGATAACTTCTCATTTATTGCGGCAAAGCCGCACATTATATGCCTCCCCTGTGCAAGGGGAGGGGGACCGCGCGAAGCGCGGTGGAAGGGTTGTTGCCAGTGTTGAGATAACCTCCAGACTGGTAACAATCCCTCAGTCACGGCTTCGCCGTGACAGCTCCCTTTGCACAAGGGAGCCTTTTCATGATGTATCGCCTGACGGCGACGATTGCGGGGTATAACGATGAAAACGAGAGAGAAGATCAAAAATAAGCTGGCGCAGGTATTGGGAACGCTGCGGTGGAGGAATTTTCCGATGCTGTTTCTGGCCGGGTGCGTGAACGCCTTCGGCGTCACGGTGTTCCTGGCGCCGGTGAAGCTGTACGACAGCGGCGTTTCCGGCACCTCGATCCTGCTTTCGCAGATCACGCCGGAGAGCATGTCGCTGTCCGTGTTCCTGCTGCTGCTGAACATACCGCTGTTCCTCTTCGGGGCGAAAAAGCAGGGGGCGGCCTTCACCGTCTATTCCATTTTTACGGTGGGCGTGTACGCGGCGGCCTCCTGGCTCATCACCGACGTGCTGCCCGTCGACGTGAGCATGGCGTCGCCCCTGGCGGGGGAGGATCTGCTGCTGTGCGCCCTGTTCGGCGGCATCATCTCGGGGGTGGGCAGCGGTCTCACCATCCGTTACGGCGGGGCCATCGACGGGGTGGACGTGATGGCGGTGATCTTCGCCAAGAGCCTGAACATCACCGTGGGCACCTTCGTGATGATCTATAACGTGCTGCTGTATATCGTGTGCGGGTGCGTCATCCACAGCTGGATACTGCCGCTGTACTCCATCGTCACGTACATGGCGGGACTCAAGACCGTGGACTTCATCGTGGAGGGCTTCGACCGCTCCAAGGAGGTGGTCATCGTGACGGATAAGCCCAACGAGATCAGCGCCGCGCTCATCGAGGCTTTTCAGTGCGGCACCACCAAGATCGCCGCCGTGGGAGGCTACTCCAACGCGGCCAAGACGGTGATCTACTTTGTGGTGAACCGGTTCCAGATCTCCCGGATGCGGACCATCGTCCACCAGATCGACCCCCAGGCGTTCATGACCATCAGCGAGGTGGCGGACGTGTTCAAGAGCAACAACCGGTGAGCGCGCCCGGATGTGCGGTGTATAGGCGACAAATATTCCGAGAGAAATTTGTGCACAATGCCAGTTGAAGAAATGCGGCAACTAGGGTATTATAACCATGTTAGCACTCGAGGGGAATGAGTGCTAACGCCCATGAAACAGTATAATCTTTGCAAGGAGGCATATAAACAATGACACTGAAACCGTTGGCCGACAAGGTGGTCGTCAAGCGCCTGGAGGCGGAGGAAAAGACCAAGAGCGGCATCTATCTGGCCGCATCCGCCCAGGAGAAGCCGGAGGTCTTTGAGGTCGTGGCCGTGGGCCCCGGCGGCATGGTGGACGGCAACGAGGTCAAGATGGAAGTCAAGGCCGGAGACCGGGTCATCACGGGCAAATACAGCGGCACCACCGTGAAGGTGGACAGCGAGGAATACACCATCGTGCGCCAGGGCGACATTCTGGCCATCGTGCAGTAATTCAGGAGGGATTTTATCATGGCAAAGCAGATCATGTACGGAGAAGAGGCCCGCAGCGCGCTCCAGCGGGGCGTTGACAAGCTGGCCGACACTGTGAAGATCACCGTGGGCCCCAAGGGCCGCAACGTGGTCCTGGACAAGAAATACGGCTCTCCCCTCATCACCAACGACGGCGTGACCATCGCCAAGGAGATCGAGCTGGATGACCCGTTCGAGAATATGGGCGCGCAGATGATCAAGGAGGTCTCCACCAAGACCAACGACGTTGCCGGCGACGGCACCACCTCCGCCACCATCCTGGCCCAGGCCATCATCCGCGAGGGCCTGAAGAACGTGGCCGCGGGCGCCAACCCCATGGTCATGAAGCGGGGCATCGCCAAGGCCGCCGAGGCCGCCGTGGCCGCCATCAGGGAGAACTCCCAGCCTGTCTCCGGCACCGGCGACATCACCCGCGTCGGCGCCGTCTCCTCCGGGGACGAGACCATCGGCAAGCTCATCGCCGAGGCCATGGAGAAGGTCAGCCAGAACGGCGTCATCACCGTGGAGGAGTCCAAGACCGCCGAGACCTATTCCGAGGTCGTGGAGGGTATGCAGTTCGACCGGGGCTATATCACCCCCTACATGGCCACCGATACCGAGAAGATGGAGGCCGTGCTGGACGATCCCTATATCTTCATCACCGATAAGAAGATCTCCAACATCCAGGACATCCTGCCCTGCCTGGAGCAGGTGGTGCAGGCTGGCAAGAAGCTTCTCATCATTGCCGAGGACGTGGAGGGCGAGGCTCTGGCCACCATCATCCTGAACAAGCTGCGCGGCACGTTCACCTGCGTGTGCGTCAAGGCCCCCGGCTTCGGCGACCGGCGCAAGGAGATGCTCCAGGACATCGCAATCCTGACCGGCGGCCAGGTCATCAGCAGCGACTTGGGCATGGAGCTGAAGGACACCACCGTGGACCAGTTGGGCCATGCCCGGCAGGTGAAGGTGTCCAAGGAGAACACCATCATCGTGGACGGCGCGGGCGAGGCCAAGGATATCGCCGACCGCATCCATCAGATCAAGAACCAGATCGAGGTCACCGAGAGCGAGTACGACAAGGAGAAGCTCAACGAGCGCCTGGCCAAGCTCTCCGGCGGCGTGGCGGTCATCAAGGTCGGCGCGGCCACCGAGACCGAGATGAAGGAGAAGAAGCTGCGCATCGAGGATGCCCTGAACGCCACCCGCGCGGCGGTGGAGGAGGGCATCGTGGCCGGCGGCGGCAGCGCATATCTGCTGGGCGCCAAGGCCGCGTCCAAGGCGGCCGAGGGCCTGGAGGGCGACGAGAAGACCGGCGCCAAGGCCGTGGCCAAGGCTCTGGAGGCTCCCGTGATGCAGATCGCTGCCAACGCGGGGCTGCAGGGCGCGGTGATCCTGGACAAGATCATGAGCAGCGATGTGCCCACCTATGGCTTCGACGCGGCCCAGGAGGTGTTCTGCGACATGATCGCCGCGGGCATCGTGGACCCGACCAAGGTCTGCCGCAGCGCGCTGGAGAACGCCGCCTCCGTGGCCAGCATGGTCCTGACCACCGAGAGCCTGGTCACCGACATCAAGGAGCCTCCCGCGCCTGTGGCGGCTCCCAACCCCGACATGGGCGGCATGTACTAAAAACCGCCACCGTGAAGAAAAGGGAAATATCCCCTGCTCGTAAGAGCAGGGGATATTTCCCTTTTCTGTCCGCGCCGGATCAGTCCGTCGGACGGAACAGGCCCCGCAGCAGCTTCATCATCTCGTCCACATCCACGGGCTTGGCCAGATATCCGTTCATCCCCGTGTTCATCGCCATCTCCCGGTCCTCCTCAAAGGCGTTGGCGGTCATGGCGATGATGGGGATCTGCGCCTGTTCCCGGTCCTCCATGGCCCGGATCGCGCGAGTGGCCTCGTAGCCGTCCATGATGGGCATCTGGATATCCATCAGGATCAGGTCGTAATGCCCCGGCGGCGACTGGCGCACCATGTCGCAGGCGACCTGGCCGTTTTCAGCGCACTCAACCAGGAAACCGGCCTCTTCCAGCAGCTCCGTGGCGATCTCACGGTTGAGCTCGTTGTCCTCGGCCAGCAGGATGCGCTTGCCCACGAAGCACTCGTCCGCGGGCCCCGGGTCCGGCTCCTCCGGCGTCTCCGGCGTCTGGCCCAGGCTCTTTTGCAGGGCGTTGTGCAGGTCGGAGGCGAACAGCGGCTTGCTGACGAAGCCGGTCACGCCTGCCCGCAGGGCCTCCTCCTCGATGTCGGACCAGTCGTAGGCGGACATGAGGATGATGGGCGAGTCGTTGCCCACGATCCGGCGTATCTGCCGGACGGTCTCCACGCCGCTCATCTCCGGCATGGACCAGTCCACGATGTACACCTCGAAGGGGTCCGCCAGCTCGATGGCCTCGCTGGTGCGGACCACCGCCTCCCGGCCCGACAGCGTCCACTCGGCCCGCATGCCGATCTGCCGGAGCATCTTGGACACGCTCTGGCAGCTGACCAGATCGTCGTCCACCACCAGGCCCCGCAGGCCGCCCAGCTCCACGATGGGGCCCAGCTCCCGGTGCTCGGCGGTGAAGCGCAGCTCCAGCTCCACGGTGAAGGTCGTGCCCTTGCCCTGCTCGCTCTCCACCTGAATAGAGCCGCCCATCATGTCCACGATGTTCTTGGTGATGGCCATGCCCAGACCGGTCCCCTGGGTGCCGCTGACCGTGCTGCTCCGCTCCCTGGTAAAGGGCTCGAACACGCTCTTGAGAAAGTCCGGACTCATGCCGATGCCGGTATCGCTGACGCAAAATTCGTACACGCCCCGGTCCTTCTGCCCGGCGGGCTTTTGGGTGACGCGGATCGCCACCTCGCCGCCAGCGGGGGTGAATTTGATGGCGTTGGAGGTCAGATTCAGCAGGATCTGATTCAGCCGCAGCCGGTCGCAGAACACCTCCTCGTCGGTGACGTCCACCGTGTCGATGAACAGCTCCAGCCGCTTGGCGTGGACGTCGGACTGGATGATGTTCCGCAGCCCCTGCAGGATGTCCGCCAGATTCTCCGGCCGTTCCTCGATGGTGACCTTGCCCGACTCGATGCGGCTCATGTCCAGCACGTCGTTGATGAGGCTGAGCAGGTGGTTGGAGGCCTGGGCGATCTTGGACAGGTAATCCTGAGCCCGCTCCCGGTTGGCCAGATGGGTGGTGGTCAGGGCGGTGTAGCCGATAATGGCGTTCATGGGCGTGCGGATATCGTGGCTCATGTTGTTGAGGAAGGTGGTCTTGGCCCGGTTGGCGGCGTCGGCGGCCTGAAGGGCGTCGGAAAGCTCCTTGGTCTTGGCCTCCAGCGCGCTGGTGGCGTCGGCCACCTTCTTTTTCAATTGCTTCTGGTTCCGGGTCCGGACCACCAGCATGGCCAGCGTGAACAGCAGCAGGAACGCCAGCGCGGTGGCCAGGATGCCGTAGATCGGGTTCTGATAGATGAAGGCGGTGAGGCTCATGGACTCGTCCCGGTCCGCGTCGATCTCCCTGGAGGCGATGGCGTCCAGCTCCGTGTCGGTGAAGCTGTCGATCCCTTTGTCCAGCAGACTCAGCAGATACCGGCCGCCCGGGACCTGATTGCCCACCGCGTAGGACAGGCCCGTGCTGCCCAGCACCACCGAGGACAGCCGGTTGCGAACGTCCTCCCGGACGTACCGCTCGGCGGCATAGGAATAGAGGATGGCGGCGTCGACCTGGCCGTCCAGCACCGCCTGGACGCAGTCGTCGGTGGAGGCGCAGCGGACCTGCTCCACGTCCGGATAACGGCTGGCGGCGTATGACAGGACCGCGTCGGAACGGCTCGCCACCGCCACGCGTTGCATCGTGCCGGAAAAATCGGTCCTGGTCAGGCGGGCAAAGTTGGTCTGGAAGTAGGGGACCGTGATCTTGTAGCCCTCCTCCTCCGCCAGATAAAAGTCCCCGGCGTAGTCCAGCACCACGTCGGCGGCGCCCTCTGCCCGGAGCCGGTAGTACTCCTCCCGGCTGGCCGTCTCGATGAACTCGTATTTCAGCCCCAGCCGCTGGGCCAGCGCGTCAAAGATGGCGGGCAGCACGCCCCGGACCTGGCCGTCCTGGAAATAGCTGTAGGGCGCCCGCCCCGGATCGAACAGCAGCCGCAGAGATTTCCCCGACGCCTGAAACTCCTCCAGGAACGCCCGCTCCCCCGCGTTCATGACGACGGAGCCGCTCTGGTCGGTGGAATAATACTTCTCGTGAAGGGTGTCGCGCCAGTTGGGGTCGTGCAGGTCCATCTCGTCGATGGCCGCGTTGATGCGCTCCATCAGCTCCGGCCTGTCCTTCCGGCAGCATATGTAGAAGGGGCTGGCGTCGAAGGACTCCAGCAGCCACTCGTTTTCCAGCACCCGCAGGCTGCCGGTGACCACCGCGTCGATCTCCCCGCTCTGAAGAGCGGCGCTGAGCTCGTCCTGCCCGGCAAAGTAGACCGGCTCGAAGGTGAAGCCGTGCTCGGCGGCGAAGCGCTCAAAGTTGGCATTTTTGGAGTTGGCCTCCAGCATGCCGACGGTCATGCCGTCATAGGTGGCGTAATCCCCCTCCACGATCGTCTGGTTGCCCGCCTTCACGGTGAGCACGGTGGAGTTGACGCCGATATCCTGGTCGGAGAAGAGGAACTCTTTCTGCCGCTCCGGGGTCCTGGACACGGACGTGACGATATCCACCTGGCCGTCGCGGAGCATATCCAGCGCGTCCGCGTAGGACCCGTCGTAGCCCACATATTCATACGTCCATCCGGCGTGGATGGCGAGGCGCTGCAGAAATTCGTAGCCGTAGCCGCTGCGCCGTCCGTCCTCCCCGATCACATGGTAACCGGAAAAGGCGAAAAAGCCCACCCGAAGAACGTCCTCCGCCGGTTCGGCGGCCAGGGCGGCGGCGGGCCACAGCGACCAAACAAGCAGCGCGGCCAGGATGAAACTCAGCAGTCGTTTTTTTCGCATCTTGATATCCTCATTCCCCCGGTATCGTTTCCCTTGCGGTCCGGCGCGCACAGGCGCGCGCGCAAAAATACCGCCGTCAGTGTATCATATTTCCCGGTTAAAAGGAAGGGGGATATTTCTCGCTGTTCACGGTTCTTTTACAGGTTCGGCAAAAACTGTTCACGCTTCGGTGTTACAATACGGCCACACTTAAGAGCTCGGAGGTAAGTCCCATGCTTTTCAAACGACCCCTATGCGGCGCGCTGTGCGCCATGCTGCTGCTGTCCGTCGCCGCCCAGCCCGCCCTGGCGGACGAGGGTCCGGGCCCGGACGGATATGAAAACGCCGTGACCGTAACGCTGGACGGCGAGACCGTGCGGGCCGACGGCCGGCCCGTCCCGGAGGACGACCCCTCCGCCGCCGTATACACCGCCCGCGACATCGTATACTATGAGGCCGGTCACGACTTCACCTACGGCGAGGGCACGGCGGCCGACGAGCACACGGCGGAGGAGGCGGCGGAGCACACCGTGGTCCACATCGCCCGGCCGGGGACCTACGTGCTGCGAGGGACCCTGGAAAAGGGCCAGATCGCCGTGGACCTGGGCGAGGACGCGGCAAGCGATCCGGACGCGGCGGTGACGCTGGTGCTGGACGGCGTGGACATGGCCTGCACCGTGGCCCCGGCGGTGATCTTTTACCGCGTCTACGAGTGCGACCCGGACGGTACCTCCGGCATCGAGCCGGACCTGTCCGGAGCCGGGGCCAGGGTCGTGATCGCCGACGGCAGCGTGAACAACGTGAACGGCTCCTATGTGGCCCGCATCTATAAGTCCTACACCCTCAGCGAGGACGGCGCCGCCGTCGCCGACAGCAAAAAGCTGCACAAATACGACGGGGCCTTCTATTCCAAAATGAGCATGCTGGTCTCCGGCGGGACGGAGGACACCGGCGTGCTGAATATCACCGCCGAGAACGAGGGCCTGGATACGGAGATGCACCTGACCATCGACGGCGGGAATATCAACATCCGCTCCGGCAACGACGGCGTCAACGTCAACGAGGACGACGTGTCCGTGGTGACGGTCAACGGCGGGACACTCTCCGTCACCGTCACCGGCGAGACCGGCGAGGGGGACGGCATCGACTCCAACGGGGCCCTCGTCGTCAACGCGGGCACCGTCACGGCCCAGGCCTGCTCCCACAGCGCCGACGCCGGTCTGGACGCGGCCACGGGCATTTACCTCAACGGCGGCATGGTGATCGCCACCGGCAGCATGCTGGACCCTGTCGCGGCCTCGGACCAGTGCTGCGCTGTGTTCTCCTTCCCCCGGACCGGGACCGCCGGAGCCCGGTACGACCTGACCGACACACAGGGCAATGAGCTCATGGCCTTCACGCCGGAGAACGACTTTTCCATCCTGCTCATGACCTGCCCGGCCCTGGAGGAGGACACGGAATATTCCCTGTCCGCGGACGGCACGGTCATCGACCTGGCCATCGGCGGCATGGGCATGGGCGGTGGATTTGGCGGCGGCATGGGTCCCGGCCCGGCCATGCCCGACGGTCAGAGGGGGGACACGCCGCCGGAGCCTCCCGAGGGCATGGAGCCCGGCGAAGCTCCCCAGCCTCCCGAGGGCGTGGAGCCCGGCGAAGCTCCCGAGCCTCCCGAGGGCGCGGAGCCCGGCGAGGCCCCCGAGCCTCCCGAGGGCGCTGGAGCGGGTCGGCAGCCCCAGTCCGGGACGCCGACAGAAACCGGCGAGACCTTCACGCTCTCTCCCGGACTGAATATGTTCTCCGCCTGACCGGCCATTGACGCGCCCGCCCCAAACTGGTATAATGGCCCAAAAACGACAGGGAGAGCGCCATGTATCCCATAGCCACACTGAGAGCCTGGGCCCGGGAGGAGCACGATTTCTCCCGCTGGCAGAAGTTCCAGATATTCCTGTTTCTCTTTGTTCTGAGCGGCGTTTTCGGCTTTGTCTATGAGACGATCTTTTACCGGATCGATCTGGGCCATTTCGTGAAGCGGGGCACCACGCTGGGCCCCTGGATACCCATTTACGCCTACGGGGCCGTTTTCATCCTGCTGCTCGCCTACCGCTTCCGCAGGCGTCCCTGGGCGGTGTTTCTGCTGGGGACTCTGTCCTCGGGGCTGCTGGAGTTCGCCGTGGGCTACTGGTTCTGGCACGTCAAGCACATCCGCCTGTGGGACTACAACACGGAGATCTGGAACTGGGGCAACATCGGCGGCTATATCTGCGCCAGGTCGGTGCTGTTTTTCGGCCTTTCCGGCCTGATATTGGTCTATATCATGGTCCCGGCGGTCGTACATCTGGCGGGGCGGATGAAAGCGCGCCCGTTCGCGCTGCTCTCCCTGATCCCCGGAGCGCTCTTCATCGCCGACATCCTGTTCCGCTTCATCCGCTGAGCCGGGGCACAGAAGGCCCGCCGCGTAAAATGGGGCGCGTATCGCGTTCCGTCGGCGTCAGGCCGTTTCAAACAGAAAGACCCGGAAACCGTTGCGGTTTCCGGGTTTTTGGCGTGTTGATGGGGAAATCAGCGCTTGGAGAACTGAGGCGCGCGGCGGGCGGCTTTGAGGCCGTACTTCTTGCGCTCCTTCATGCGCGGGT
>CANRDC010000053.1 GCA_947629245.1 uncultured Oscillospiraceae bacterium | reverse complement strand
GACTGGTGCATCAGCCGCCAGCGCCGCTGGGGCCTGCCCATCCCGGTGTTCTACTGCGGCGACTGCGGCAAGCCCGTATGCACCCCGGAGACCATCGAGTCCGTATCGAGGATCTTCGGCGAGAAGGGCTCCAACGCCTGGTTCGACATGAGCGTGGAGGAGCTTCTGCCCGCGGGCTTCACCTGCCCCCACTGCGGCGGCAGGGTGACGGAGAAGGAGACGGACACTCTGGACGGCTGGTTCGACTCCGGCTCCACCCATGTGGCGTCCATGGAGCTGGACGCCCCCGGCACCTGGCCCGCGGACCTGTACCTGGAGGGCGGCGACCAGTTCCGGGGCTGGTTCCAGTCCAGCCTGCTCACCGCCGTGGCCACCAGGGGCGAAGCGCCCTATAAGGCCGTGCTGTGCCACGGCTGGACCGTGGACGGCGAGGGCCGGGCCATGCACAAGAGCCTTGGAAACGGCGTGGCTCCCGACGAGCTGACCGCCAAATACGGCGCGGACCTGTGCCGTCTCTGGGCCGCCAGCGCCGACTTCCGGCTGGATATGCGCTGCTCCGACGCCATCTTCAAGCAGCTGTCCGACAAGTATCTGAAGATCCGCAACACCGCCCGGTTCATCCTGGGCAACCTGGACGGGTTCGATCCCAACAAGGACCTGCTGCCCATCGACCAGCTGCAGGACATCGACCGCTGGGCCCTGAGCCGGGTCAACGCCCTGGTGGAGAAGTGCCTGGCCAGCTATGAAAAATACGAGTTCTGGTCCGTGACCTACGCCATCCACAACTTCTGCGTGGTGGACATGTCCAACGTGTATCTGGACGTGGTGAAGGACCGGCTGTACTGCGAGGCCAAGGGCTCCCCCGCGAGGCTCGCCGCCCAGACCGCCATGTGGTACGCGCTGGACGCCATGGTCCGGCTGCTGGCCCCCATCCTGGCCTTCACCAGCAACGAGATCTGGCTGGCCATGCCCCACCGCGACCGGGACGACGCCAGGCACGTCATGCTCAACGACATGCCCGGCCTTCGGTCCGACTGGACGCTGACCGAGGACGAGGCGGCCTTCTGGGAGGACAGTCTGCGCCTGCGCGCGGACGTGAACAAGGCCCTGGAGCTGGCCCGGGCCGACAAGGTCATCGGCAAGCCCCTGGAGGCCAGGGTCGTCATTCATGTGAAGGACGAGGCAAGCTCCGCCATGGAGCGGGTCGCCAGGCAGAAGCTGGAGCCGTTTTTCATCGTCTCCGAGGCGGAGCTCGCCCAGGGGGAGGGTCCCGGCTGGGCGGGTACGGAATTTGCCGGTGTGAACATCGAGGTGACCCCCTCCCGGCTGCCCAAGTGCCCCCGCTGCTGGACCCACAGCGCCACCGTCGGCGGCGACGGCGAATACCCCGAGCTCTGCGCCCGGTGCGCCAACGCCCTGCGCTCCGCCGCCGGAAAGTAGATCGACCGTCCCGCCGGGCGGTCAGGACAACAGGTAGGAGGAAACTATCGTGCTTTATTCGATCGTGGCCGTTTTGGTCCTGGTGGTGGACCAGGCGGTAAAGTTCTACACAGTCCGGAACATCCCGCCCCAGGCCATCGGCGACGCGTGCAAGGAGCTCATCCCCGGCGTCATCCACATGACGAACGTGCAAAACTACGGCGCGGCTTTCAGCATCCTGGAAAATTCCCGGTGGATCCTGGTGGCGGTATCGGCGCTGTTCATCGTCGGCATCATCGCGCTCATCAGCATGGATATCATCCACACCAGATTTGGCCGGTGGACCGCCGTGCTGGTGATGGCGGGCGCCCTGGGCAACTGCATCGACCGGGTGCTGCTGGGCTATGTGGTGGACATGTTCGAGTTTGAGCTTTTCACCTTCGCCGTGTTCAACGTGGCGGATATATTCATCACGGTCTGCGGCATTCTCTTCTGCGTGCATGTGATCGTCTACCGGGAGCCGGAGGAGGAGCGCAACGCCGTGCCCCGGCCGGAGAAGAAGCGGAGCAAGCTGTTCGCCTCCCGGCCGGAGAGCGGAGAAGAGGATATCGACGGGGCGGACGAGGACGTTCCCGCTCCCCGCCGTCCCGCCAGGGCCGCGAAGGCCGCCGCCCGCAAAGCCGTCAGGGACGCCGCCGTCCCCCGCAGGGACCGGAGCGCCCACAGAACTCTGGAGGAGGAGCTTCGTCCTCTGGACCCGGACGACCCCTTTGCCGAATGGGACGACAGCTCTGCCGCCCGGTCCGGGCGCGCGGCTCAGCCCGCCGAAGGGGAGGCGCCCGCGCCCCGGAAGGCGCGCCGGGCTCAGGCCCCGGCGGCGGATACGGCGGCACGTCCGGCCAGACGCCGGACCGCTCCCACCGTGGAGGACGGCGAGGACGATCACGAACCGGACATGCCCGCGCCCAGGAAACCGGCAAGGCCCGAAAAGGCCGCCGCGGCGCCTGTCCAGGAGCCGGTCGGGCCCGTTCAGGAGCCGGACGGCGCCGGGTTCGACGAGTATTCCCTGGAGGATATCCTGGCCGAGTTCCGGGACAGCTGATGGCGGAAAATTTGATCGTAACAGCACAGGAGAGCGGCGAGAGGATCGACGCTCTTCTGGCGCGCCAGGACCCGGTCCGCAGCCGCAGCGCCGCGGCAAGGCTCCTGGAGGCCGGACTGGTCACGACGCACGGCGCGCCCGTGCGGAAAAACTACCGGACCACGGCAGGGGACGTGTTCTCCGTCACCCTGCCGGACGCCGCCCCCGCCCGTGCCCAGGCCCAGGACATCCCCCTGGACGTGGTGTATGAGGACGCGGACGTGATCGTGGTGAACAAGCCCAGGGGCCTGGTGGTCCACCCGGCCCCCGGCCACCCGGACGGAACGCTGGTCAACGCCCTGCTGGCCCACTGCGGCGGGAGCCTGTCCGGGGTGGGCGGCGAGCTGCGGCCCGGCATCGTCCACCGGATCGACAAGGATACCAGCGGACTTCTCATCGCCGCCAAAAATGACCGGGCCCATGAGGCCCTGTCGGCTCAGCTCAAGGATAGGACCCTCTCCCGTGTATACGACGCGGTGTGCCACGGGGGCTTTCACGACGACGAGGGCACCGTGGACGCGCCCATCGGCCGGGACCCCCGGAACCGCCAGCGGATGGCCGTGACGGATAAGAACGCCCGTCCCGCCGTCACCCACTGGCAGGTGCTGGCCCGGTACGCCCGGCATACCTATATCCGCTGCCGCCTGGAGACGGGCCGCACCCACCAGATCCGGGTCCATATGGCCTATACGGGCCATCCGCTTCTGGGCGACACGGTCTACGGCGGCCGCCGGGACAAGGGACTGGAGACCCAGTGTCTGCACGCCCGGGGGCTGAGATTCATCCACCCCGCCACCGGCGAGCCCGTGGAGCTGTGGACCGACCTGCCGGACTGGTTCGGGGAGGTCTTGTCCAAGCTGGGCCCTCCCCTTTGATTCTGAGGATCTTTCTATGCTCGCTCTGCCTGTTCTGCTCGTGTATATACTGTTTGGCCTGACCCTGGCCGCCGTCGCGCTGCCCTCCCAGAGGGCGGCGGTCAAGTGTTGGCTGGGGCTGGTCTTTGGGTGCGTGGCGCTGATGTGGCTGCCGTGCCTCGCCGCCTTTTTCGTGGGCTTCACCCGCGCGGCCCAGTACATCGCCCTGGGCTCTGCCCTGGCGGCCGCGATATGTCTGGCCCTCGTCCGGCGGAAGGCCCCGGAGCGGAAAAAGCCCGCCCTTTCCATGCCCGGAACGAGCGACCTGGCGGGCGCGCTGCTGAGCCTTTTCGCCACCGCCTTCTGCGGGTATCTGCTGCATACCCATGTGCTGCTGCCCCACGACGACGGCAGCCTCTGGGTGGGCCAGAGCACCTACGGGGACCTGGCCATGCACCTGGGCTTCGTGGAGAGCCTTTTCCGGCAGGGCAAATTCCCCCCGGAGTACAGCATCTACCCCGGTCAGACGATCGACTACCCCTTCCTGGTGGACGCGGCCTCGGCAAGCCTGCGGTTTTTCGGGCTGGGGCTTCGCATGAGCGTGATCCTGCCCAGTCTGGCGATGCTCTTCGCGGTATTCTTCGGCTTCTGGCTGCTGGCGGACAGCCTGACGGAAAGGCTGGCCCCTACCCTGACGGCGTGGCTGCTGTTCGTGTGCAACGGCGGGTTTGGCTTCACGCTGTTTTTCTCGGGCAAGTACAGCTTTTCCGACCTGCTCTCCGGCTTTTACATCACCCCCACCAACCTGGTGGACGAGGACGTCCGCTGGGTCAACGTGGTCTGCGACATGCTCATCCCCCAGCGGACCACCATGGCTGGCTGGTGCGTGGTCCTGGCGGCGGTGTATCTGCTCGTCACGGCGGTGCGAAAGACGGCGGCGGACGGCTCCGGACGGCGGGAATTTCTGGTGCTGGCCGTGCTGGCCGGGACCATGCCCATGATCCATACCCACTCCTTCCTGGCCCTGGGCCTTTTGTCCGGCGGGTGGTTCTTCGCCTTCCTGGGTAAGGCCCGGAAAAACGGTCAGCTTCGGTCTCTGGTGCGAAACTACGTGCTCTACGGCGCGGTCTGTATGGCCCTGGCCCTGCCCCAGCTTCTGGTCTGGACCTTCGACGCGGCCGGTACCGGCAACCTCCTGTGGCTCAACCCCGGCTGGGTCCACGGGAAGATGAACTGGCTGTGGTTCTGGATCTATAACTGCGGGATCGTGTTCTGCCTGGTCCTGGTGATGATGTTCTTCCTGCGGGGCGACCGGGCCCGGCTCTTCTGGGGGGCGGCGGCGCTGTTCGCCGTGGCGAACGTGGTGGCCTTCCAGCCCAATCCCTACGACAACAACAAGCTGCTGTACATCTGGTACATGGCGGCGGACATTCTGGCCTGCGGCTGGCTGTGGGAGCAGCTGGCGCGCATCCGCCTGCGGGCGCTTGCGTCGGCGGCAGCGGCGGCGGTGACGGTCCTGGGCGTTCTGTCCGGGGTCATGACCATGCTCCGGGAGACCGTCAGCGAGTACCAGCTCTTCTCCCGGGAGCAGGTGGCCGCGGCGGAGTTCATCGACGAAAACACCCCGGCGGACAGTCTGTTCCTCACCTCCACCGCCCACACCAACCCGGTGGCGGTGCTGAGCGGGCGGAACATCCTGTGCGGGGCGGGGATGTACCTTTACTACCACGGGGTGGATTACCAGCAGCGGGAGGCCCAGGTGGGCCAGATGTACCAGGGCGGAGAGGTCTTTGAGACCCTTGCCGCGCAATACGGCGTGGACTATGTGTACATCAGCGGCTCGGAGACCGGCAGTTACACCGTGGACTATGACTATTTCGCCGAAAACTATCCCCTCGTTTACAGTCAGGACGGTATCAGCATCTATCAGATCTCCCGATAACGCCCTGAATTTACATTTGTCATCCCTGTCCCAAGGAGGTACCCACTATGAAAAAGATACTATCGCTGCTCCTGTTCGCCGCCATAGCGTTCTCTCTTGGCGGCTGCGGGGGCCATGCGGGCGCTCCCGTCGGCGCGGGCACGACGCCGACGCCGACAGCCACCCCGGACATGTCGGATATCCTGACCGCCTCCGCCACCAACGCCTCGGAGGGCAAAACGCCCCCCGCCTCCGGCACGGATACCCAGCAGACCCAGAGCGAGCCGACGGCGCAGACGTCCCAGGAGGCGTATGAGAAGGCCCTGGCCTGCGTGGGCCTGCCCGTGGAGGAGCTGTACGCCGCCGTGGGACAGCCCACCGGCACGCCCACATACGGCCCCTCCTGCCTGCAGGTGGACGCGGAGGACGGGATGCTCCCTTACGACGGCTTCTCCGTCTGGACCGTCCGCAGCTCCACGGCGGAGACCGTCCACGAAGTATATCTGAGCGAGTGATCTGAAATGGAAAAAATAAAATCGCTGCTTTTGAAATATCGTGAGATCCTCAGCTATCTCTTCTTCGGCGTACTGACCACCGTAGTGAGCTGGGCCACCTACGCCCTGTTCGTCGGCGCGCTCGGGCTGCCCGTCAATACCGGCAATATCCTGAGCTGGGTGTGCGCGGTGAGCTTCGCCTATGTGACCAACAAGCTGTGGGTGTTCCGGTCCAGGAGCTGGGCGTGGCCCACGTGGCTCAAGGAGGCCGCGGCGTTTTTCGCCGGGCGCATCTTCTCCGGACTGGTGGAGATCGGCGGGCTGCCCCTGCTCATGAAGCTGGGACTGGACCAGACCCTGTTCGGCGTCGAGGGCTTCGCGGCCAAGGTGGCCGTCTCCGTCGTGGTCATCATCCTGAACTATATCCTCAGCAAGTTTTTGGCTTTTCGAAAGCGGAAAGATCCCTGAAAATAAAATGACCGCCGGACCCCTGTGAACTGTGGGTCCGGCGGTATTTTTATCCCTATCTCAATCCCAGTGAGGCGCTTCCTCGGCGGGTCCCTCCGGTTCGGCGGACGCCTCCGGTGCGGCGGGCATCTCCGGTTCGGCGGGCGTCTCCGGCGCGGCGGGCGCTTCCGGCGCGGCGGGCGTCTCCACGGTGACCTCCACCTCCACGTCGGCCTCGGCCGCCGTGGCGTCCACCACGGACGCGAAGTCCGCGTCCTGGGGCGTATCGCTCTCCGCCTTGATCTGGGCGATCTCCGCCTCCATGGAGGCGATCGCCTCGTTCGCCGCGTCGATCTCCCGGCACGCCTGGGCGAGGCCCGGCTCCGGATCGTCCCTGTGGGCCTCATAGTACAGCCGACCCAGTTCCGCCTGAACCTTCCTGATCGTCTCCCGCTGGGCGGAGATGTCCATGTTCAGCTTGGCAACGCGGCTGACCTGCTTGGTCTTTTCCGCGGCAACCGCCGCCAGGTCCTTGGTCTTTTCCGCGGCTCTGTTCGCCAGCAGACTGACCTTGCCCATAAAATCGTTGAATCCAGACATAGTGATAGCCTCCCTTTTACAATTTTAGTGTATTTCTTTTCCCCGCTTTTAACGTGGAAGTTTATTCGTCTTTTTCCTGGTTTTTATCTTTGGCCTCTGCCTCTCCGGCAGCCGGTCCCGGACCGCTCTCCGCCGCCGCGTCGGAAAGGTCCTCACGCAGTTCCACGGGCTCGTCCGTTCCCGCCTGTTCCGCCGCCATGGCCGCGGCCCGGTTCACCCACAGCTTTTCCGGCGAGCACCCGCCCCGGCGCAGGACCACCGCCAGGATCGTCAACGCCAGCAGGAACGTGAGGCCCGCCACGAGCTGGCTCACCCGGACGCCGCTGTTTCCTATGTACAGCGAATCGGCCCGCAGGCCCTCGATCCAGCACCGGCCCAGACCGTACCAGAGCAGATAGGTCAGGAAATACTGGCCGTCAAATTTTCGGACGGTCTTTTTCGACAGTACGTGCAGCCCCACGAAGCCCGCCAGGTTCCACAGGGATTCGTACAAAAACGTGGGGTGGACGTAGATGGTCTCGCCGTTCAGCGTCAGGCCCATGCGGCAGAAAACTTCCGTCTCGTAGCCGTAGGCCTCCCGGTTCATGAAGTTGCCCCAGCGGCCGACGCACTGGCCGATGAGCAGGCCGAAGCTGACCAGATCCAGCATGGCCAGGGCGGAGATCCGCTTCACCCGGCACACGACCAGCACCGTCAGCACCGCGGCGATCACCCCGCCGTAAATGGCCAGACCGCCCTCCCAGATCTTGCACATGTCCCAGAAGGAGTCATAGTGGCCGTAAAAGATCACGTAATAGGCCCGCGCGCCGATGATGGCCAGCGGCACCGCGAACAGCAGCCCGTCGATCAGGTCGTCCTGCCGGATGCCGAACTCGCCGCTCCGGCGCATGCAGTACGCCACCGCCAGCAGAAAGCCGCAGGCGATGATGACCCCGTACCAGTAAAAGGTGTGGCCGAACAGGGTGAAGGAATTGGATGGGTCAATGGACCAGTTTCCCAGCATGGGAAAGGAAATGGACGCGGAGCTCATCAGACCTTTGCCTCCTTCGGGCGCACGACGGACAGGGCGGCCCGGCCGGGCACGATGTGCTCCCGGACCCAGGCGGAGGCGTCCGCGCAGGTGACCGTCTCCAGCGCCTGGAAGCTGTCCAGCGGCTGATATCCGGCGAAGCAGCCCTCCGCCAGACTCACGCCCAGGCTCCGGAAATCCCCCAGCGCCCGGAGCTGTCCGCCATAGGACGCCTTCTTCTGCCGGTCGAACAGGGCCGGGTCGAAGCCGTTTTCCCCCACGGCCTCCGCCGCGGCCAGCAGGGCCGCGTTCGCCGCGTCCGGGTCGCGGGACTCCCCGCCGAAGATCACAAAACCCTGCCCGGCGGCATAGTCCGCGCTGCAGCCGAAGGTGCCGTTGAGAAGGCCCTTATCGTACAGGTCCAGATAGGTCGGCGAGCTCCTTCCGTACAGGCACCGCAGGGCCAGTCCCGCCGTGAGCCGCTCCTTCTGGGCCTCCGGCCCCGTGGCGGCGGGCCCCAGCTTCAAGCCGCCCAGAAAGATGGGCGCGGATACCTCCATGACCCGCTCAGACCGGGCTCGGACCGGCTCCGGGCCCTCGGCGGGACCGTAATCCCGGACGGGCAGCGGCGCGCTCTCCGGCGTCAAAAGCTCCCGCGCGGCCCGCTCCACCGCCTCCGGGTCCGCATCCCCCACCACGCACAGCGCCATGTTGGAGGGGTGGTAGAACACCTTGTGGCAGTCGTAGAGCACCTGGGGGGTGATGTCCTGGATGGTCTGGACCGTGCCCGCCACATCGTCCCGCAGGGGATTGTGGGCGAAGAGCTGGCGCATCAGGCCCATGTAGACCTGATCGTCCGGGTCGTCCTCGTACATGCGGATCTCCTGGGCGATGATGCCCCGCTCCTTGTCCACGCTCTCCTGGGTGTAATAGGGCGTGGAGACGAAGCGCAGCAGCGTGCGCAGATCCTCGTCAAAATTCTGGGTACAGGTGAAATGGTAGGCCGTCATGGCCTCGGAGGTGAAGGCGTTGGCGTTGGCCCCCGCCGCCTCCAGAGCCATGAGGGCGTTGCCCTCCGGCATATCGAACATCTTGTGCTCCAGATAATGGGCCACACCGGCGGGGGTGTCCTTCGCCTCTCCGGCCAGGGTAAAGCGCCGGTCCGCGCCGCCGTAATTGGTCACAAAGCAGGCAAAGCTCTTGCGGTAGCCCTTCTTCGGCACCACGAATATGGACAGACCGTTGGACAGCTTCGACGTATACAGCGTCTCCCCGATAGCGGGGTAATCAATCCTCTGCATCTTCATCCTCCTCGGTCCCCCGGAGAAAATACACCATGTCGCACTCGATCCCGGCGGCGGCCTTCACCACGTCCTCGCGCGTCACGTCCTCCACCAGCGCGGCCAGCTCCTCCGGGCCGTACTCCAGCCCCAGCAGGTTCTGGCCCAGCCAGAAGCTCTCCAGCGCCCCGGCGCTGTCGGCGGCGCTGAGAAGGTCGTTGGCGAGCCCCGCCTTGGCCGCGTGCAGCTCCTCGTCGGTGATAAGCCCGTCCTTCACGGCCTGCAGCTGCCGACCGATCTCCTCCAGGGCCCGATCCTTGTCCTTGACCTCGATGCCGCTGACGACGGCCATCACGCCCTTCATCAGATCCACCGCGGAGCTGGCAAAGTAGCACAAGCTCAGCTTTTCCCGCACGTTCATGAACAGCTTCGAGCTGACGCCGCCGCCGAACACCGCGTTCATCACCTGCAGCGCCGCCATATCCGGCTCCTCCATGGCCGCCCCCAGCCGGTAGCCGATGGCCAGCTTCCCCTGGGTCACGTCCATGTCCTCGGTGAACGACCGAGGCTGCTCCTCCACCGTGTTCATGCGGATGTCCGTGCCCAGATCCATGTCCAGCTCGCCCCTTGGCAGGGTGGCCAGCGCGTCCCGCACGGCCCGCTCCGCCCGGTCCGGGTCGGCGGTGCCGCAGTAGAACACCTCCACCGGCGACGAGGCCAGCAGCGCCCGGTAATGCCGGGTCAGTGCCACATAGCCGACGGCCTCCGCCTCCGCCTCCGTGCCCAGCACGTCCACGGCGTAGTCCTCCGCTTCGCACATGAGCTCCGTCATCCGATAGCGGCTGTAGGATATCTTGTCGTTGACACGGGCGCGGATGTCCTCCAAAAGCTTTTCCTTTTCGCTGTCCACATACTGGGGCAGCAGCAATCCGCCCCTGGTGTTGGGCGCGAGCAGCGCCTCGCCCATGAGCGCGGCGACCCGCTCCAGCAGGCTCTCGCCCTTCGGCAGCCATGCCTCGTCCACGAAGTCCGCCCAGAAGCCCACGCACTGGATCTCGCCCTTTTTCCGCACCGCCGGCTCCAGCCGGGCCCCGTACAGGCCGTCCAGCCGGGCCGCCAGCGCGTCCATGTCCGGGCTGTTCACCGTGCCCCGGCGCAGCACGCTGGGGATCAGGGCGTTTTTCGACGCCGTCTCCCGGCTGAGCCGGGTCAGCAGGTTCACGCTCAATAGCCCGGTCTTGAATTTATCCGTCTGCAGGCATGTCATATACACGCCCGGCAGGATCTCCCTTCGCGTCTCGCGCACGCAGCTCACCCACCATCCTGGTATAATTTGCTATAATGTATTATAGCACATATCGCTCCGTTTGAAAATGCCAATTTATTGTGCCGCAGGCACACAAAAGGGAACGCCTCCCCTGTGTATGGGGAGGCGGGCCGCCGTAAGGCGGCGCGGAGGGGTCGTGCGTGCGCGGCGGTATCGTCACCCATTTTACACGATGCGGGCCTTGCCGTCCTTGACGATGACCCGCCGGGAGCAGATCTCCGCCTCGTAGCCGTCCCAGTTGGAGGGCAGCCGGGGCTCCACCGTCAGGCGGCCGTTTTCCAGCCGGATGCCAAGCAGGTCCTCCAGCACCACCCGGAAAAACCACCCCGCCGCCCCGGTATACCAGCTCCACAGAGCCTCGCCGTAATGGTCCGGGTTGGCGGACACGTCCGCCGAGAGCACATAGGGCTCCGCCCCCCACTGTTCCCGTGGGTGCCGGGCCGGGAGCATATCCAGGAGCATGCCGGCCCCCAGGTCCGTCATGCCCTCCTTGAGCAGGGCCGAGGCCAGCCATATAGCCCCGTGGGTGTACTGGCCGCCGTTTTCCCGGAAGCCGGGACCGCAGGCCCGGATATAGCCGGGGTCCCGGCCGTCCCCGGCAAAGGGCGGATCGAACAGCTTCACCAGGCCGTGGGCCCGGTCATAGAGATGGTCCGCCGCCGCCTGCAGGGCCGTGCGGACCCGTTCGGCGTCCGCCGTGCCGCTGAAGGCCGCCCAGCTCTGGGCGATGGAGTCGATGGCGCAGGCCGGGGTCCCCACCGCGCCCAGAGGCGCGCCGTCGGCCCACCAGCCCCGCAGGTACCAGCTGCCGTTCCAGCTCCGCTCTGCGGCGGTGGCGTAGCGCTTGGCCGCGTCCGCGTACCGCACGCCGTCCAGCTCCCCCATCCGGCCCAGCAGGGCCGAGAACCGCCGGGCGGTGTGGATGAAAAACCAGGTCAGCCACTGGCTCTCGCCGCCCACCTTGTCCATGCCGTCGTTCCAGTCCCCGGAGCCGGTATACAGCAGCCCGTGGGGGCCCCGGCCCCGAAGCAGCACGCGGTCTATGGCCTTGCGGGCATGGTCCAGCACCGTGCTTTCCTCTTTTGATACAGCGGGCGTAAAATACCGGTCCTGCTCCCGCTCGGCCAGGGGCGGCGCCTCCAGCCAGGGGGCCTTCTCGGCGCAAAGGCCGGTGTCCCCCGTCTTTTCCACGTACTCGCACAGGGCCCAGACCAGCCACAGCAGATCGTCCGAGCACCGGGTCCGCACGCCTCTGGGCCCGGTCGGGGTCTCGTGCCACCAGTGGAGCACGTCCCCCTCCCGGAACTGCCTGGCGCAGCAGGTCAGGATGTGGCGCTTGGCGCGGGCAGGCGCCATGATGAGCAGATTGGTCACGTCCTGCAGCTGGTCCCGGAAGCCGTAGGCTCCGCCGCTCTGATACATGCTGGTCCGGCCCATGATCCGGCAGGCCAGGGCCTGATAGGCCGCCCAGCCGTTCATCATCCGGTCCAGGTCCTCGTTGGGCGTGCGGATATGCACCCGGCTCAGGGTGGCCCGCCAGCCGTCCCGGACTTTCAGAAGCTCCCGTGCCGCCCGGTCCGGGTCCGCCAGGGCCTTCAGAGTCTGGGCGCTCTCATAGCCGCAGACCAGCACGCTCACCCCGCCGCCCTTCCACAGGGCGCCGAAGCAGGGCCGCAGTCCGGGCCCCGTCTTGCCGTCCATCCGGCCCTCCAGCCAGGCGGCCTCGTCCCCGGTGAAGCCGGACAGCTTTTCGCTGCACGCCGCCCGGAACACCTCGTTCGGGAACATGCTCCGGGGATTGACCGCCGTGAGGCACCCGTCCTCCATCCCGGTGATGACGCAGGGCGCGTCGGCGGCGTTGGCCGTCATGGTCAGGGGCAGGCGCCAGCCGATATAGGCGTCCTCGCCGCCCTCGATGAGCATGATCCGGGCCCGGAAGCCGTTGGGCACGAAGGCCGTGAGGCTGCAGCCGTCCCGCTCCCAGCGTGTCCAGCCGAAGCCGTTGACCACCCGGCAGCGGCCCTCGCCCGCGAACAGGCTTTTCCGGCCCTGGGCCGTGACCAGCTCCAGCGTCTCGCCGCCGGTGGTGGCCAGGGGGTCGTTGAGCCAGGGGTCGACCGGACACTCGCGGGCGTTCTCCAGCCACATGAAGCCCGTGCCGCAGTCGGCGGCCAGATAGCCGAACCGGCCGTTGGTGAGCACGTTGCACCAGGCCCGTGGCGGCAGGGGCGGCGTCAGATAGCTCACCGCGCCTCCGGCCAGATATTCCACCGCCGGGGCCTGCCAGCCCCGCCTCGGAGCCGGGCGCAGCGCGGGCAGGCCCGCGAATCTCCGCTCCCGCACAGGCCGGACCACCGCCGCCGCCGCGGCCAGACCGTCGCCGCCGGTGAACCACACGCCGCCCCTGGCCCCCTCGAAGGCGGCCAGGCCGTACTTTTCCAGATACCGGCGCAGAGCGTCCTTTTTCGGCTGGAGGTACTCTCCCTCCTCCCCGGTGTCTATCACCAGGTCCGCCTCCACGCCGCAGGCGGCGATGAGAGCGTGGCGCTTGATGCATCGCCTGGCCTCGTCCAGCTCCTCCCCAGCCGTCACATACAAAATTGGCAGGTCCCCGGACAGGCCCTTTTTCCAAAGGACCTCCCTGGTGGAATCGGGCCGGGCCTCCACGCGGGGCGAGCACACCGCCGCGCACAGCTCGAACGCCGCGCGCATCCCGTCGGCGTTCAGCCCCAGCAAAGACGCCATGGAACCGGCCATATCCGCCCCGGCGCCGGTCAGGACCCGCCTGGCCCCGGCCTCCGCCGCCCGGCGGCTTTCGCCGAAGCACAGCGCCAGGGCCGCGCACCCGCCCTCGGGCAGGGTGGCCGACACCGACGCCGGACCGTGCATCTGCCACCCGGCGCCGACGTCCAGCTTCAGATCCACCGTGGCGGCCAGGCACAGCCACATCTCCGGCAGATTTCCTCTGGCCAGCCGCCGGACCAGCACCGCGCCCCGGTGGGCGGCGATCTCCAGACCCAGCCGCCAGAAGGCGGGATGGGCCGCAAAGTCGCTCTGCCGGGCCAGCACCGGCTCGAAGCGGACCGTGAGCTTTCCCCCGCTGGGGCCCGTGATCCGGCGCAGCTCGCCCCGCTCCCCGCTGGCCACCGCCATGGACGCGGAGGTCACGCGCCCGGCCCGCCTGCCCGTGAAGGTCAGCGTCCCGCCCTCGTACCGCCAGGGATAGAACGCGGCCTCCCGCCGGGAGGGGGTCAGGGGGACGTCGTCCACGGCCAGGGCGAAGCCCTCCGGCCGGTACAGCAGCACGCCCTCCGTCCGGGCCAGGCACCGGCCGTCGTCGCAGGCCAGGAGCGTATACACCCCGTTGGACATGGGGAACCAGGCCGGGGCCGTCGGCGTATGGCCCGGACCCTCCCACTGGAACACGGGCCGTTCGGGTCGGCTCTCCGGCGGGCGGGTCAGGGGACTGCGGCTGCGGCGCAGCACCGCGCCGCTCAGAGGCACCCGCTCGGCCAGCAGCGGCCGGAACGCCGCCATGGCCGGATCCGCCATGAAATACCGGCGCAGCACGCCGCCGCCGAGGCAGTTGGCCACGGCGGCCAGGCTCATGCCCAGGTGGTGGCTCATGAAGCAGGCCACCACCTCCCCGTCTCCGGTGGTCCTGCCAGGGGTCATGTCCAGGGCCTCGTAAAACCCGTACCGGCCCCACATGCCCGCCCGTTTCAGCCGCCGCAGGTTCTCCACCGCCGCCTTGGGGTGTACGCACAGGGCCAGAAAGCTGGCGTAGGGCGCCGCCACAAGCTCCCCGTCCACATCCCGGCGCAGAGCCAGCGCTCCGGCGCCGTGGGCCTTGTAGCGGTAATCCATCCCGGCGTCCAGAGAGAAGAAGGCGCTCTCGGAGTTGCCCCAGGGGGCCTTGGCCCGGCTGCCCCGCCGCCGCTGGGCGTACAGACAGAATCGCGCCGTCTCCCACAGCATGGAGCCGTTTATCAGCGGCAGGAACAGCTCCGGCATCAGATACTCGAACATGGACCCGGACCAGCTGGCCAGGCCCCGCCAGCCGTCCAGAGCCAGCCGCGCCCGGCTCAGGCTCTGCCAGTGGCGCACAGGCACGTCCCCCCTGGCGCAGGCCAGATAGCTTGTCAGCCGGGCCTCGGAGGCCATCAGGTCATAGTGGCCGGGGCTGGGCTCGCGGTCGGCCGGGTCCAGACCGATGCGGAAAAGCCGCTTATCGGCGTCGTACAGCGCCGCCAGGTCCATGGCGTCCGCCAACGTCCGGGCCCGCTCGGCGATGTCGGGCCGTCCGTGAGCGGCCATGCCGCCCGCCAGACAGATGAGGCTCGCGCACAGGTTGCCGCTGTCCACCGTGGACACATACGCCGGCTGCAGGGGCGCGCAGGTGCGGGTGTCATACCAGTTGTAGAGATGGCCCTTCCACTTGTCCAGCTTCTCCACGGTGGAGAGGATGCGCTCCGCCAGGGCCGCCGCCTCGCTCTCGGGGGCGATGTCCAGCTCCATGGCGGCCAGAGCCGATACCAGCGCCAGGCCGATGTTGGTGGGGCTGGTCCGATGGGCCGTGCCCTTGGGAGGCTGGACCTGGAAATTGTCCGGGGGCAGCCAGTGGTCCGTCCGGGTGCAGAGCGTGGTGAAATAGCCCCAGATGGCCTGGGCGGATCTAAGAAGAAACGCCCGGTCCTTGTCGGTGAGCGCGTTTTTCGCCGGGAGCTCCTGGCCGGACAGCCATGCGAACAACGGCGCGGCCAGCCACACCACGCCCACCGACTTGCCCGCCGGACCGGGAGCCAGCACCGCCAGGGCCAGGCCCAGGCCCACGGAAAACCACATGGACGCGCTCACGCGGCCGCCCAGCTCCGACTGGGCCGCCGTCACCCACAGGAGCATCCTCTTATGACTGACGGTCATGCGCCACAGGGCCGTGACGGCGGCGGAGGCGCAGGTATACCCCTCCCAGGGCAGGAAGATGAGCCGGGCGAGGAACCGGGTCAGAGACCCGCCCGCGCCCCGGAGCACGCCGCTCCTGCACCGGACGCGGGCGTCCGCCGTCCGGGTGAACAGTCCGGCAAAGGCCGCGTGGACCGCCTCCGCCCCCAGGCACACCAGCACGATCCCCGCCGCCCAGCGGAGCTCAGGCCGGAAAAAGCTCAGCGCCAGCGCCAGAAGGCTGGTCGGGGCCACCAGGCTCCGGCGGACGCTGTCGAACAGCCGGAACCGCTCCAGCACCGGCAGGTCCCGCCCGGCCTTGAAAAGCCAGGGCAGGTTCTGCCAGTCCCCGCGGGTCCAGCGGTGCAGCCGCCGGAACCAGGCCTCCGCCGTCACCGGCGCGCCGTCCGTCAGCTCCACGTCCCCCACATACGCCCCCCGGAGATAGGCCCCCTCCAGGGCGTCGTGGCTGAGCACCTTATTGTCCTCGAACCGGTTTTCCAGGCACGCCAGATACGCCGCCGCGTCCACGATGCCCTTGCCCGCGAAGCCGCCCCGGTCGAACAGGTCCGTATACAGCTCCCCCGTAGGCGCGCCGTAGGGGTCCGTGCCCCCCTGGCCCGCCCAGATGCGGGCAAAGTCCGTGGCCAGAGCCCGGTCCAGCTCCACCGCCATCCGGGGGTGGAGCACCCCGTGGCCCCTGACCACCACGCCCTTTTCCACCAGCGGCGCGTTCAGCGGGTGCATGGCCGCGCCGATCAGGGACCGGGCCGAACCCGGCACCAGCCGGGTGTCCCCGTCCAGACACAGGATATACCGAGCCCGGAGCTTTTCCATATCTCCCGCCAGGCAGACGAGCTGGTTGGGCCGGTCCTGGACCAGCCGGGCCAGCTCCAAAATGGCCCCCCGCTTTCGCTCCCAGGGGGAATATACCCCGTCGGCGGCGTTCCAGGCGGGCTCGCGGGTCAGCAGGAAAAAGCCGCCGCCGTATGTCTCGTTCAGCCCGTCGATCACCGCCTTCACCCCGTCCAGCCGGTACGCCTCCTTGGGCGGATAGACCTCCCCGTCGGGCAGGTCGGCCAGCAGCGCGAACACCAGATGCTCCCCGCAGTCCCGGTTGGCCAGCTTATATTCCTCCAGCCGCCGGGCCAGGCGCGGTCCGGTCTCGTCGTCGGTCAGCAGCGCCGACACGGCGCACACCGTCCGGCCCTCGGGCCCCACGCCGTCCTCCAGCGCCAGACGCATCAGCCGCCGGGGCCGGACGAAGCGCAGCAGCGCCGAATCCAGCCCTACCCTGGTCAGCTCCGACAGCGGGACCAGCGTCAAAAGCGCCGTCCAGAAGCTCCCGGACGCCGCCCAGGCCAGCACCGCCAGCGCCGCCGGGATGAATACCCTGGCGGCGATGTAGCCCGCGCCGGTCCTCCGGACCGGCGGGAACAGCGTCTCGTGCAGGCCGCTGTCCATGGCCTTTTGGGCCGCGTCCAGGGCCGATATCCCCTGTTTTTTGGCCAGACGCTGGTTCCGCGCCCTGTAAAGGGCCCGGCTCGCCTCGTCCATGGCGGGATATATCTTATCCTGGCGCAGCAGCGCGTCCACCGGGTCGGACCGCTCCAGAGCGCGGGTCAGGTCCATGTCCGCCAGGGTCCGCAGGCTGGTGAACAGCTCCGCCGCCATGGCCGTGTCCACGTCCGGCCCCGCCAGCGCCTCCACCAGCGCCGCCCGCAGAGCCGCCCCCACCAGCGCCGCCTCGTTTTCGGGAAGCTCCGCTGTCCGCCGGGCCCCGGTGAGAAACGCCTCGATCCGCTCCTCCGTCACGGGCCCCGCCTCCGCCAATTTCCGGCACAGCGAGACCAGCGCCGCCCCGTCCGGGCCGCGCCGCAGTTTCCGCCCCCCGGCCCGCAGGGCCGCGACGGCGATGTCCGCCTCCCGCCGGGCCAGATATTCGTTGTCCGCGAACCAGGCGGGCTGTCTCTCGTCCCGGCCCTTGGCCGACACGGTCTCCATGGCCCGGCTGAGCCGCCGGGCGGCGCTCCTTCCCGAGACAGTTCCTTTGATGGGGATGCTCCTGGCCGCTCGTTCGCCCCATCCGGCCAGGCGTTCAGTGCTTATCTTTTCCATACCTGGGATTTTTCCCGCCCCGGCGGGAGAATATACGAAGCGCCGCTTGCGCCATGACCTACGGCGTGATATCATGTCGCCATAACGACCATATGATGGGAGGCGACCGGGATGAAAACCGTTTTTTTGAATATGGAAAACCTCTGCGTGCCCTGCTCTTGCCGGTGCAGGCACTGTCTGCTGGGATACGACGGCACGGCCGCCGGAGCGGAGTACGGACGGGCGAAAGCCCTGGCGCGGAGGCTCGCGGGGAGCTCTCCGGTGAACTTCAGCTATTACATCGGCTTTTGCATGGACACGCCGGAGCTCTTGGATCACATTGCCTTTTGTCAGGAGATCGGCTCTCCGGGCGGCCGGTTTTTGCAGATGAACGGCTTTGCCGTAAGGCCATACGGAGCGCTCGAGGCGCTCATGGGGCGCGTCCGGGACAGCGGCGTGGAGCTTGTGGACCTGACGTTCTACGGGCTTGAGGACTACCATGACCGCTTCGCCGGGTGGCCGGGAGATTTTGCGCTTCTCATGAGCATGCTCAAGGCCGCGAACGCCGCGGGGCTCCCCGTCCATATCAGCGCCCCCATCACCGAGGAGAACGCCGGACAGATGGAGGAACTTTTTCACATCCTCTCCGCCTATAAGACCGAGGACATCCGCCTGTACCTGCCCCACGCAAAAGGGCGCGGGTGGTTTTTGGAGCCGAAAAGGCTGACGGAGCCCACATGGAAACAGCTCCCGCCGGACCTGCGGGCCCGCATGCCCAAGGTCAGGACCCAGACGGAGGCCCGGTGGCTTCAGGAGGGCGCGTTTCCAGAACCCGTGGAGCGGCACCTGACCCTGTCGCTGACCCAGGAGAATATCGGCGGATACGAGGCCATGTCCGCTCCCGACATCATAAGAGAGCTGGAGATGCTTGACGACGCCTTTTACGCCGCCGTTCCAACCGCGGCGGAGCTCGCCCAACGCTACGGGGATCCCGCCGGGGACAGGCTGTTCAGATACCGGGACCTGGTGCTCCTGTGGACGAGAAGGTATATTCGGGAGAATGGCTTGACCCTGCATGATATGACGGACGAGCGGGGGCATTTCAGCGTGCGGCAATAGCTTCCGCGCTGTCAACGAAAAACACTTGACACCGCCGCGAAACTGTTGTATGATAGGCAGGCTGTAAAGCGGCAAGCCTTGACACAAGGAGGCGCGGCATGGACACCTCTCCCCTGGACCGGTCCCTTCTGCTGGACTTTTACGGCGAGCTGCTCACCGAGAAGCAGCGCGTGACCTGCGACCTGCACTGGAACGAGGACCTGTCCCTGGCGGAGATCGCGGAGCAAAACGGTCTGACCCGGCAGGGGGTGTGGGACATCCTGCGCCGGGCGGAGGCGGCTCTGCGGGAGTATGAGGACAAGACCGGTCTGGTGGGCCGGTTCCTGGAGCGCCGGGAGGCGGTCGCCGCCATCCGAAAGGACCTGGCGGAGCTGCTGCCGGAGGGGGAAAAGAGCCGGGACATCCTGGCGCGGCTGGAGGGCCTGATGTGATATGGCATTCGAGAGCTTATCGGAAAAACTGAACGGTATCTTCAAGAAGCTCCGGGGCAAGGGGCGGCTTTCCCAGCAGGACGTGAAGGACGCCATGCGCCAGGTGCGGATGGTGCTGCTGGAGGCGGACGTGAGCTACAAGGTCGTGAAGGACTTTGTGAAGAACGT